>SYJV01000550.1 GCA_005798335.1 Planctomycetaceae bacterium | reverse complement strand
CGTAGGTTGTTGGGCTTGGTTGCCAGGGAACATGTTCACCGGATGGCGTCTGAAAGGCAAGTATCGGTTATTTTAATTGCGGGCGTTGATTTCTCGATCTTGTAGGGATCTATTGTGCAATGCTATGGGGTAGGATCGGTTAGAATTCTTAGGAGGATCGCAAACTGTCGCGAGTGCGAGTAACAGTTCACCCCTTGCAGTTTGGTTGCAGCATTTTTGCTTGCTGCTCGCGTAGATCGGAAATTGATTCAAGACTGCTCCTTTCCTTCAGAGGTCATTGTGTTGTCGAACCAGTCACGACCAACGAATGTTCGCCATTGGGTGACGGCTTGGTTGGCTGTAGCGGCAATTCTGGCTTACTTGAGCCGCAATAGTATCGGTGCGGCGCAGATTCCTTTGCGAGCGGAAATGGGAATCAGCGAAGAGGAAATGGGGGACATCCTTGGTGCTTTTTTCGTCTTTTACGCGTTTGCCCAAATTCCGATGGGTTGGTTGGGCGATCGCATTGGCTCACGCTTGAGCATTCCGTTGTTTGTGGCTGCTTGGTCGGTGGCCACATCGCTGGTGGGAGTCAGTGGCGCGTTTGTGGTCGTGATGGCCAGTCGCATTGCCAATGGTATCGCACAGGCGGGCGTCTTCCCCGCCAGTACGCGTTCGATCGCTATTTGGAATCCGCCGGGCAGTCGTGCCATGGCCAGCGGAATCTTGGGGGCGGCGATGTCGGTCGGCGGAGCGCTCGGCGTGGGGTTGACGGCCTGGATGCTGAATTACTTGCCAGCGCGATCGATCTTGGCGATCCTGGCGCTGCCGGGCATCGTGTGGGCGATCGGTTTTTGGTTCTGGTTTCGCGAGCGACCTGGCGAACACTCGTCGGTTAATTCATCGGAAGCTGAGCTGATTGCTGCTGGCAGGGCCAACGCAGACGTGGGTTCCTCCAATCCCACTGGGTATCAGATGTGGTTGGGGCTGTTCCTCAGCCCGGCAACTTGGTTCATTTGCGGCCAACAATTTTTTCGTGCTGGAGCGTACGCATTTTTCACAACTTGGTTTCCAACTTATTTGGCCGAAACTAAGAATATCTCAATCGGCAGCTCCGGATACTTGACCATGTTACCTCTGATTGCGACCGTCGTTGGTTCCACCATGGGAGGCTATTGTTCCGACTCCGTTTATCGCTGGACAGGCAGTTTGTCGGCGGCGCGCAAAGGAGTTTCGAGCATTAGCCTCGCAATGTGCGCGTCGCTTGTGTTGGGGGCCTACTTTTGCACCAACATCGCATCCATCATTACGTTGATTACGCTAGGAGCATTCCTGGCCGCGATCGCGGGTCCGTGCGCTTATACCGCGACGATGGATATGGGTGGTCGCAATGTCGCATCGCTGTTCAGCACTATGAATATGATGGGTAATTTTGGAGCTGGGGCATTTGCGGGATTCATCCCAGATTTCAAGAATTGGGTTGAGTCTTCGCCGCAGTTGCTCGAGTTTTTTGGTGGCAACAGTTGGAACGCGGTACTCCCATTATTCGCGGCGATTTACGCTGGGGCGGCAGGTTGCTGGTTGCTGTTGAACATGCGCGGAACTGTGTTCGATCAGTCGCTGTGGAAAGTGCCGAAACCTCAGCCAGAAAAAGAAACGAACCAACCCAGTTCGACCGCTTGAAAACATGAACCAAGTGGTTATCGAAATTGCGGTTGAGTGCAACCGACGGAGGAAATATTGTGACTGGACAAGTTGAACAACCGCAAAGTCAACTGCGCGCCGCGATCGCACGAGGAGACATTACTCCACCGGTTGGCATTTATCATCGGATGTGGGGCGCGGCGCTGCACGATCGCTCGACAGCCGTCCATCGACCTTTGACCGCGACAGTGTTGGCACTGGCTCCAAGTACTGAGGCAGCAAGTGCGGACAACATCGCGATCTGTGTGGCGCTGGACCACTGTTTGTTTTGGCCGCGCGAAATGAACGAGTTTCTCGATCGAGTGGCTAGACAATCGCACGTGGATCGCGGTCGATTGAGTGTCTATTTTTCGCACACTCACGGTGCCGGTCTCATGGGAATCGAGCGCGGGTCATTACCAGGCGGTGACTTGATTGCCGGTTACCTCGAACGATGTGCGGACATTGTCGGCGGGTTGGTCAAACAATCGCTGGCCAATCTTGGTGCCGCGACGATTTCGTACGGAGTCGGTCGCTGTTCGCTGGCAACCAATCGCGATTATTTTGATCCGCAGCGTCAAGGCTTTGTGTGTGGATTCAATCCCGATAAAGCGGCCGACGATACGGTTGTGGTCGGTAGAATTTCGAACGAGCGTGGGCAACTGCTAGGGACGATCATCAATTACGCTTGTCATCCGACTACGTTGGCATGGGATAACACACAGATTAGTCCCGACTATGTAGGCGCGATGCGCGAAGTCGTGGAAACAGCGACGCGCGCTCCATGCTTCTTTATTCAAGGAGCATCGGGAGACGTAGGTCCACGCATGGGATTTGTCGGTGACACTGCGCAAGCAGATCAAAACGGTCGGCAACTTGGCTACGCGGCGCTCGGCGCATTAGAAGGAATGCTGGCCGCCAATTCGTCGTTTAAATATGCAGGCGCCGTGGTGTCGGGAGCGACCATCGGTACGTGGAAATCCATTCCGTTGTCAGAGGATCGCCAAATGCAATCCAGCATTTGGCGCCAGCAGCTCTGCGAAGTCGAATTGGAGTTTCGCGAAGATTTGCCGCGAAAGCAGGAGCTCGACGAAGCACTCACTCGCTGGCAAGCGGAGGAACGCTTGTCCGTTGCTGCCGGGGATTTGGGAAAGGCCCGTGATGCACGAGCGATGGCGGAACGAGCAACTCGCCGCTTGACTCGCGTGGAACATTTGCCAGATGCTCGTTCGATCACGTTTCGTTCCAACCTAATAAGATTGGGAGACGCGGTGTGGATTCCACTGGATGGCGAGCACTACAATTTGCTGCAAACAACTTTGCGTCAGCGATTTGAGTCACTGACTCTGGTGATTGGTACGCTCGTCAACGGCTCCACCGTGTGGTACCTTCCCGATGAGCCGTCTTTTGGAAAGGGGCTGTACCAAGAGGAGGCCTCGGTGCTCGCACGGGGTAGCCTAGAGCGACTGATCGAGGCTCTTTCCGCGTCGATCGAGCGATTAATCTGATTCGAGTAGCCCAGAGGGTTGGACTGTGGATGACAAATGGTATTCGATTGCCAATATTGCCGAAATTCCTTCGCCATCGATTCTTGTATACCCGGATCGCATCGAAGAGAACCTGCAGCGCATGATTCGATTAGCTGGCGGTGCACAGCGCTTGCGGCCACACGTGAAGACTCACAAGATGCCGCAAGTAATCGCGCTCAAAATTAAGTGTGGCATTAGCAAATTTAAGGTCTCGACAATCGCCGAGGCTGAAATGACGGCCGCCGCGGGTGGTCAGGACATTCTGCTAGCCTATCAACCCGTGGGCCCCAATGGCTCAAGGCTAGCCCGGTTAATAACTACTTTTCCTGCCGCACAATTTTCGACGATCGTTGACAATCTGGCAACTGCAGAGGAACTGTCGCGAATCGCGCGAGATCGCGATATAACTTTTCGATTGTATGTTGATTTGGATGTCGGTTTTCATCGGACAGGTATTGCCCCGGACGACCGAGCCTTCGAGCTGTATCAAGCAATAACGCGCACCAAGGGATTACAAGCGATGGGATTGCATGCCTATGACGGACATCTCCATCATCCAGAACATGGTGAACTTGAACGCGCCGTTGTATCGGCGTTTGACCCCGTGTGGAAACTGCGAGACAAAATCATTGCAGCCGGTTTGCATGCGCCCAAGATTGTTGCCAGTGGCACGCCGACGTTTCCGATTCTTTCGCGTCATGAGGACGTCGAAGTAGGTTGTGGAACCACAGTGCTCTGGGACTTTGGCCAGGCAAAAGTTTGCCCTGATCTTCAGTTTGTCAATGCTGCTTTGCTGATCACACGAGTGATCAGCCGCCCCGCGAGCGATCGGTTGTGCTTCGATCTAGGACACAAAGCGGTGGCCTCGGAAATGCAGCCACCGCGAGTCAGTTTGATCGGACTGGAGGATGCAGAACCGGTCGTGCACAGCGAAGAGCACTTAGTAATGCGAACTGACCGAGCAACTGAGTATTCCCCAGGCCAAGTCTTTTACGCTATCCCGCGACACATTTGCCCAACTATCGCGCTGCACCAAGAAGCTTGGGTAGTGCACAATGGTATCGCCACCGAGACTTGGCCAATCGTCGCCCGAGCGCGCCGGATTACCATTTGAGAACAAACTTCGTTGGATATTTATAGCGCACCGCGGAACCCTTGTATTTTTTCTTTACTGAGCCTTTGTACTTTATCGAGCCTTTCTAAGAACGATCTAATACCCTACAGCGACACACAAGCACGAGTTGCGAACGCGCGACATAGTCGCCTTTTGCTCCGCAAAAGGAACCTTTCGCGGAGCGAAAGGCGACGATCCTACCAAATCGCGCTGTAGTATTAGTTAGCCTCTTCTACACCAAGGTCTCCCTCTTCGCTCGCCTAACTACATTTCGCTCTCGAACCTTTCGTGTCACGTCGCGAGAAAGCCATCGCATCGAATCTCTCGACACACGCTGCCGTCGCCATAAATCACTGCGCGAACAATCTTGTCGATTGAAGATTGAGCTTTTGCAATCTTGTGCACTTTTTACGTGCATGACGAGTGATAAGCTATTGCAATACAGTTATTGAGCAATTGAGGACAATTGCCCTACACTACTATTCACACTCGCTGCCAATTCGGCTCCCAGCCAGCGCGATACTTTTTAGTGAGCATGTCTTGAGCGGTCGGAGCGCCGGTCAGTTTCATGCTTGCGCTGTCCCAGGCGAGTGACGTTTCAGGATGGCGAATCGCGATTGTCCCGAGCAAGACAGATTCTGTCAGCGGTCCGGAGTAATCGAAATGCGAAGTCGTTTTGTCCTCTCCCAGGCAAGCATGAGCCCAAGAGACATAATGGTCTCGAGCAGGCACCGGTTCAATCTTGTAATCGGCGAATTTCTCTTCCGGCAATAAGATCGGTTTTCCGACGTGGGGAATGATCATCGATCCCTTCTCGCCCAGCAGGATTGAACCGGAACCAGGCAGTTTCACTGACTGCCCTATTCCTAAAACATCTCGGGCCGGCAAGTGTTTCTCTCCATCGTACCAAGTTACTCGGATAGTATTGGACGCAGTATATTCGGTCCCTGGAAATTCATAGGCTACGGTCGATTGGCGGTACCAAATCTCGTTGTTCATGCCGGATGCTGCCGCGCGCACGCTGGTAGGAGCGGTTAGTTTCAGCGCCATGAATACCGGGTCCAGGATGTGGCATCCGAAATCGCCCAACTGCCCGTTCGAGAAATCTCGCCATGCTCGCCAGTTGAACGCGTGATAGATTTTGGGAATATACGGACGAGTAGGGGCAACTCCCAACCATTGGTCCCAGTGGATTGTGGATGGGACAGGTTCACTGCCCGCAGGCCGATCATCGACCAGAATCCATCCCATCGCTCCGCTCTGCCATGAATGAACTTCTCGCACTCTTCCAATAACTCCACTGTGCACCAAACTCACCGCCGTACGGTATTCGGAGTAGGATTGGATTTGGTTGCCCATCTGCGTAACTACTTTGTGTTTGCGAGCTGCCAATTGCATTTGGCGAGCTTCGTAGACGGTGTGCGTGAGCGGCTTTTGGCACTGTACATGTTTGCCCAGTTGCATCGCGGGCAACGAAATCGGCGCATGCATGTGATCGGGAGTCGACACGATAACCGCATCAAAATCCCGGTCGTCCTCGAATAACTTGCGCCAATCGGTATAGCGTCTCGCGTCTGCGAATTTCTCAGCGGCGCGGCCCATGTGTTCCTTGGACTCATCTATATCACACAGTGCAACCACTTGGACTTTGGATGTATTGGCGGTCGCATTCAAATCGGACCAGCCCTTGCCACCGACGCCGACCGAAGCAACTCGCAAGCGGCCGTTGGCGCCATAGACGCGCGACCAACTCAACGCCGATAGCGAAATCACGCTACCTGCAACAACGGAATTCTTCAGAAACACACGGCGGGAATTGCGGATTGTCATAGTACCAACCTAAGTTGAAATGGTCGTTCAAGCACTTTGCGAACGCGTGATGAAGAACCATGATAATGTTTGCACTGACGAGCTGCAACGCAGCAAACGCGACTTGCTGTGGCGCGGCTCAGCTTCCGCGGATCAGGTGCGACAATATCTTGGAAGCTCGCGAGTGAGCGTGTAACCACACCGTAAGGCAATGACGCTACAATGACGAAAATGTTTTTTGGCGTCACGGGATTTACTGAGCTTGATGATATTTCGCAGGCAGTTCCATGAAATTTCTGCTTTACTTGTGCGTGACGGTGTTGAGTTTGACGAGACTTTGTGTTGCCGAGACTGTCGTAGCGGCGGAGAAGAGTCCAACCAAATCCGCGCCAACCAATATTGTGCTTTTGTATGCCGATAACCTTGGGTACGGAGACCTTGGTTGTTACGGCAATTTTGGCATTCAGACTCCACGTATTGATCAGCTCGCTCGCGACGGAGCGAAGTGTACCGATTTTTATGTAGTCGCGTCCACTTGCACCGTATCGCGCGGCGCAATTCTAACCGGAAGGCATCCACAACGGAACGGACTACTACAGCAATTGGTAACTGACGAAAACTGGTACGGCGTGGGTTTGCCTCATCGCGAACGAATTATCCCACAGTACCTAAATACCGCCGGATATGTCAGTGGGTGCTTTGGCAAGTGGAATATCGGATTCGCACCCGGAAGCAGGCCAACTGAGCGCGGCTTTGACGAGTTTCTCGGATGCCGGTCGGGCAACATTCACTACTTCGCTCACACTTATCACGGCGAGTACGATATTTTCCGTGGTGTCGAGCGTTGCGAAGTAAAGGGCTACAGCACTGAAATCTTTGCCGATGCGACTTGCGATTTTCTACGGCGACAATCCGCTGCCAAGCGACCGTTCTTCGCTTATTTGCCGTTCAACGCACCGCATTACGTGAGCACCGTGAATACTGCAAAGGGAGAAAAGCCGCAGTGGCAAGTTCCGGAAAAGTACTTGCAGAGGTACGGTTGGTCCGGCAATGAACCCGATGAGAAACGGCGGTATTTCGCAGTTGTAACCGCGATGGATGATGCCGTTGGCAAAGTGCTCGACACGCTCAAGCAATTGGGATTGCAGGAGAATACTCTAGTGATATTTATTTCCGACATGGGCGCGATTCTAAGACCTACACACGGATTTGGCGCCGCGTCAAATGCGCCGTTTCGCGATGGCGCTCCCAGTATGTACGAAGGTGGCATTCGAGTACCAGCAATATTTCGCTGGCCTGGTAAGATCAAGCCTCAGACAGTGACCGATGAAGTTCTGACGCATCTCGATGTATTGCCTCTGTGCTTACGAGCTGCTGACGGCCAAGCACGCGACGGACGTGTGCTCGACGGACGTGTGCTCGACGGACGCGATCCGTTTCCTGTCCTAGCCGAAGGTGCCAAATCACCACACCAGTACATTGTCGCAAAACTCCGCGGCAGCGCTGCACTGCGAGCGGGCCGATGGAAAATCGTCCGCACTTCTCCGCAATCACCATGGGAATTGTACGATTTGGTCGCGAACGGGATTGAGTCCAATAATCTTGCGCAAAGTCGTCCGCAAGAGCTTGCGCGGCTCGTGGCTCTCTACGAATCGTGGGAAAAAGATGTCCAGCGCGATGCGAGCCAACCGGTAGTTTACTCTCCCAAAGGAAGCGATCCGCAGCGCTCCAAGCTCTAGCAGACTCCGATGCAATGATAGGTGTATACCAGGAGACTGGAAGTTGAATTCTCATGGCCGAGCTTAATGAATTGCTGGAGTCGCTCGGTGATTGGTCACATGCTGGCTCCGATCGGAGCTCGACTGCTTCGCAACGTGCGGCACGAGGTGCCGATGCGTTGTTACTGAGCATCGAGCGAACTGCGATGGCCTGCGAGTTTGAAGTCTTGTTAAATCGAGGACAGTATCCTCACGGAGTCGAAAAGGCGGGAGTCGCGTTGGATGCGGTTGCTCGATTAGAGAGCTTGCTGAGCGTTTATTTGCCCACGAGCGATTTCAGTACCATCAATCGATTTGCTTCCCAGCGACCAATTCCAGTCTCGACAAACACGCTTGAACTGATTCGGGCCGCACAAGCCATCCATGATATGACCGACGGTGCCTTTGACATCACTGCCGGCAGTCTTTCCGAAGTTTGGGGTTTTTCGCGTAGGCATGGACGCGTCCCCTCACCACAGGAAATTGACCACGCTCTGGCAGCTTCGGGTTCTCAACATGTTGTCATTGATGAACTCAATCGGGTGTTGTATTCCAAGCCTGGAATCAACATCAATCCAGGTGGAATCGGTAAAGGATATGCTCTGGACATAGCTGCCAGAATTCTCGTCCAGGCAGGGACCTATGACTTTATGTTACACGGTGGCCGCAGTTCCATTGTCGCGGTCGGCAATCGACAGAGTCACGATGTAGAGCAAGGTTGGATCGTCGCGCTCAAGCATCCCTGGCGCTTTGAAGAAGTTTTGGGGACCATTCGGTTGCACAACGCAGCGCTTGGGACCAGCGGATCAGGTAAGCAGTTTTTCCATTTCGAAGGCAAGCGTTACAGCCATATTATCGATCCTCGTACTGGACGACCGGCCGACGGCATGATGAGCAGCACGGTGATTTGCAACAGCGGAACGGCGGCCGATGCGTTAGCAACCGCAATGTTTGTGTTAGGGCCAGAAAAGTCCGCCGAATTCTGCGAAGCTCATCCTGAGATCGGTGCAATCCTTGTCTATCAGGATTCCAAGTCCGGTAGCATGCAAATTGCTAAACACAACGTTCAGCCAGACCATTGGCAGCCGCGAAAGTAGCTGATATCCGCATCGTCACTGAGCTGGCGCTACGATGTGATGAACCGCGTGTTGCTCGGAAGCGGTCGAGTGTTGTCTAGTCGATTATAAATTTGTGTCCTCCCCTACCCAAGGAGACCCGAAGCTGATGAAAATTTCACAGTTAGGAATAGCCGAGAAATAAGTGTCAGGTACCTTTTGCGAGAAACTCGCCCTTCGGGTGCTGCGCACAAAAGGGACCTGACACTTATTTCTCGAGCGATGCTTAGCGATCTGTGCGTTGATCTTCGTTTTTGGTGCAAGCGTTGGTTGGGCTGCACAACCGAACGTAGTTTTCATCTTGGCAGATGATTTAGTCAATGTGCCGTTGTTCAAACTATTAAAGATAATCACGGGACAGGACGTGACAATTATTCTACTTTGTTTGTCGCATCTGAAATGGTGTACTGGTAACAATGCCTGTCACCAGCGCCGAGAACCGGTAGTTGTTGTTGGCTGAATCGCCGACGATCTTGCGAATGGCTGGCCCGTCGAAAGTCTCTACACCTCGACCCAACGCGTAGGTCAGCAGTTTTTCGCTCAACGTTCCCACGAACCATTCTGGTTGCTTGAGCAGCGCGTCCTCTAAACCGGCCACGCCTCTAAATTGACTGCCATCGGGCAGCGAGCCTTGCGAGTCGACTGTTTCACCGTGTTCGACTTCGCGCCAGCGACCGATGGCGTCGAAATTTTCTAACGCGAAGCCAATTGGGTCCATCAAGTTGTGACAACTGGCACACGCCGGATTCGCGCGATGTTTGGACAGGCGTTGGCGAATGGGCAAAGTGGCGGAGACTCGATTATCGTCCAGTGCCGGTACATCGTCGGGAGGAGGAGGAGGCGGGGCTCCGACAAAGTTTTTCAACAGCCAATGTCCGCGAATGACCGGTGACGTGCGAGTCGCATAGGAGGTGACGGCAAGAATGCTGCCGTGTCGCAATAGTCCGCCGCGCGGCACGCCGGGATCGAGATGAACGCGGCGAAATCGGCTGCCGTAAACGTGCGGAATATCGTAGTGCTTGGCCAAGCGTTCGTTGAGAAACGTGTAATTGGATCGTAGCAAATCGAGGACGCTACGATCTTCGCGAACAATGCTCTCGAAAAACAATTCCGTCTCGCGGCGAAACGCTTGTCGCAAATTGTCATCGAAGTCGGGAAACAAACGCATATCGGGAGTCATCGAATTGAGGTTGCGCAAATAGAGCCACTGGTCCGCGAAATTAGTGACCAGTGCCGCTGACCGGCGATCCGTGAGCATGCGTTCAGCTTGTTGGCGCAGAACATCAGGCCGACTTAGTTGGCCTTGGATTGCAAGTTCAAGCAATTCATCGTCGGGGATACTACTCCACAGAAAATAGGACAACCGGGACGCAAGCTCCAGGTCGCTGATCCGGTACGCCTGGCCTGGTTTTGAGTCGGCTGGATCGCTTTCAAATCGGAAAATAAAATGTGGGCTGACCAGAATCGCGCTCAGCGCTGCCTCGATCCCAGCTTCAAATCCACCACCTGAAGCTCGAGTGGAGTTATAAAAAGTCAGCGGCTTGGCCAGATCATCGTCGGTAGCCGGACGACGAAAGGCGCGCTTGGTCAGGTTGCTCAGAATCTGCTGCGCACAACGCGGTTCGTCGTCCGGCGATGCTGGCCGCGCGATGAGAATGCGTTGACGACTGGGGGTTTCGCTATCGAGCGAGGTGGAAAACGGGCCTGTGATTGAAATTTGAAAAATGGCCGGAGAGAGCCGCGGATGGCGGTGCATGTTGAAATGCGCGTCCAGCGGTTGACGCATGGTTTCTTGCAGCAACGACGGCATCTTCAAGAAAGTAACGCCCACGTCGTGCGGCCCAGCCGCAACGTGAATGCGTTTGGTCAAATGCGCATCGATGCGACTGTGGTCTTCATCCTGAGGAGGCTTGATAGTGAACAACTCGGTGCGTTGGCGATCAAGCAATAATTCCAACTGATGGGTACTTCGCAGCCCCTCAACATTTTCGTTGCGGTCGCGAGTTAGACGCAATTGAATTTCGTACTCACCGGACTTAGGAAAAGTGTAATGCACCAGGGCTCCCCCGCGCGTACCCAACGGTAGTCCCGGAACGTGTTCCTCCTGCGTCAAATCGGGACGCAAGCGAATCGTATCTCCGGCAGGTGATGAAATTGAGGCTCCTAGTGCTAGGCGACTGATCTTTTGTGCAGCAGTGATGTAACGCGACAGCAAGGTCGGTGAAAGATCGCCAACAGTGATGTTATCGAATCCGTGGCTTGATTCGTCGGGTGGCAGCAGGGTTGTTGTATCGATCTCCAAGTTGAGTAAATCGCGGATCGCATTCTGATATTCGATGCGCGTCATGCGGCGCAGCGAATCCGTCCGTCCAGGCTTGGGAAGTTTGTTCGCCAAGTTATCGAGACTCCGGCATAATGTCTTCAGTGTGATTACATATTCCTGCTGCCCAGGCCGCAGTGAATCCACTGGCGGCATTTGCCGCGAACTCAGCTTGCGGACGACGCGTTCCCATAGACCACTGTTGGCACTCTCTAAGTGATGTTGGCTCGCAGTTTCCTTTTGATCGCCCGCATTGGCTGCCAATGAATAGATTTCGTCATTGGAAAGATTCAGCGCTGCTGCTGGTTCGCTGCCAGCATGACAATCCACACAATACCGGCTGACAAACTGACGAACTTGCGGACCGATATCAATTCGTTCCGAGCTGAATACCTCGGCGCGTTGCGCCCAAAATGCGAGCACGATTGGCAAATATCGCAATGATCTCATCAAAGTATCCAAGCGTTAAATCCTAAATCTTCCACAAGTCGCGAGGTTCGCGAGCAAGCTGTTGGTTTGCTTCGGCATCATTGGCGAATAGTTCTTCAACGGGATTCCAATTCAATTCGCGCCGCAAGCGATATCCGATGTTCGCCAAGTGGCAGATCGCTGCAGAGCGATGTCCGACTTCAGCGGGGCAAATGGTGGGAGAACCGGTCAGTATCGCGTCGATCCAATTCTTGTGATGATTGCTTGACGGCAAGACGCGCTGGTCGCTATCGGCCAGCGACGCCTGCAAGATGCTCTCTGGGCGACTGGAGATACCCGAACGACTGACCAAAATCATGCCCTCGGTTCCTTCGAATACACAGTCCGCCTTGATGTCACCTTCGAATACGTTATGCACCATCTCGATGCCGTTTTCGTACACGAACGTCAAGCCGCTTTGTGCGCCACGCTCTTTTGGCGGAATAATTCGCGTTGGGGCGGATGTATCCATTTTCAAAGCCCACTGAGCAATATCAAAGTGGTGAGCGCCCATATCGGCTAAACCGCCGCCTGCGTACTCCTGATATAGGCGCCATTGCGGAAAGTGTTTGTGGACTCCTTTAGGGCAGAGGACTTCATTGTAGCCTCGCATCGGAGCCGGGCCGACCCACATGTCCCAATCGGTACCAGCGGGAACTTCTTCTATTGGCAAGTCGCAGGGCTTGGCAGGATCACCAACCCCAATGCGTACACGCTTCACTTGCCCGATGCGTCCATTCCAAATGTATTCGACCGCTCGTCGAAAATGGCCGCCGAATTCACTGCGTTGCTGACTACCGGTCTGAAATGCGATCTTCGCTTTGGCAATTTCGCCGACCAGTTTGCGTCCCTCGGCAATGTTGTGCGTCAGCGGTTTCTCGCAATAAATATGCTTGCCGGCGCGAGCGGCGAGAATACACGGAATCGTGTGCCAATGATCCGGAGTCGCGATCACTACGGCATCCAATTCGGGCTGAGCCAGTAATAAACGAAAATCGCCGTATTGCTTGACTCCCTGGTATTTCCCAGCCTTGGTTTGATCAGCATACCGTTGCTCGACAGTTGCCACGGCGCTGTCGAGCCGTTCTTTGACGACGTCGCACACAGCAACAACTTGCACCTGAGCATTGCCCAGGAACCTGCCCAAGTGTCCACGTCCCATCGTACCTACGCCGATAAAGCCAAGATTGATCCGGTCGCTGGCCGCGACGGCTTTGGCAACGCCGGTGCCTAGCAACGGGAGCGTTGCCATCGCGGCAGCGTTATGCAACAAAGTTCGACGATTGAACATAGCTATCTCCAGCGTTGTGGTACTTTTTTATTGGGAACTGCAAACATTGTACACACATTGCTCGACCGATGGTCAAAGCGCATTGTGCCTTGTCATGCCGGGGTGTCACGAAGTTTGCGAGTTCTCTAGGCCGTTTACGATATCGAGAACTGTAATTGGTGGCGACCGTTCTTAAACGTCAACTCGACCGGTTGGCTTTCGACGCGACAAATGGGATTGGCACCGATTTCTTCGCGCAGGTCGTCCGATACGAATAATTCTCCCAAGTGCAAAGTGTTCGGAATAAACGCCCAACGCTGCTGGCCGTAGCGTCCAGCGACGAGATTAATTAGCGCTTCGTCGTCCGCCAAAGTCGCGGGAATCTTTGCGCGATCCATGTCGGCAGTCGTTAGCACGTTGATCAGTGTCTTGGATTCATCAATGGCGTCACGCAAGCGGCGTGTGATAAAGTCCGCTAGTCCCACGCCGATTGCATTTCCTTGCGATTTTTCGACCAAGGACAACGCGCCGATCGCGCGAATTCTGGGGCGCGTCAGATCTTCGTAACCTGGTATTCCGCGCCTGCCAATGACGTTAGTATCCATCCCAGTCCCGCTGAAAGTCTTGCCGATTGCATCGACGATTAATACGTTCAGGTCATCGATCGGCAATTCTGGAAAGTAAGTTCGATGGTGGTGTAGCAATTCAGCTTCGCGACTTAGAATTTCACTTGGTTGAAGAGCATGAATCTCTGCTGTTTCATCGAAACCGTCTTCCAGAATTGCCAGCCCAGCCACGATCTTGCCGGAGTCCAATACACATTGCCCCATTTCCAGCAACATATCCTTCATCCGCGCCGTGGGGGCAGAATGAAAGGTCTGTGCCGAGCGAATCTTGCCCATCCCGACCACCATCATTTTAACCAAACCGCTCTGCACCGGTCCGGAGAAACAGGTATGGAGCTTGACACGATTTATGACCAAGACACCGGCACTCTCCCAACAAAATTTGTCCATAAAGACTGGCCCAGTGCCAACTTCTCCAATTCGGACGACTTCCATACTTGACCGAATCGGCATATCCATGGCGGACTCGGTAACGCCCAATGATTCGATCATGTTGCGCTGGCCCTCAGCCGTCGCGCCATTGTGAGATCCCATCGCAGGCACAATAAATGGCCTGGCACCCTGGCTGCGGAGCCATCGGCCGCAAGCATGAACAATGGCGGGCAAATTGCGAATGCCGCGGCTGCCGACAGTGAGCGCCACGTCGCCTTGAGGAACCGAGACTGACATGCGATCAAGTTGTGAAAAAACTTTCGCAGGCACATCGGCCAACGGTCGGGACACGAGTTGTTGATGGACTTTGTAAAGTTTCATACCAATCGCTCCCATCACCACGTAGTCCGTCTGAATGACGTGTAAGTTCTAACGCAACCCACAATAAATTTGGAGATATGCAGCACCGTACAGCGTTCGAACTATCGCAATTGCCCTTCCCTCACGCCCGAAAAGAGGGTGTAATGGAATTTCAATACGCGAGATATCTTCGACAGCAGCAATACCATAACTAAGAGAAAAGTAGGTAGACTATTGTCCATGTGAAATTATCCATGTGAAACTGTTCATTGTGAATTCAGACAATACCTCTAAATCCAATTCTTCGCGCACTCCGAATTCAAGGGTTCGAAAATGAAGTTGCTCAATGTAAAGCTGGGTTTCGTTGTTCTTGCGGCCATGCAGTCGCTGGCTATGGCACAACAACCCGTCCCCACAAAGACGGTTAACTTCGGCGCACTAAACCTAACGATTCCTAGCGACTTGCAAATCGAAAAAATTGCCAGTGACCCGGTCGTGAAGTGGCCGATTGTTGCGGACTGGGATGCGCAGGGCAGGCTGGTCGTGGCCGAGTCGGGTGGCGTCACTAAACCGATTATTGAGCACAATAAACTAGGGTTGCATCGCATTGTGCGGCTGGTCGATCGCGACGGCGATGGCAATTTCGACGACCGTATCGTAGCCGCGAAAGACTTGGCGTTTCCCGAAGGTGTTCTCTGCGTTGGCAATAGTATTCTCGTCGCAGCACCTCCCGAAATTCTCAAGTTGACCGATATCGACGGCGACGGTGTTTGCGAGCAACGTGAAGTATGGCATGACGGCAATACGATCACGGGATGCGCGAACGATTTGCATGGCCCCTACATGGGACGCGACGGCTGGATCTATTGGTGCAAAGGGGCGTTCGCCGAACAATCCTACACTCTGCTCAATGGCAAATCGATGGTCACCAAAGCATCCCATATTTTCCGCAAGCGATTATCCGGTGGCGCGCTGGAACCGGTCATGAGCGGTGGTATGGATAATCCTGTCGAAGTCGCCATCACTCCTGAAGGCGAGAGGTTTTTCACTAGCACGTTTCTTCAGCACCCAGGCGACGGTAAACGCGATGGGATGGCCCACGCCATTTACGGCGGCTTGTATGGCAAAGATAACGCGACCGCTATCGACGGGCACGTGCGCACAGGCGCGTTGATGCCAATCACTACGCATCTGGGACCAGCGGCTCCCAGCGGACTGATTTGCCTAGAATCGCGCGATCTCGTGGCTGGCGGAGAACATGCTGGTGCGCCTGAGAGAATTCTCGTCGCGGCACTTTTTAATTTGCAACGAGTTACCATGCATCGGCTGATACCAACTGGCGGCAGTTTCTCGACTGAGGATCAGAATTTGGTGCTCAGCGATCGAATCGACTTTCATCCCACGGATATTATCGAGGACGCGGACGGCAGCTTGCTGGTAATCGACACCGGAGGTTGGTATGGCCTGTGCTGCCCAAGTTCCAAAGTTGATCAGGCAGCAGCTCAAGGCGGAATCTATCGCATTTCGAGCGCCAAGACGCGTGCTGCTCGCGATGCGCGCGGTCCTGAAATTCGCTGGGAATCGCTGACTGCCGATAAAGCTTTGCAGCACTTGGCGGATGATCGCGCTTGGGTGCGCAAGCGAGCCGCACAATGGCTGGTCTCCCGTCCCAATGATTCGCGAACACTCTTAGCTGCCAATACAAACGACGCTACTGCTCCGCTATCACAACGGTTGGAATCGCTGTGGTCGCTGTGCAAGATAGGCGATGCCGCTTCAATGCAGGCCATTATGCTTGCGCTGAAATCGGACTCAGCATCCATTCGCCAAGCCGCTGCGCACGCCATTTCGGTGGAACGAGTTGTGGATGCCCGAGCAACATTGGAGCAACTGGTGCGGCACGATTCGAGTGCCCAAGTGCGCCGGGTCGCAGCCGAAGCCATCGGCCGAATTGGCACCAGCAATTCCATTGACAGCTTGATGGCCGCCATTGCCAACGTGTCTAGCGACCGTGGGCTTGAGCATTCATTGTTGTATGCCATGATAGAGATCAACGCTCCCGATCAAGTTGTCAAGTATTTGAACAGTAGCGAACCAGCGCTGGCGCGTGCTGCCTTGATCGTGCTCGATCAAACTAAGGCAGGCGACAAAATTCAACCGGCGCAAGTCTTCGCTATGCTGGGATCGTCCCATGAAGCACTGCAAGCGACGGCGCGCCAGACGATCGGCCGGTACGGTCATTGGGCAACTCAGTCCGTGGAAACGATGGATCGATTGTATGGCGCAGCTGAAAAGAAACCGCAGCAACGGGACGCGCTGGCGGCAATCGTTACCGGATGGTCCGGCCAGGACGCGATGCGCCAGTTGCTGGGTCGCTGGCTAGCCGAGGCACCTTCCTCAAGTGTCGCTCGGCAAGACCTGTTGATCGATTTGCTGGCCGGAATCAACGCTTCGTCAGTGGCCAAAGAATGGGCTCCTGCGATCACCCAATGGCTCAAGTCTGCTGGAGCCACGCAGCGCATCCATCTGGCACAATGGTTGGGTCGGATTGATGTCAATCAATTGGGTGACTTGAAATTGACCGAGGCGATTTTGGAATTGGCGCAAGAAACAGCAGATCGCCCCGCCAGCTCGCTGCGATTTATTTCCGCGCTGCCGATTGGAACTCGCTCGGATAAGTCGCAGTTGTCCAGCATGACGGTCGATCAATTCTTGGGGAAGGACGCAAAGGACAACTTACAATTGGCCACCGAGGCGATCGGACGGTTGCAACTTGAGCCGGCCGACGTCGATCGATTGCTGGAGAATTTGCATCAAATCGATCCGCTGCGGCTGCTGCCAGCTATTACTGCGGTTAGCCGATCGAACAACGACCAAGCGGACATGCGTTTGTTGGATCAATTGGTGTCATTGCCGGCCGGACGCACGGTTTCCACCGACCAATTGAAAAATCTATACCGCAATCGATCCGGCAAATTGCGGCAGCATGTTGAGCAAACTATCGGTAAACTTACGCGACCCTCAGAAGATGTTGCGGCCAAAGTCGAAGCCATGCTGGAAAAGCTCAAACCCGGCGATCCCGTCCGAGGCTATCAAGTCTTTCGCAGCGCTAAAGCAGCCTGCAGCGCTTGCCATCGTGTCGGCTATGTCGGCGGAAGCATCGGACCAGAACTGAGTCGAATTGGAGCGAGTCGCACGCGGCGCGATCTCCTAGAAGCGATCCTGTTCCCTAGTTCGCGTTTGGAGCAAAGCTACCAACCGACAAAGATTCTGACTGAGGACGGTCAAGTGCACAACGGCTTGATCAAACGCGAGACCGGGGACGAAGTCGAACTGCAAGTTGCGGCCGACAAGAACGTAACGATTCCGATTAAGGGTATTGAACGCCGAGAACTAAGCAGTTTGTCGATCATGCCGGCTGGATTGGAAGAATTAATTTCGATTGAAGATCTAGCCGACTTGCTGGCTCTGCTAGAAGCCGCCAAATGAGCCTATCGGCTCCGGTGCATTAACTGGTTTTGGATTGACTCGTCAAAAGGAATGGATGTTTCGATGCGCGTGCTTACTGACTGGTTACGGTTTTCTATTTGCGTGGTCCCTTGGCTGTTGATCAACTCGACCGCACGGTGCGATGAAACTACCAAGCCCAACACGGCGATAGTTTCGGGTATCGATTTGGTGAATATCAGTAAGACGATCTCGCCGGGTAGTGATTTTTACGACTACGTGAACCAGGGTTGGTTGGACAAGACAGAAATCCCGGCTGATCGTGCGAACTATGGATCATTTTCGGTTTTGGATGATGATACTCAGGCCGCGATTCGCTCGCTCATTGAGCAAGCGGCGGCGGATGCCCAAGCTGCAAAAGGTACCGATCGTCAGAGGGTAGGCGACTTCTATCGCAGCTATACCAATACTGAACTGCGGGACAAACTCGGGATTAAACCTATCCAGAGTTTGCTCGAACAAGTCTCAGCGATTTCCGCAAAGGACCAAATTTTGGCGTTAGGAGCCAAACTGTATGCGCAAGGTGTCGGGTCCGTGTTGGCGCATTACATCGAACCCGATGCTCGCCGCAGCGATCAATATTCGGTCTACATCACACAATCGGGAATCACTTTACCTGACCGCGATTATTACCTGGTCGACGAGGCACGCTACCAATCTCTGCGCGAGGCGCTGAAGGCCTATATGGCCGATATGTTGGCTGCGGCGGGAAATAGCTCGCCTAAGGAATCGGCTGAGAAATTGCTGGATCTGGAAACTCGCATTGCGCGTGTGCAATGGACTAACGTCGAGAATCGCGATCCGGTTAAGACTTACAACAAGCTGACGAATGCCGAATTGGCCGGTAAATTTCCCAATCTAGCTTGGAAGGCTTTCGTCGACTCCGCTGGGATTTCGGCTCAAGAGTCAGTAATCGTGCGGCAAGTTAGTTTCTTGGAAGGGACTGACAAATTAATCGCCGAAGTTCCGTTGGCGACATGGAAGGATTACTTCGCGTTCCAAGTAATTGATGCCTATGCCTCAGAATTAACAACGTCGCTTGAAAAGCGTCATTTCGATTTTCATCAAACTGCGATCAGCGGCGTCGCCGAGCAAAAGCCACTGTGGCGCCGCGGAGTGGAAGCTTGCAATGGCATTCTCGGAGAAATCGTCGGCAAATTGTACGTTGAGAAGCATTTTCCTCCGCAAGCCAAGAATCGTATGCACGCCTTGGTTGAAAATCTCAAGAAAGCGTTCGCTCAGCGCATCGACCAACTCGACTGGATGGGACCTGCGACCAAGAAACAGGCGCAAGAGAAACTCGCAAAGTTCACGACGAAAATCGGCTATCCCGACAAATGGAAAGACTACTCTAAACTGGACATCCACGCCGATGAATTGGTCGGGAATTACTTGCGAGCTTCGCGAGTAGAATACCAACGCGAAATCGACAAGTTAGGTGGTCCAATTGATCGCAACGAATGGCATATGACTCCACAAACGATCAATGCGTACTACAATCCGTTGATGAATGAGATCGT
>SYJV01000549.1 GCA_005798335.1 Planctomycetaceae bacterium | reverse complement strand
GAGTGCCTACCTGCCAGGATTGACCCACTCGCTTGCGCATCGGGCTTGTATTGGTGAAAACCATTCTGCCGCTCGCCTAACATAACGGAGGCAAGTGTCACGCGGCAATCGTTTATGTCAGTAGGGGAACGATCCGAGATACGTTGGCACTTTCGCGAGGAGTCCGTTATGTCCGATACCAATTGTATGGAACGAGCCACACTGAAGAGCTATCTCGCCGGTAGCGTCGACGAGCCTCTGATTAGTGAAATTGAGTCGCATTTGTCGATTTGCGAGGCTTGCGAACGCACCGTGATCGAACTCGCGTCCGACCCGGATACTCTGGTCGAGTTGGTGCATGGCATTGCGACTCCTTACGGGACTGGTACATCGACGAGTGACTTAGCCACGCTGAATCCGCCATCCTCGGTCTCAAATTCGTTAGGGTCTGGGGCGAAGTCCGTCGAGCAACCGAGCGTGATCGCACGCGCTGTTGATGCGGCTCGCAACTTGCTTTTGCGTCCGGCAGTCTTGCCGAATTCCAACATCGGACAAATGTTGTGCATTGACGCTTATGAAATCATGCGATCGCTTGGCCAAGGTGGCATGGGGACCGTCTATTTGGCTCGTCACCGTCAACTGGGAAAGCAAGTCGCGATCAAAGTGCTCCCCGGTTCCATCGCTGGCAAGCCAGACTTGGTGAACCGTTTCTTGCGCGAGATCAAAGCGGCTGGACGCTTGAATCATCCGGCCATCGTCAGCGCCACAGATGCGGGACAGGAAAATGGTATTCACTATTTGGTGATGGAGTACGTTGACGGGCTCGACCTCAGCCGCGTTGCTCGATTGACAGGTCAGTTGTCGATTGCCGATGCCTGCGAAGTGGCTCGACAGGCCGCGCTGGGGTTGTCGCACGCTCATGCCGAGGGAGTTGTACATCGCGATATCAAGCCATCGAACTTGATGCTCGACTCCACTGGCCACGTCAAGATTCTCGATTTTGGATTGGCGCAAATTAATTTGTGGGACGAAGCTGCGGCCGAGCTGACGACCGTTGGCCAATTGATGGGAACGCTGGACTACATGGCCCCCGAGCAAGCCGAACGATCAGGAGCTGTCGACTACCGCGCCGACATTTATTCGCTGGGGGCAATGCTCTTCCGGTTGATTTGTGGTCGAGCCCCGATGGCGGCGGCACCGAACATGTCGCTGCTGGAAAAAGTTCGCATGTTAGCTGAACAAAGCCCTCCGCGACTGTCATCATTGCGCCTAGATGCACCTGAGGAACTGGTTCGCGTCGTCGCTCAGCTACTCAGTCGCGATCCGGCGGAGCGACCAGCTAGTGCGGCTCACGTCGCCGAGTTGCTCGCGTCTTTTTGCGGTTCGTCGAATCTCCGCGGGCTGCTCGATCAAGCTCATTCTGCGGCGGCCTCGCGTGAATCAGATGAGGCGATCGTACAGCCCATCGCTCAAGCTGTCGCGGTTCGTCCAGCTCAACCATTTCGTCAAGACAAGCCACTCCGCAGTCGATGGTCCAGCGGAATCGTCGCGGCATTGTCACTGCTCCTGTTCGTCCCAGCCGCCGCTGGAATTTTGATCACGCTCGAATATCAGAAGGGGCAGTTAGTGATCAAGTCCGATTCAGCGGACGTGCAAATCAGAATTGCCAAAGGCGGGCAAGTCGTCAAGGAACTGACCATACAATCCGGTTCCAGCGAATCAACACGACTGCGCGCTGACAAGTACGAAATCACGCTTGCGTCTCCAAGCAATTCCATTTCTCTCGACAAGAACACATTCACCATCCGCAACGGCGAAACGGTAGTGGCGACGGTAACGCAAGTGGACAAGAGTGAGCCAAAGAATTTGCCACCCAAGCTGTCCGAAAAAAAACAAACAAACGTTGGCGATGAGAGATTTGCGCAGGAACTTGTCAATCGCTTCGGCGGAGTTGTGCCTCTCACGGCAAGCACACCAGGCGCTAAGCAGCTTCTCTACAACCGCGTCTCGCTAGACGAATGGCTTGAGATTCTGCGCACGGATCGAAGCACAAAATCGCAACAAGACGCATTGGCGGCGATTAGCGCCCTTATGGATGATCCAGGTACTGCCGCTCAGATCACGCCGGTACTTTTGGAAATATTGTCATCGCTGATCACACTTCGCGAGGATTCAGCTACGGAGTTTTTGGCCTTGGAGATCCTTCGAAAGGCACATCCAGGCAAGGCATACTTCAAATTGATTGCTGGGGAATTGTCTAAACATGGGGAGAATTACGACCTCCACTTGATCCGCCGTATTAACTTGTCAAAAACCGCCGATTCGAACGACGTTGAGCCATTCTTCTCACAGGCGCTGGCGCTCACTTCGGACAGTTCCACGGAGACTCGTGACGCTGCGGTAAAGTACGCAGTCGCATTGGCGAAGAGTGACGAACAGCGGCAACGAGTAGTCGACATGCTGAAAAGCAACCAAATCGCGCGCATCGCCTATTTTTGCTCGACAACTTTGGACAGGTTCCCACCTTTCGTTCGCCCGCTGCGCAAGTCGGCGGTCATCGAAGCATTCCAGGACTTGACGATCGATCCGCATTCGGCAGTCCGCTCAATTCTTGCGGTCAGTGAATATCCAACCATCCCAAATATCTCGGCAACAATTGAAACGCGAATGCAAGGGCTAATTGGTGACAAAATTCGGGTGAGGCTTATGCATCCCGTTAGAAGCGTGGAGGACGCTAGGTCAAGATTTTTCGCCATGAATCATCTTTCAATAAACCATTCAATAACTCCTGAAGCTCTCATTTCGTCCGAGATGATTGAATTGCTCGACTTGGCTGTTGCGAAAAATGTTGTGGCGGATCTTCAACCTGTGTTGCGAAAGTTGGCCGACTCGAACCAGTCGGGCCAGTTTTCTAACACGGATTTTCTCAATTTATCTGACCAACTTGAACTACAACACGTCCACGCGTCATTCATTTGGCCAAGTCTAGAATTGCGGAACAGTAGCGACCGAAACACTAATGAATTGCTCGCTTGGAACGAAGCATCTCCCGAGTTGCGGATGCAATACTTGATCTCAGCGTACGCTCGATCACTGTTGATGGATCCCGCACCAAAACCTGACAACACGGATCAACCGGCCTCGGCGATTGAAAAAGAGAAATCGGGTTCCCCAATCAATAAGCCAGCTAATCCGTCGGACGACTCGAACAGCAAGAATCTGCGTCAACCAGAAAGTGCTAAGCCCCAAACCGATACTTCTCAGTCGCGAAGTCCCGATGCCCTAAATGTCCCGATTTACGGCGGCAAAACGCTGGATCAATGGGTCAATCTATTCGAACGAGATCGCAATGATGCTGCCAGAAGTGATGCGCTGGTCGCAATCGGCGAACTGGCGCAGGGCTCACGCAACCGTGGTTTGACTGAGAAACTCATTTCAATTCACTCACAGCGATTCCCCAGAAGCGTGTCGACTTCCGCAAGACATCCGATGGCAATCGACGTAGAACCGTCGCATGACATGTATGATCCCAATCGAGTTTCGCTGAACGTGCAATTGTGGCGCGCGATTAAGAAACTCAATACACCCGAAGTCGTCAGCGAAATTCTGATCAATAGGCTGCTGACCACCAACGATGCATCCACTAAACATTGGTTGAGTGTTTTCATCTCCGAATATGTATTTAATTTCGATAATCCGCAGTGCCAAGTTATCGAAAATTGGCTGCTGAAGCCTGAAAATGTATCTAACTTTGACCGCAATGCTGCCGAGCGAATGCGCGAGTTCTTGCTCAAAGCTCTGTACTCCCGCAAGACTATCAGTGACGAAATCATTGGGCGCACCATGGACTCGATTCAAGCGCATCCAAATCTCGGCCTCTACGACGTTTTGACCTGCGCTCCAGCGAGGGACACCAGGAATATACGTACCTTTGATCCGACAACCTTGAAAACGGAATTGGCTATCGAAGACTACTTGGCTCGCTTGGCTATCAAATATCTTACCAGCGATGAAGACCGACCTGAGCTGCTCACAGTTGCTGCTTGCCGCATCGCATCTGGTAACGGGATTTCACAGGTCGAACGTGAAAAACTGGTCGAAGCACTCCGCAAGCGACTTTCGCGTTTGGTCAATAACAGCGAACGACGTTGTCAAATTGTCACGGGAAAAAACGTGACAGTTGCTCGTCGGATCATCGGTTTGCCAAAATTGCCATCCACCAACAGCGTTCCAAGCGAGCAGACGAGGTCGGGTTCTGTAACCGGAAGCGTCGGCACGCGATTCGTCAATTCTGAGCTGTTGTCGTATTTGGCGCTCGTCGAGCGATTAGGTGCCTGTAATGAACTGGCACAGGAACTAAGTAATCTGTTCCAGAAAACCCACGACGCACAGTTTGCGGTGCGAGTCGCCGAGCTAAAAGAGAATGTGTCGTCGCCAGAACTAGGCTTGCTTATCACTTGGCCTGTGGATCAAGATTCGATCGATAAATTGCCTGGATTGCTCAAGGCAATTCCTCGCGAAATTTGGAACGACCGAATGATGTTTGAAATATTTCACCAATTCTTGTTGAAACTCCCATCCAGTTCCGATCCGATAATCGCCAAATCACTCGATCGATATGTGAATAAAGTTAACGTGCTCAGTTGGGACAAGGACTACGATTTTCGAATATCGGCCAGCGAGGCTCCAGCGCGTATGCGGCAAGGTAATCAGCTCGACAGTTCGCTGGACGAAAACAGCGATGGCTTTCTCGATCCCGAGGAATATACAGCGGCTGTCAAGAAGTTGTATTCTGAGCCCGCGAATTCATCGCTGAAATTACCTCCTTCTTCACGAAATCCACGCGAATGGGCAGCACAAATTGTGCGCAGATATGACAAGAACCAGGATGGTCGTTTAACATCCGACGAGTGGTCTTCGATGGTTGTCAAACCTGATGGTGCCGATACAAATCAGGATGGTGCGATTACTGTGGAAGAGTATTCGCAGTTCCGTGAATCAATGCGCAATCGGTAAACGATCGACTGTTGTTTCGCAAGAATTCGTGCCGTTGCAACGGCAAAGACAATCTGGGGGGCACCTTCCCAGGCGCCCCCCAGTAAAACCGAGTACAACTGCCCCTCGAAGTGTACTCGATCTGCCCCTAGAGGCATTTTTATGATCGATTCTTTTGCCTTCATTTCTCATGGCGAAAAGTCGCCATTTTTCAATTTTTGAAACTATGCGGTGACAAGATGGTTGGCAACTCGACCAACGAACTGAACGATACAGAACCTGGAATATGCCTACGCTGGTAAAAAGTGAACCGATGGCGCTAGCCACGGGCGTCGAAGGAGTTGCGACGCAATCAACGCATGACGTTCCAACATCTAATGATCCAGTCCATCGAATTGCGATTACCCGCTCAACTCCTCCGATGCGCGTGGCTAGCGCCATCGGTTCACTTTTTACCAGCCCAGCATAAGCCTCTAGCTTGTCGAATTAGCATCGGACATTACCAATGTTGACAAGCTGGAAGCTTGTCCCACGTTCGCTAGACCGCTATTAATCGTTGGGCGTTTTCACCGAGAATTGCAGCAACTGTGCGATCATCCAAGTTGGATTCGTACAATTTGATCAGCGCCGTTTCGAGAATGAACATCGGTGCATGCGAACCCATTAGAATTCGGTCGGCTCCGATTTTCTGAACTAGCTTGGCGATTCCATCGGTTCCTTCTACGCGGGTTGTATCGAAACTTACCTGTGGACAAGCCGCCAGTTCTGCAACGTTTGCGGCCGTCAATTTGTGATTCAGCAACTGAACTTGCACGCGCGGAGCTCGGCCTACGGCGGAAACGAGCGGCGTCAAGGCGACATCGGCCGCCTGCAAGCGAGGATGCTGAGTGCGCCGATCTTCCATAGAGACGCAGATCTGCACCAACAAATTGCGGTCGGCGGCAATCTGCAGCAAGCGTACCAGCCGTGCATCGTCCAGCGTGTAGTCATGGTAGTTCGGGTACAAACGAATGCCGCGCATGTGGTGTTGTTCATCGCATCGTCGCACATCGTCTTCCCAATCAGGCAAGCCGACATTGATCACTCCGATAGGCAGCAGTGTGCTTTTGCCGTCCTCAGCGCAAGTCGTGGTCAATCGTTCGTTAACGCCTGCCACATCGCGATGCAGCAAACCTTCGAAACTTGCCACCCAAGCTTGCCGAATATCCAGCGACGCGAATTTGGCTGTTAAGTCTTGCGGAGAATCGTAGGGCAATCGGCGAAATGGCCACTGAAACAAATGAGCATTCGTATCGACAGTAGGCCAAGGACGCGCCGTCGTCGCGAGGCCGAGCGAGTTGGATGCAGCCGTTTGTTGATCAGTTTCGTTGGTTGATTGTCCGCTGGCCCAAGTTGCCAGCGCAGAACCAGCGATGGCACCGCCAACTAGAGTCCGCCGGGATATGACGTTCATAGCGCCCTACGAATAAAAGAAGCGAGTGATGTGGTAGAAAACTGGAGCAGCAAAGCACAACGAATCGATGCGATCCAGTACGCCGGCATGGCCCAGGACCAGCGTACCGTAATCATTGACGCCTCGATCGCGTTTGATGGCACTCATCGTCATGCCACCAAACATTCCCATGACCGCGACCACCATGCTCACGCAAGCTGCCTCCCAAATCTCAAAAGGTGTGACCCAGCATAACATCGCACCGACCAAACCGGTCAAGAGTGTTCCGCCCATGAACCCCTCCCAATTTCGACTGGTACTGATGTCCTTGGCGATCAGTTTGTTGCCAGCCAACTGCCCCCAAGCCCATTGAAAAACTTCGGAGAGCTGAGTGAGCAAAATAAAAAAGAACAGCAGTCCAGCCGGGCTGCCCGCCCAATCCGAACCATCGCTGCGTCTTAAATCGAGATCCAAAATTGCTGGCGCGTAACTGAGCGAATAGACGCAGATCAGCAAGCCCAACTGAATCTGAGCCGATCGTTCGAGAAATCGTTTGTGATCACCGGCAATGGCAATGCGCGCGGGGATAAACAGCGATGCATACACGGGAATCATGATGCTATGTAAGCCATAGAAATCGATAGCCGATCCGTTGGGCCATGTCAGTGAAGTGCGCCCCAAGCCCACCAAGAGGTATTGCAGAGGAGTGAAAATCACCAGCGCCCAAAAGAGCGCTCGATGATCGCCACGTCGTGTTGGCGCCATGGTGATGAACTCGCGCAGGGCCCAAAACGAGACTAACCCAAACAGAATCACGGTACCAATTTTTTGCAGCAAAAATCCGAACACCAATATCGCGCACATCAGCCACCAAGCATTGATGCGTTGCCGAAACCGGCGGACCAGCGCCGGATTGATCGATTCGCTGGGTTGTCGCTGGAGGTATTGCCCGACGAGTGAAGCGATCGCAAGCGTTACCAGCACAGTCCCCAGCAACATGTTCGTGCGAAAATTTAGCAGCGTCGGTGCAGCGGATTCAGAAATCGTCGGAAGCGGCAGCGTTGGAGAGATCGACAATGATGGTCCATCGGCGCCAGCCTGGGATCGAGAGTCGTTGGCATCAGATTCGGGAGCCTCGGAGCCCACCGCACCAGATGTGGTACTAGCCTGCCGAGCAGTCGCTGAATTACGTGTGCTATCGGAGCCTGCGGCTAGCGATCCATCGTCTGGCGGTTCCAGCGCGGAAGAGTTTGTTTGGTTGGGCGCCGAACCATCTGTGGCTGGCTGTTGTGCGAAAACACTGGCTACGGTACAAGCCGCGATGACCCAGAAGATCCCAAAACTGATCCACGGCATGGCGAATACAAGCCCGACGCGCAAGCGAGTGCGTCGATCCTGGCACACACTCGGATCCTGGCACGCACTCGCTTGCGCGTCGGGCTTGTATTGGTGCTTTCTACGAACACGCACAGGTGTGAAAATGCAGGCTGAGTTCGAACGCGGCAAGTCTAGTTCGCTGATGTTGAGATTGAGGGATTGGCCAGAATCAGACACCCTTGAGCGCGCGGACTGACTCGCGTGCGCGGGCCAAAAAATCCGCTTTTTGTTCACCCACTTCCAACCAAATCGGTGCACCGATCGTAATGCTGCTAAGCAATGGTACGGGTAGGTATTCGCCCCGGGGCAATACTCGATTCAAATTGTCCATGTAGACCGGCACTAGTTCCAAGTCTGGTCGTTTCTTGGCCATATAGTATAGTCCGCTCTTAAATTCGCCCATCTCGCCGTTTTCGGTACGGCTCCCTTCGGGAAACACAATCAGCGAATACACATCTCCCATCTCGCGAATCATCAGATCGACTGGACTCTGGTGGACCTTAATCTCCTTGCGGTCGATCAGCAGCGCATTGAATGATGATGCCAAGAAACGCCGCCAGCGAGTTTTGGACCAATAATCCTGGGCGGCCACTGGTCGCGTCAACAGGCGCAACTCGCGCGGCAATGCCGACCATAATACGACCGCGTCCAAATGACTGGTGTGGTTGGCGAAGTAAACTCGCTGGTAGGTATCAGGCTGGCAATCGATCCAACGAACGGTAAAGCCTGAAAAAAAACGGGCAAGCAATGTAATTGTCTGGCCAGTAATGCGTTGCATCGCCGTCATATTGCGGACTTCGGAAGTCCTTGATGGAATTGTCGACGGAATCACTGCAGTCACAAATCTCACCACTCTCGCAAAACGCCTATTTCCAATGGGCAAACCGCAGCTAAAGACAGCGGGCGATTCGCAACCATTGCTCTCATTTGTACCAAATCCCACTAGAGCTGCTGCAAAGCAAGTACCCAAGGGTTGGAAATTTGTGGGTTGGCATTCCCCAATCCGGTAGACAACCAACCAGAATTAACTTGCCGAGTCAATTTGCCAGTTATTCGCGTTCGCTGCGAATGGCCAATTATTTCCTCAGTTTCGTTATCCTATTCCACAGCATCGATGTCGCCAATCATGCCTGGTCTACTTTTCCCCTAAGTATCTGACGATTGCAGCGGTTTTGTGTTAACCTGTTAGGCTTGCTTTGAGAATTCTTGTCAGCTAAGGCGTTGGCAGGGAAATTTTTTCGTTTTCGTGCGCAGTAGGGACCGTTCGTGGAGCAACTCGATTTCCAGGCTAGCAATATAGAACTGCCTAATGGTGAATTCGTGTGTGCGTAAATCGACTGCAGCGCTCGTGACGACCACTTTCCCTGTTTAATTCAGTGCAATTTGGAAGGATATTGGTACGAATGGGAAAACCAACGGATATTACACTTAAGGAAATATCCACAGCCACGCGGTCTTACGTGTATCGTCAACCCATGAAATTCGGCGGCCGTGTCGTGGACAGCGCGACGCTGCTGCACTGCCAAGCAACCGTGGTGGGCGCCCATGGTCGCAAGAAAACCGTTGGAATTGGCGAAATGCCTGTGGGGACGTCGTGGGCTTGGCCCAGCAAAATCCCTGGAGCGTTGACGCAAAAAATTCTGTTGGAGTTGGTCGAACGATTGGCGGCAGCGGTTTCCAACCAAAACATCAGCGGAGACCCATTGGAGATCACTCATCAGATCGCCGCATATCGTGAGAAAATCGCTGATGAACTGACTAAAGAGCGCAATCTGCCCGAACCAATTCCAAAGCTGGCGGTGATGATGGTTGCCAGTCCGATCGAGGCCGCTATTCATGATGCGTTCGGACGTTCGGTCGGCAAGAACTCATTTGAGATTATGACCAGCGAGTATCTCAACCGCGATCTTGGAGCCTATCTCGGCGACGACTTTGCGCAGAGGTCCCCCGATCGATTTTTGTCCCCCAAGCCCAAAGCGACGATGCCTCTGTATCACTTGGTTGGCGCACTCGATCCGCTGACCATGGCTGACGTCAAACAACGGGTAAACGATGGCCTGCCCGAGACACTCGATGAATGGATTAAAACGGACGGTCTGAGCCACTTGAAAATCAAGCTGGCAGGAAACGATCTGGATTGGGATGTCGGACGGATCGTCGAAGTCAATCGAGTGGCCGAATTGGTCAGCAGCGATCGCAAGTGGAAGTATTCGCTGGATTTCAACGAGCAATGCCCGAACGAAGATTATGTACTGGATTTGTTCGAACGCATTGATCGGCTGAGCAATGCGTCCTTTGAACGCGTTCAGTATATCGAACAACCAACTCCGCGCGACTTAAGCCAGCGAACCGATATGACGGTCCATCGCATCGCTCGACTTCGCCCCATTGTGATCGACGAATCGCTGACCGATTTGCAGAGCTTGTTGCTCGCTCGCCAGCGTGGTTACACAGGGATCGCGCTCAAAGCTTGCAAAGGGCAATCGGAGTGCTTGCTGATGGGTGCCGCCGGTGCCCACTACAAGATGTTTGTGTGCGTCCAAGATCTGACTTGCATTGGCGGATCATTCCTGCACTCAGCAGCGGTCGCGAGTCGATTGCCAACCGTGGCAGGAATCGAAGGCAACGGACGCCAATACTGTCCAGTAGGCAATGATCCGTACATGAAAGATTATGCACCCATGTTTCGAGTTCGTTACGGCACAATTCCCACCGAATTGCTCGACGGACCTGGATTGGGATTCAAATGGCAACCGTTTCAAGCGGACGCTTAATTGGACAGCGCCCTATGACTACGCAATACAAGCCCGAAGCGCAAGCGAGTGAAGACTTGCGCCGACTCACTCGCTTGCGCTTCGGGCTTGTATTGCCTATCGCTTAGTTTAGCACGACGTGGCGCTGTCCAATGAATCTTCAAAGACTTTTGTCGCTCAGTGATCGGTTGGCTTCTTCGGAGAATGCTCGCAGCGAGCTGCTGCGTGGGCTTTGTGCTTGGCGTCGAGTCTCGGCTTGGTGGAACCACTGGCGAGCTTCGTCGACTTTGCCTAGTTGCGATAACACCAGTGACTTGATAAACCAGTCGAAGGTCGAACCGCCGGATGCCAATTCCATCGATCGTTCGATAGCGATCGAGGCTTCTGAATATCGCCTTACTCGATACAAAGCCAATGCAAGAGTATTCCAGTAGTTTGCGTTTTTCGATTCCAGCGTAGTTGCCTTTTCTGCCAGCTCGACCGCTTTTCGATGGTCGTCCGACGTCGCCTGGTGGTAGTTTGCCAACATCCAGGCATAGTTGTTGGCTGGGTGAGCATTTGTGGGTGTGACATCCATCGCGCGTTGATATTGATCGGCGGCTTGCTCTAATTCTCCCGATTCTTGAAGCGATCGAGCCAGAGCTAGCAAGCCTTCCGCCAGCGAATCCTTCATGTATCCGATCGCTGGCGCGGATGCGACCAATTGCTCCTGAATCGAGACAGCTTGTGTGGCAGATTTAATTGATTCGGCCAGTTCGCGCTGGAGCATCTGGCCGCGCGCGAGCTGGACTAAACAACTGCTCCATTCACTCTTGTAGTCGTGCCGATCCGGGAAATCGCGGGCTAGCTTGGAGAAAATGGAACTGGCTCGTTGCAATACATCAATCGCCTCCTGAACTCGATCAGTTTCCAGCAAGACGCTTCCCAAATGAGTCTCTGATCGAGCGAGGTACTGTTCGATACGTCGATGTTTTGGCGCCAGTTCGACCGTCAATTGTCGTTGCTGAACTGCCTCACGAAAACAGGCTTCAGCGGCATTGAGGTGACTTGTTCGTTCGAGTACTGCACCGAGATCATCCAAACAGAGACCTATCTCAGGCAGATAATTTTCGACAGCCAAGGCGACCAGTTTCGGTTTGTCGTTGGCGAGTAGTTTCTCTCGTAAACTTCGGCTGCGTTGAATTTCACTGGCCACGCGCGAGTCTAAATCATCGCTGTCATCGGGTTTCTGTTCACTGGCGGTCAAGATTCCCGCGCGAATCTCAGCGGCTCGCAAGTCAATATTCAAGGCGTCGACATAGTTGGTAATGCACTCGTCCCATCGCTGTTGAGTTCCATAGACGACGCAGATATTTACTTTCGCGTTGGCCACGCGCATCAAATAACTGGTATTGGTTGGGCTCTGCTCGATCAGTTCCTCGAGAATTGAAATAGCCTGCAGGTACGTTTCCTCCGAATCTCCCCAGCGTTCGAGCCTGCGTAGGACGTGTCCGAGTTGAATCAGGCAATCGGTGCGTTGCCACATCACGTCGCGACTGGGCGTCATTTCGCTCAGCCAAGAATCCGACCGTCGCAATCCCTCTTCGGCTTCTTTCCACAAGCCAAGTTCAATATGGATCACGGCAGCTCGCAACGACGCTTGAGCGGCTTCCTGACGGATCGCAGGATCTGCTTGATCGGTCTTGAGAAACTCCTGGTAATAAGCCACCGCGTCCTCGAACGCCTTGCGACGAACGCTATCCATGCCCGGTTCGTTGTCGAGAGTCAATCCAAGCTGGGTCCAGCGACCGACCAGTTCCCGGGCACGTCGCAGACTTGCATCGTAGGCCGCTTCGGCCTCGGTAGCTCGGTTGCGCTGCTGTTGTGCCGATTGCGCTTGCAACTGCGCTTGATGCGAAATGCTGGCCATGCGTCGTTGTTGCCATGCAATGATGCTGGTCACTCCCAAGCCGACCAAGCTCATGACGACCATCAAAGCAGTCAATTGAGGATGCCGCGCAACCACTCGCTGCAATCTTTCGATGATCGTTGTGCGACGTGCTTGAATTGGGCGGTGATCGAGAAAACATCCCAGATCTGCGGATAGTTCGGCCGCAGTTTTATAGCGCTGCGCAGGCAGCTTGGCCATGCACTTCAGACAAATAGTCTCTAAATCTCGAGGAACATGGCGGTTTAATTTGGAAGGGAGTATCGGTTCACGCTGCGCGATCAACTGCAACGTCTCCACGGTTGTGCTGCCCATGAACGGCAGTTCTCGGGTTAGCAATTCGTACAGTACAACGCCCAGAGAAAACACGTCGGTCGTTGGCCCAATGGATTTACCCGCCCCGGCAGCTTGTTCCGGTGACATGTAACATGGGGTCCCGATCAAAGTGCCGGTATTAGTTCGAAAATTGGAAGAGTCGTGAAAACGCTTGGCCAACCCAAAGTCCACGATTTTGGGAGTTCCGTTGGCGCTCAGCAATACGTTGGCGGGTTTGAGATCGCGATGGATGATGCCGAGCTGATGCGCGTAGTGCATCGTATCGGCGAGAGTTTTGACTAAAGTAGCGATTTCATGATTGGACCATGGGCGATCATAGATGTGTCGATCCAGCGCGCCACCTTCGACGAATTCCATGGACAGGAATTCATCGTCACCATCGTTACCAACTTCGTAAACCTGAACGATGTTCGAATGGTGCATGGAAGCGATCGCTTCGGCCTCACGCTGGAATCGTGCGCGCTGGTCCGGTCTGGCATCCAATGCGCGAAGCACTTTTAGCGCCACGGTTCGGGCCAAACCAACTTGCCGAGCGCGATAGACGATCCCCATTCCACCGCGGCCAACTTCCTCGATTAACTCGTAACTGCCGATCCGCCGATTCAATGGCGTTGTTGCGGTTGACGGTTCCGGAAGCTCGACCGGTTGCGATTCGTGACCAGCGTTTGTGGCCACCTTCATTGTCTCACGCGACGCTTGCTGAACCTCATCTTCGGACAGGAAATCGTGCAACTTCAGCAGGCGCTCTAATCGCTGTCGATAGTCAGGAAAGTAATTCAGCCACTGCTCCACGTCGGGCCGACGGGCTCGTTCGTCCAGCGCCATGAACTCAGCATAGATAATCTCGATCGCAGATTCTTCACAGCACGCCAATTGCGGATAATTATCCAACACAGTGAGGGCAGCCGTCGAATGGCCTTGACTGACCAGCACCGATACATCGGCGCAGGCCTTGCGCAGGTCGCGTTCAACGCTGAGGGGATCATTATTTTCGTGCTTCATGTTAGAATTGTGGTCACGTCCAAGTAAACATTCCAGACCACATTCGACGTAAGATTGTGTGCCACATGCTCCGGCACAGTGCGCTGGACCATATGGACACGGAAGAAATATGCTTAGGATATGACCGACGAGCAATGGGCGATCAACGAACCAATTGTTTCTGACGCTCAGCGCGAACAGCGTCGTGGATGCGACCGAACTGTATCATTGCGAGAGGTTGTGAACACAATCCTCTGTACCGATCGCACTGGCTGCCATCGAATTGCAATTCCCAACCCAACATCTTCGACGCCCGAGTGTCCAAGCGATTACGTTCCCGCCGCGAAAGTAACACGCGCTCACGAAAGAACGCCCATCCTCCGTGAAATGTGGTCGGAGCGACTCGGGATACGAGGGGGTGGGAATGCGCAGCAGCTCGCGTTGCGTGGCAAGGTTTCATAGTCGGATTTCGTCCTGAGAATCGCGACACGGCGCTGGAGCGATACCTGTTCAGCTTCGAAAACCGTGCCCATACCGCCGCGCCCAATTTCTCGGACGATTCGGTAATCGCCCAAAATACGAGGCATGCTCTGGTTTCCATTTGTATTATTGTTTGTGGAATCAGGCGAAGTTGATCCTGGGATGGTAATTGCCGTTAAACTAAGATTCTGCGATCTTTGGTCGTGCAAGCAACGTGGAAGTGAGAAGACTGCGGGAGAACGGTAATGAACGACTCAAGAGCGTCGTTTGATATGTTGCTGGAGGCAGCTCGTGCCGGGGACGCGGCGGCGATGGAGCAATTGGTGGCACAATATGAACCTGAATTGCGAATAGTTGCGCGCGCTCGACTGGGCGTTGCTCTGCGTCCCCATCTCGATTCGGTTGACCTAGTGCAGTCCGTTCACCGCAGTTTACTAGTTGGCTTGCGAGCCAATCGATTCGACATCGCGTCACCCGAGAAACTGCTAGGCCTGGCGCTAACGATCGTCCGCCGCAAAGTCGCTCGACATTGGCGCCATCTGAAACGCCAGCAACGGCTCTCTGGTGCAGAGGGTGGTTCAGAACAACTGATTGACACAATGTTGTCATTGCAATCGATCGATCCCTCCGGTAATAGCGAAGTCGAGCTGCGCGACAATTTACAGCGGCTCATGGAGCAGCTCGATCCTGTTGAAAAGCAGTTGATTTCTTTGCGCATCGAGGGCTACTCGACAATCGATGTAGCGCGCAAGCTGCATCTCGACCCGGATGTGCTGCGAGTCAAGCTGAGTCGTCTAAGGAAACGCCTGCGCGAAAAAGGTTTCGATTCCCCCGATTATTTCACTTAGCTTTGAAACCCGAATCGTGAGCGAGGGGGAGCTCCTCGAGGGTGAGAGACGGTTCCTCGCTTATGCTTCGGGTTGCGACGAGTCGACCTGTCGCCCCACTATTTCATGGACGGCCAGGAATTACCATCTTACACCTGGGCTGTGAAGTAGGACGGTCACTCTTGGCGGGTATGTCAAAACGAAAACCGGCCGCAGTTTTCGCTGCGACCGGCTCAGTTTTTTGTCGATGGTATTGTGAACCATCAATTTTCTTCGGTATCGCTTACCGACATAATTAGAACGTGAAAACCACGTCGGTGCCGAATGCCGCCTGGCTAGGCAGAGGCAGGCCATCATTGGGGCTGATCTCGTTAGCACCCCTCGATTCTTTATCCCACACCCAACGTACTTCGGGGCGTACGAGCAAATTGGAACTTGCTCGCAGGTTGATGCCCAAGGTCTGGTTATAGATATCGGCGTTTTGAATCGGAGCACCCAAAGCCGCTCCGGTTGTGGCGTTGAACCACTCCGTTCTGCTGCCCAGAGAAACTTTGTCGCTCACTTTGTAGATCAAGTAGTGAATCCAACCAAAGGTGTTGCGAACCGTGGCACCGGCCGAATTCTCGGTATCCAGGTAATCCATCTGAGTGAGGTAGGTCAGATTGTCGGTCATGTTCAGGCTGAGAATGCCGCTGTACACACTACCTCGTTCGTTGATCGATTCGTTGAACCGCCCAACGGCACTGGTGTAAATGACCTTGACGTCATCGGTCAATTGGCGACTGAATCCGCTGAGGTGCGCATCACCGTTGTCCTCAAATCCGCTGTCCCAACCCATGACATATCCGTTCCACAATACTGTGTCGTCATCCATCTTGTATTGAGACAACAATCCTGTATGCGTGAACGGTTCGGCGTTGTAGAACGTGTACTGTCGGCTGTAAAAGAAATTACCGGTCGCTTGTACGACTTCATTACCGATGATGGTAAAGAAGTGCCCGACCTTCACCGACAAGTCGCCGTAAGCTACTTCGCCATAAAGCTGGGGTATGGCGTGGCCATAAGCGCCGCCGTTGTCCCACGAGTTGTCCCAATGGTTATTGGGAATTCCAAAGGCTTGGGTATCGGGCGCGTCGGTACCGTAGAGGTAATCGATGCGTGCGCCGAAATCCAATCCGCAACTTCCGTCGGCAACTTTTTCAGCGTACAGCCATTGCTGTTGTAGCTGAACTCGATCCGCGTAATTGTTGAATGTGCGGTTGTTGTTAGCGGTGTGGTAACCGATCGCGCTCCAACCACCGATATTCAATCCCAGTGGGTTGCAGGGGAACAATTTCCATGGTTCGTCACTGCATCCGCAAGCGGAATCGCATCCGCCAGCGCAGGCAACATCACACGAGCCAGAAATCGGATTGTTCGAGCAGCCACAGGCAGTGGGAGCTAAGACCGAACTTGGTACATTCGATGAACTCGTGAGTTTTTGTTTCTCAGGAGCACCGGGTACGACTGGTGCGGGCTCTTGATCGGATACGGTCGCGACCGTATCGCTGGGTGAGTCCTCGTTGGCATAGTAGCCGTAGGAATAAGCCGACGGCTGCATCCTAGCCTTGGATTGTTGAGCGGAAGCGGTGCTTGCAACGCAACTGCAAACGATCGCAGCGCTCAGCGCTATTCTTGAGATTTTCATTTTCTCGTCCTTGAAATGATCTGAACCGACCGATCGCGGGCAACCATACCTGCCGATCGCTATCGCAGGCGCAAAAAACCACTACCGCCATCCGAAGTTTGAGCCACTTGCGGAATGATAGCTTCACCTGCGCTGCATGTTCGCATATCCACTTCTTAGATCGGAATTCCCTCGCTGAGTCGCTGAACCTTTGCCACCAATAAACACACGCAAATCTACAAAACATCGGAGTTTTTGATAAAGTCTGCGGGTTGTGCGGTTTGGAGATTCAATCGACCAGCCCTTCGAATAGCCCGTTGGTGAAACCATTAGCATCGAACTCGGCCAAATCTTCCAGCTTTTCACCCAATCCAACGAGCTTGACAGGTAGGCTGAATTGTTGACGAATAGGGATGATTACGCCTCCCTTGGCGGACCCATCGAGTTTGGCTAGTATGATTCCCGTGCAACCGGCGGCCTCCGAAAATCCCTTCGCTTGACTAATTGCGTTTTGACCAGCGGTGGCATCGAGGACTAGCAGAACTTCGTGAGGTGCACTGGGGATATGCTTGGCGATCACACGTCGAATTTTCTCGAGCTGCTGCATGAGATTGCTTTGTGTTTGCAACCGACCGGCGGTATCGAGAATGCAAACATCATAATTGTCTTGAACTGCTTTGGCGGTGGCCTGAAACGCAACCGTTCCAGGATCAGCACCCGAGGCCGCTTGGACAATGTCGCAACCTATGCGCTGCGACCAAATTGTTAATTGCTCAACTGCGGCCGCGCGAAACGTATCGCCAGCTCCGAGCAACACACGCTTGCCTTGCTGCACAAAGCGGAAGGCGAGTTTAGCGATCGAAGTAGTCTTGCCGGATCCGTTGACTCCAACAACGAGGATAACCGTGGGGCCAGATTCGGCCAAGCGCAGTGTGGCTCCACCCTGTTCCAACGTGGAATGAATCTCTTGGCGAATGACCGCCAACATTTCCTCGAAGTGGACTTTCCTTGCGCGATAGTCGTTGCCGATGCGATCGCGAATCCGCTTGGCCATGTCCCCGCCCATATCGCTCTTGATCAAGACGGCAAACAACTTTTGCAGGAACGCTTCGTCGACCAATTCACCATGGCTTTTGAACAAATCGCGAATATCGGTGCGAAGTATCTGGCTGGTCTTTTGCAGCGCCGATTTCCAACGGCCCCACAAGCCACCTGCCGAAGCAGCATCTGGGCCACTTCCTTTGCCCGTGGGTTTTCCTTGCTCATCAGATGATTTATTCGATTTCCAAAAAACCATAGGTCGTGCTAAATTACTTAAAGGTGAACGGAATAGATTTACTTCGGGACCAGGAACGGCGACACTTGTTGGGTCCTGTGGCACTACAGGCTTGATTCCACGATGGTGCGTCGTGCCACGCATGACGCACCATCGTGGTTCTTAGTTTAGCTCACAAGCTTCCTCGTAGTGTTCGTAGAGCTGATCCAGCCGCTGAGTGTTTTCAGAAATTTCCTGGTGCACGCCTTTGACTTTTGACCCGTCGCGCAGCACCTGGGGATCGAGCAATTGCTGGTTCAGCACTTCTAGTTTGCTTTCCACGACAGCGATGTCGGCTTCCAGATCAGGGATCTTGCGGTAAGGAAATTTGCGTTTGCGTCGTGGCATACTCGCGTCGGACGCGAGCGAAGATGGCTTAGCATGTTTGCTCTGCGAGTTGGGCGATGCTGCCTGTTGACCTTTGGCGATATCTGCCACTTTGCCTCGATCAGCGACCGCCAAACCTTCGCGCATCCAGTGGCGGTACGCATCATAGTTTCCGGCCACCTGGCTGACTTTGCCGTCGCCAATCACCAATACATGGTCGGCGACTGCGTTCACGAGGTAACGATCATGAGTTACCAGCAATACCGTGCCATCGAATTGGCGAACCGCTTGCTCGAGCGCCTGGCGGGACCACAGATCTAAATGGTTGGTGGGCTCGTCGAGAATCAAGAAGTTCGCTTCCATTGCAGCCAGCCACGCCAGCATCGTGCGATTGCGTTCGCCACCACTGAGCATGTGCAACGGTTTGGTGACGACTTCGCCAGCCATGCCAAACGCAGCTAGAATATCGCGACGATCCTTGTCCACCAATTCACGGTGCGGGACGCGGATCGCTTCCAACGGCGATTGTTCCATGTCTAAGCGAGCCAACAACTGATCAAAGTACCCTAAGCGCACATTGGTCCCAATCGACACAGCACCCTCGTCCGCATCTACTTCCCCGAGCAAGCACTTCAGCAGAGTCGTTTTGCCCGATCCATTGGAGCCCAAGATCGCCCAACGTTCGCCGCGCTGAATCTGAAAGCTCAGTCGATCAAACAGGACTCGATCGAATCCCTTTTTTAATCCCTGGCAACGCAGTACGATATCGCCGCAACGCGCTGCCTCGGGAAAGCGAAATTTGGGAATCGCGATTTCACGTGGACGTTCGACCAATTCGATCCGCTCCAGTTTCTTCCGTCGATCTTCCGCCTGTGTACTCTTTTGACCGGCATGATGTTTGCGTATGAACTCTTCCAGTTTCTCGATCTCTTCTTGCTGACGTGTAAAGGTTCGCCGTTGCACCTCCAATCGCTCGGTCTTCTGACGCACGTAAGCGGAGTAGTTTCCGCGGAAATGATCCAGTTTCCCGTCTACCAGTTCCAGGACTTCATCGGTAACTTGATCGAGGAAGAATCGATCGTGGCTGACCAGCAACACCGTGCCGCTGAAGTTCGGCAGCATCTCTTCGAGCAACTCCAGGGTTTCGGCATCCAGATCGTTTGTGGGTTCGTCCAGCACAAGAATGTTGGCTGGTTTGGACAT
>SYJV01000548.1 GCA_005798335.1 Planctomycetaceae bacterium | reverse complement strand
AATTCCCATTGGTTTTGTCTCCCAAAAAAGCCAAACTGGCTCGGCGGGAGCCTCGCCCTCCCGGTGCCGGTGACCAAGTTATGATCGACGCCCAAAATTAGTTTACCTGTAATCCGTTTGTAAGTTCTGAGCTTACTGAAGTTCCTAGGGAGCAGCATTGATGGGTGCCAACACGATCGAATTCACCGACGACAATTTTTCGCAGGAAGTGTTGCAGTCGAATCAGGCTGTTCTGGTGGATTTTTGGGCTCCTTGGTGCGGTCCGTGCCGGCAAATTGCACCGCTGATCGATCAGTTGGCTACACAGTACGCAGGGACTGTGAAGATAGGCAAACTGAACATCGACGATAATCCTCAGGTAACCAGTCAATACGGGATTCAGAGCATTCCCACTTTGTTACTTCTGCGAAATGGCGAAGTCACGGAACGCTTTGTTGGAATGCCGCCGCGTATGAAACTCGAAGAAGCGCTTACGTCCGCTCAGGCATCGTAACCCACGAACGTGGGATCAGAGAGCAGCCTGACAACATAACGTGGGATGAGCTTCCATCTTGTCAATGTGAGTGCGAGAATCGCTCTTGCTCGCCCAGCACATGGACAAACTGGGAGCTTATCTTGCGTTTCATGTGAACTGACGGATGTCTCAAGAAACGGTTTGCTTGAGGTGAGTTCATGACCGCCGCTAGTTTGGACTCAGATCGCGAACAGCAATTAGTATCGTTGGCGCGCACATTGGTGGATCAGCAAGCCGCTAGAGTGATCGTTGCGGCTCGAAAACCTGCCACTGGTTTTTGGTTTGGCGGCGGCAACATGATCTCTGAAGACGGCGTGTTGTATTTAGTGGGGCGATATCGAAACGAAGGGGATTCTCGCACGGGGCTAGGATTGGGTGATCGCGGCCTAGAATTGGCGATTTTTCGTTCAATTGATTTAGGACAATCTTTCCATCAAGCATTCAGTTTCTCAAAGGCGGATCTTGCCCCAAATGGTCACACGGTCGTATCCATTGAAGGCAGCGCACTGCTTCGCACCTCAACAGGAATTGAACTGTACGTTTCGTCAGAAAAATCGAGCATCGCATATCCTGGCAGCTTCCAAACGTACCAAAAGCCTGATACTGGCGTCTGGTCCATCGATCGCCTTCAAGCCAGTAGCTTTGAGACTCTACCATCCTGCAAGTGCCGCGAGGTACTGCATTCCATCGATCCGGAATACCTGCATGTCAAAGATCCATGGATTCATCGCCGACCAAGCGGGCGAGTCGATTTGGGATTTTGCAGCCATCCGTTTAACTGGACCAGTTCCAACATGGCAGTGTGCACTTTGGATGATCGCGGAAATCTAGGCGATCCCAACTACCGCGTCTTTCCGCGGGGGACGACCTGGGATGTAGCGATGTCGCGAGGAACTTGCGTATTGGATGTGCCTAGAGTTGGGCGATTTCGCGACCAACAGGTGAGTCTGTTGTTTTATGATGGAGGCGAGTGTGTGCGAAAACTCGACGAACATGCCAGCGCCGTTAAGCGGCCACGTGGCTATTCGTGTGAGGAACTCGGCGGATTGGCGTACATGATGAACTATCAATGGGACTCTGTCCAAAGACTCTCGCGGTATGCGCCATTGCTGGTCAGTCCTTGGGGAACTGGGTGCAGCCGATACGTCAGTGTTTTGTCCACCGACGATGGCATGTACGCCACATGGCAGCAATCGCAGGCGGATTATTCGCAGCCGCTGGTTATGCACTTTGTCAAACGTCAAACGATTGAGGCAGTGCTTTCTTGATACCGCTGTAAATGAGCTGTCACCAAACGGACTTCAGTCGGATTGGCGTCTTCGTATCTCAAAGCATCAATGAGGCAATGGAAAGGGAGAGTGCGCAGCGAGTTGACCGCCCAGTTGATCTCAGGGTGGCCCGCAAAGTCACGGTGATCGATACGCTGGAGTTTACCTGCTCGGCCTATCTGGAACTTTCGCAGCGATGGCTCGATTGGTGTGTGAGTAACGTCCGATGATTGCTGGGGTCGGCAGTTTCGAGGATTGAATCGCTTGCATAACAGGGACTTGTCATGCGCCTATGGATGGGTGAAGGACTGGTGGCACTTGGTGTTACGTGGGTGATTTCGTCCGGAGCCCTGGCTCAAGGCATCAACAGCAACGCCAAGGTTTTAAATGGGATTGGGCGATTTCTTGGCGTGGGTTACAGCCAAGGCTATCACGCGAATCATCATCCCGGTCATGGTTGGGGACTGATGCATGACCGCCGCACGAAACCTTATATCGATCCGTCTTTAACGGCGATTTACGCGCCTGGATATCAGTCCGCGTATGGCAATGGCTGGCATCAACCTGGTTCGCCCTTGGATCAGATGCAGGGTACAGGAGACGGCTTTCGCAGCATTTTGCAGCCCAATTCAATGCTTCCCAACAATACTTCGGGACCATCCGCCAGCATTCACGGCGCTCAGGGCTCCATTGTCCCGGATGGTTCTCCGTCGGACAAGCCTGTAAGTCCTCCGCCAGTTTGGCTCGAAAAGTACTTACCCAAGAATACTCCAGCGGAAAAACTCAAGACCGAGATACCAGAATTAGAAATTAAGCAGCCAACAGCGCCACGTGCTTCACCTCAGCCCACTGCTCCAAAAATTGAAAAAGCGGAAGAACCTTTACCACTTCCGACAAAGCTGCCGGGAAAGCAGGTAGAGGAAGATGACGATCTCTTGGGACCTGAGAGCAACTCAGATGACGATCTACTGGCTCCCAGCGACTCAGCCAGATCCCAATTCGGTGGAAACTCGAATCGCAATAGGGCCACAACTCGATTATCTCCTTCCCCGTATCGTTACCGAATAGCGGCACCCCAACCACGGACAGTGGTTTATCCGACGCAACCGCGCTACTAAATCTCGGGACTCATGTTGCTGGTTTGTGGTTTACTGTTCGAGAGGGCTGCGTCGGTTTCCTGCCCCATCTAAGTTGTTTTCAATTAGCGCGGTTAGAGTTTGAGCGGCTTGTTTTTTGCTGAGTGCTCTTGCACAATTCACCGTCGAAAGCGACGCAAGAACCAGGGCAGGCAATTAGCCAATGCAAGTGCGATGCGATCCTATAGCAGCGTTCAACGCGGAGGCTCTGGCGCGATCGATACATTCAATTTGGTTAGCTGGAGACAAATATGTTGCAGAGAACGTTAGTGTTATTGAAGCCCGATTGCGTCGAACGTCGCTTGATGGGCCAGATCATCGCCAGATTTGAGGCAAAGGGGTTCAACATCAGCGGCATGAAGATGTTGCGAGTAACACCTGACTTGGCAAAACAGCATTATGCCGAGCACGTGTCTAAGCCGTTCTACCCTAGCTTGGAAGCGTTCATCACCTCTGCACCGATTGTGGCGATGTGCATCGAAGGATTGGACGTGATCCGCGTGATCCGCGAGATGCTTGGGGCAACGAATGGACTCAACGCTGCTGCGGGTACGATCCGCGGAGATTTTTCAAGTTCCAGACAAATGAACTTGGTGCATGCGTCGGACAGCTTAGCGAGCGCTGAAAGGGAGCTCTCACTTTATTTCTCGAACGACCAGATCTTGCCCCATAAACTGCTGTTAACGCCGTCATTACGAGCCGTTGACGAAGGCTGATTCGCAAGGGCTGGAATGCGAAAAAAGTGGAAATAGACTGCAGGAAAGTTTGGCCTGGAAAAAACTAGCAAAACTCCCCAATAACGTATTGCGGACTGCTCACTCGGACGATACATTCTTGATCCTTCGCTGCCCCGAGTCATCATCGATCGCGAAGTTAATGCAGTTTTAGAAATCGAAAGAAAACTAAAACGCGGCTTGACGACTGACGACCGTGGCAGTAGATTACTCCACTCGCTCGACGCGAACTAAACACTCGCGACGACGAACACTGATCTTTGACAATTTGGTTGGTAAGCTCTCCGTTAAAACAATAGTTTTAGCATTTGAACGAAAGTTTTAGTGTGCAAGGTTGTGGATTTGATCAACAACTAGATGCCTCTTGACCAGGGGCATCAAATCAGGCCTCAAAGCCTCAAACGTGGTCACAACTGGCGGCAGGTTTTCGGATCTGTTGTCAGAAGCATACACAATTGAAGGGTTTGATCCTGGCTCAGAATGAACGTTGGCGGCGTGGATTAGGCATGCGAGTCGTGCGCGAATCGTAGCAATACGAGGAAAGCGGCGAAAGGGAGAGGAATACGTAGAAATCTACCCTCGGGACTGGGATAGCGGCGGGAAACTGCCGGTAATACCAGATAATGTTTCCGAACCAAAGGTGTGATTCCGCCTGAGGATGAGTCTACGTCCTATTAGCTTGTT
>SYJV01000056.1 GCA_005798335.1 Planctomycetaceae bacterium | reverse complement strand
TATCTTTGCCGTTGCAAAAGCTGCTGAATCAAGCTTACCAAAATGGTCGTTATGGCTCGATTCTCGATTACGACCAACAGCCAGAAATTGGATGCTCGGAAGAGCAATGGGAATGGATTCAAATGCGACTAGATCAAATTGCAGAGAACTAACAAGTCGAGTGATTGGGCAAAGGCCCAAGAACCTCAAGCTCGGGCAGTTGCCACACATGTCACCGAACGCTTAACTTAATTTGCACGAACAACACTGCAATTGGACTGTAGGGTAGGATTCACGAGGAACAAGCGACCGACAATCACGCTATCGTTTCAGCGTTTGACCAGCGCTAGGCAATCTTCTCCAGCTTGGTAATGCGTCCTGTGGCAACCCACTCGGCGACGTAGATGTTTCCTTGTGGATCGAAGCAAGCGTCGTGAGGATGAACGAACTTGCCATCTTGCCACTCTTGCGGTCTTTCGCGTAGGCCCTTGGTCTGGACGACACGCTGGACATCTGCACCCAAGTGTGCGACGACTTTGTTGCTCTTGTCCAGGAGAGAAATGCGGGCGTGCAGTTCGGGAACAAGCATCAGATCACCCAGTATGTCAATGTTGGCAGGTAAGCCGAACCCTGAAATGGTGTCGATGTAAGTGCCATCCATCTTGAATCGTTGCAACGTGTGGTGGGCTCTGTCGGTTACCACGATAACTGGTTCGCTGTTGCGGCGATCGATCCACAGACCGTGAGCTGTTTGGAAAGTGCCTTGCCCCTGGCCGACGCCGCCGAAACAACTCTGCCATTTGCCATTCTTGTCATAGCGATGGATCAAATTGGCTCCATAGCCATCGACCAGCAAGAAACCGCCGTCGTCCAAGAAAGCAAAATTGGTTGGCAGAAACTTGTCTTTGCCCCAAGCCTTCTTCATATCGACTTTGCCATCGCGAGCAAGTGTGTCTTCGCCTTCGGAATATTTGCCACTCTCCATCGGAGCATACTGTTGCCAAACGGTTTCGCCGGTCAGCGAGAGCTTGGCGAAGGACTTGATATTTTGGTACGCGCAGACATACAGGAATTCCTCGTTACCGTCTTGACGAACCTCGATTCCATGCCCTCCTCCTTGGAATTGCGCCCCAAAGGACCGCACGTACTTGCCCGTGGAATCGAAAACAAAAATCGAAGGATGATCCTTTTGATTAGCACGTCCTTCATGAATCACATAAAGGTTGCCCGCTTTATCGACGGCGACGTTATGAGTCGTTTGCCAAGTGAACTTATCAGGCAGTTGAGCCCAGTTGTGATGCACTCGGAATTGATAATCCCCTTCGCCAATGATCAAATCGGAGGCATTGTTAGCAGCCGCACGTCTGGCTGCCAAACCCGGCACGGCAAGGGTAGCGGCTGCTGCCGATGCGGCCGCTACTGATGTTGTGAGAAAACTGCGGCGAGGAAAATGTGAATTTGACTTCATAGTCTTGTATCTCTAGTTGAAGCTGCGATATCGTTCAAATTTACTCGGCGTTATATAGCGAATTTGCAAATGCTAATGGGATTGAGAACAGGGGCCGCGTAGATTGCATGTATGATTTTAACAGATCAGCAACCAGTTGCGCTGGCTCACATCGATCGTTAGCATAACTAATCTTGCGGTTGACTTTAGACGCAGCCACAGTTTCTACCTTGAGTTTCTAGGCCAGGCCATCCGTCGACACACGATCAATAATCTCGGAACGGACCTCGAGGCTCGGCGGCGGTCATTTCGGATTCCCAATCGGTGAATGCTTGCTGCATTTTGGCTAGCATCTTAGGCTGCGCGAAGGACAAATCGTGGGACTCGTTGGGATCCGCGGCTAGATCGTACAGTCCGATGCCTTTGGCGGATTGCAGCCACTTCCAATTGCCGATGCGCGCGGCTTTGTCGTCTCGGCGCTTCCAAAACATCTGTTTGCGAGGCGATGCGACCTGGCCAGCTAACGTAGGAACGAGATCAAACCCGTCCAGTTTCAAGCCATCCGGTATTGTTGCTTGTGCGGCAGTTGCGATCGTTGGAAACAGCTCCAACGAAGTTAGAAATTCGTCTGTAACGACGCCCTTGGGCAACTTGCTTGGCCAACTCGCCAGGAAGGGGACTCGCAATCCGCCTTCCCACATCGTGGACTTTTGACCTTTCAACGGACTATTTCCGCCATTACCCGATCCACCGTTGTCCGAAAGAAAAATGATGAGCGTATTCTCTGTCTGGCCGGATTGGTCGATATTCTGCATCAGTTGCCCGATGGCTTCGTCCATTCTGGTGACGGCGGCATAGTAATGAGCCAAATTCTTAGGGACTCCACGGGCGAGCTGGCGCGCGATATGTTCGGCGGGCGCCTGTACGCCAACTTTTGCTTTTTCAGACTCGCCTTCGCCAAATGCAGAAGCTCCATGAGGAGCATTAAAACACATGTAGAGAAACCAAGGTCGATCATTTGGTTGTTGAACAAACGCGAGCGCCTCGCGCTGGAAGACGTCGGTGATGTATCGGCCTCGATCCTCGTCCGAACGCTGGTTGCCACGAAAAATGGAATGAATCCCATAACGTTCGTGCGTAAAGTAGTCGATGCCGTTATTTCCGTGTCCGTAAAAAAAATCGAATCCACGCTGCAAGGGCAAGAATCGTTTGGCCTGTCCCATATCCCATTTGCCGACGACTCCAGTTCGATAGCCTGCCGATTGAAGTACATTACCAATCGTCACTTCGCGGACGTCCAAGCCTAAAGTCATTTCTGGCGACACGGCGTACTCGGAGGGCGAAAAGCGATGGCCATAATTCACTATATCGTTGCGAACCATATCGTACAGACCATTGCGTTGCGGAAACCGACCCGTGAGAATGCTCCCACGGGAGGGCGTGCAGGCTGGCCACGTGACATAGAAATTGGTGGCTCGTACACCTCGTGCCGCGATGCGATCCAAGTTGGGCGTTTCAATCGGCTTAATGCCCATGCACCCTAGATCCGGCCAGCCTTGATCGTCGCTGACAATCAGCAATACGTTTGGACGACTATCGGCATGTGCCTGTGCCGCGGCGTTTGACAATACTGCAGCGATCACCACCAGCCATTCAATTTGTCGCTTCATGATCAAAAGTTCTTTACCGGTAGGATGACTTCTGCAGTCGTACCGTGGCCGACACGGCTGCTAAAGCTCAAGGTTCCGTTAAGTCGTCGCAATACATTGCGAGTCAGGTACAGGCCCAGGCCCATGCCACGACCTGGCTCCTTAGTCGTAAAGAATGGTTCGCCGGTACGTTTGAGTACTTCCGGAGCCATGCCATCGCCACGATCGACGATCTTAATGCGCCAATTGCTGGCGTGCAATTCAGCGTCAAGTTGCACTTGGGCACCTGGCTGGCTGGCATCCAATGCGTTTTGAACTAAATTGCGAATCGCCTGCGCGGTAGCTTGAATTGGCAATAGATTCTTGACGGCGCGGATGTTGTCGGCGATCGAAATTTGAATACGATTCGACTGACGAATTCCGACCATGATTTCATCAATGAACGATTGGATATCGATACAGTCGAATCGTTCACCGGCCGCTTCCCCGGCTGCGCTGCGCATGCCTTCCAAAATTCGCCGGCAGTTTTCAAGTTCCGATCGAATCAGGCCGACATCTTGCTTGATCGATGGTGGCACTTCGTACTTCTCTAGGTTGCGTCCAAGCTCCTTGGCCACAACCGCAATCGTCGACAGCGGAGTCGCCAACTCGTGTCCAGCACCAGCGGCCAACGTGCCCAACGCTTCCAACTGGCGACTGCGAATGCGATCATCTTCGGCGGCCTGCAGTTGCAACTCGCGCTGTTTCAATTCACCGGTCAGCACGGTGATAAAGTATGTGATCACACCGCCACAGGTAGTGAACGCAACCAGGTAACCAGCCTTGCGAATGGACCAGGCCTCCGAATCGCTGAGCGCAAGAGTACCGTCAATGTAAAACAACGGCCAACTGTAGGTCAGCAGCAGTGTGATACCCGCCACTGTAATAAACCACAGTCCTATGGCCCAACCCGGTGTCAGAATTGCACCGGCGACCGCAATATTCACGAAATAAAAAAGGGCAAACGGATTGGCGGTGCCGCTGGAAATCAACAACATTCCCGTCAATACCAACATATCCAGCAACATCAGCCCCGCCGCGACCTGATTTGTCGGCAAGCGATCCGTCCTCTGCAGTCCATCGCGTCGGAGATACGTCAACCAAAAAAAGTAAGCCAAGTTCGTCGTCGCGGTGATCCCTATCAGCGAAATTAGTCCCAGCCATGGCAATTGAACTTTCAACACCCAATACACTACCGCGATCGTTAGGAGTTGGCCCGCGACAGCTACCCAACGAAGCTGCAGCAACCAGATCGCCGTGTCAAAGGTTGGATGGGAATGAACTTGGGGACGAATCAGTGGTGGAATATGCATCGCAATCATTCCACTTACTGGGAATGCAATACAGTCTGAACCAAGTCGTTGCATCCAAGGGGTCGAGTGAGTGCAAAGACCTCACCGGCCGAGAATCCTGCTGCGGTTCCGTTGGCGATCGCCGTTGATCGCACACGTTCAAAAACTCGCATCTTCTCGGGCGGGAATTGCGTTTCATAACAAGCAATCGACGCGAGTTTGCGCTCCAAATAAGCTGAAATGTCGACAGTCACACGCGAATCAATACCAGCGATCGACGTGGGTTCAAACGCGAGTTGAAAGTACAATTGGGCCGCGATCGTATGGACCGGCAGACCGGCGAAATGCTCGTCCCATTTGGTTAGCCGCGAATAAAATACTGCCGCATCGGTCAGCAGCATAGCTTGATAATGATCTGGTGAAGCCATCGGAGTCTTGTTGCCAAATCCGATGACAATGCGCGGCCGATATTTGCGAAATTCTTGCGCCAATAGGCAACGGCCTTCGAAGGTATCGAACAACCTTCGATTGGGCAGATCGAGGATCCGACGCACGGTAATGCCCAACAGTTTGGCCGCAGCCTGCGCTTCAGCTATTCGAATTGCTGGGTCCTGGCAGCGCGGCGTCGGTTCGCCATTGGTCAAGTCGACGATGCCGACCTTGTAGCCTTGTTCGACCAACTTCGCCAAAGTGCCGCCGCAGGCAATTTCGACGTCGTCCGGATGCGCTCCCACGGCGATCACATCCAACTTTGGATAGTCTTCAACGGTTGTGTTCATTTCCAGTGGACTCTCAAGGACTTGTTGGCCGCCGCGCTACGATCAAGAACGATGGATTGGCCGCTTCCAATCGTAAGTCATCGAGCTGTTTCTGGCTGCGCGCGAGATTGATCATCGTGACATTCAGCTCGACAGCAACATCTTCAAGTGCCCGCTGTACGGCAACTAACTTTTCCAAGTTAGCAACATTGATAACGAGTCTGCCGCCTGAACGCAACCGTTGCCATGCCGCCTGGACCAGGTGCGAGACCGTACGGCTGGTACCGCCCACGAAAATCGCGTCCGGATCGGGCAGGTCCTCCCACGCGTCAGGAGCTTCGCCAAGCACCGGGATCAAATTGCGAGTTCCGAATCGAGACGAGTTTTCGATTAGCAAGTTGTAGTCTTCGGCATCCATTTCAATAGCATACACTTGACCGCCAGAGGCCAATTGCGCGGACTCGATTGCGACCGAACCACTGCCTGCTCCCACATCCCAAACAATACTCGTGGGCCCCAAATCCATTTCCGCCAGTGCGATCGAACGCACCTCAGAGGGAGTCAATAGCCCACGTTTCGGTTTACTCTGCAAGAAGAGTTCATCGGGATTTCCGAAGATACGCTTGCCTTGCATGGCGGCAGGTCGGTCTGGGACGTTGGGCTGTCGAACCAGGACCATGACATTCAACGGGGAAAACGTTTGTCCGACGATTTCAGCGACTTTGCCGCGCGTGACACGTTCGTCGCGCGAGCCCAAATTCTCGCACACGTAAACGCTAAAGTACTCAATGCCTTTTGCTAGCAGAGCACCGGCCAGCGCCGACGGAGTCACCTCGTCGCTGGTGAACACGCCTACTTTCTCTGCACTGCGAATACGCTCGACCACGCGATCCAAATTTTGCGTGGCCAAGTTGGTCAAATAAGCTTCGTCCCAGCTTTCCTTGACTCTCGCGAATGCCAACTGCATGCTACTGACATGCGGCAGGACGTCGAAACGCTCCTTGCCGAATCGTTCGCACAGGAATCGTGCGGTACCGTAAAACAACGGGTCGCCGCTGGCCAACAATACGACTGGAACTGGAGTAGGTTGCTCGACCAGCAAGGCTACTTGCTCCAAATCCGCCGACAAGATAATTCGTTGCTGGGCTTCAGATTCGGCGATCTTCTTCAGTAATCCACTCGAGCCCATTACGGTACCGGCATTCTTGATCGTCTCTTTGGCTTGGCGCGTGAGTCCTTCCAAGCCATCGTCACCGATACCAATGATTGTGATTTTTCCAACCAAGGGCGTTCCTCCTCAAACAAAATGACGTAATCCTTCGAACGATCTACGACGATGGTTACAGTTTCCCAGATAAACGCGACTTGTGTAAGCCCAGAGAGTGTCCAGAGAGTTTACCGAATCGTTTGTGCGTCTAGTCGCTCAGATTGGAGATTTTGTTCGACTTGTGGAAGCAACTGCCGGAGAATTTCGCGGGTACGTTGCGGATCGAATCGATTGTTCTTTTCCAGCTCCAGGAATATCGATTGCGCCGAGGGAGAATTTCTCGGTTTGGCGATCGGCAGGTCGAGCTCTTGCGACAATTCATGCAAGAGCCGGTCGATTGGTTCGCGGGAAACTGATTTATGATGGAGCAGTTCGCGACAAGCAATCGTCACCATCCATCCCGTTTGTTTTGCAGTCCAGTAATCGTGGATATCGTCGTCGCGCAGCGTGATCAACTGCTGAACCCATTGGCGAACCTGAGCTCCCGTCATGATTCTCGACCTCTCAGCGCTCGTCGGCGACTCCACGACGAATTCGTTCATGGCCTCCAGTACCTGCATGCGCTGTCCAAACGGCTTAGCGTTAAATACATCATTAATTGCCATGATACGCGGGCCTGGCAACCTATTCTCTAGCGCCTCGGTCGGTAGTTCGGCCAGCCACCAAGCCATGGGAAACGGGCGCCCAGGAATTCGCCCCGCTGCCTGCCGACGTTGACTGGGACGTTGCAATTCGTGGTGGCATGCGTTGCAGTCGTACAATGCATAATCGCCCCACAAATTCTCGCGCGACGCTGCATCGCGCAGCAGCTCTATCGCAACTTGTTGAGCAACTTGGCCGCCGATGAGGCTAGCTTGAGTACGTCGGTACGATTGGCGAATCGCCATTTGCCCAACAGGCATTTTGTATTTGTCACCGAAGTTTGCCGCAAAGTACTCGTCCTGCAATTCGAAGCGCTGTGGGCTCGGCTGACCATCAATCGCGGGAACCGGTTTTTCGGCTAGCGATTTCCAATGAGGTGGCATGGCGTCGAGAAGGGACTGGAAATCAACCGGGGGTAATGGAGGATGGCCGGCGGCATACATCGCGTGCGTAACAAAACGGTTTTGATCGATTTCCCCGATGTGGCAACTAAAACAAATCTCTGCACTGTCTTTGGGTGATCGCAAATCGTTCATGCCCAGCGCTTTCTTTTGCGCAGGTGTCTTGGCACGCCAATTGACTTGTTGATGATGTTCGACGCGAGTCAACTGACTGCCAGCGCCGTGGCAGCTTTCACACTGAACGCCGTATTGCAATACCGATTCGCTCGGTCGTTTTGCCCGATGATCGACACCGGCATGGCAAGTCAGGCATTGCGAGACGAATTCGTCTCCGCTTGGACTCCAACCCAGTTTTTCACAGATTTTTCGCGTTAGTTCGTTATGTTTGGGGTCAACATATTTGTAGGCGAGCGCGTGCCGATCATGGTTTAACCATTCTCTGGCTTCGACCATGCGCACAAAGCTGGTGATTCCCAACCGTTGGTGTATGGGGCTGGGATTACTGTGACAGGCTGCGCATTCTTTGACGCCGATAGCCGTAAACTGTGGCTGATTCACCGAAGTTGGCGCTTGGGCAATCAGCAGTCTTTCGGTTAGGAAAAAACCGAGACTGATCAGTACCGAAAGGCAATAGTAGAGTGAGCCCGTCGGCAGCAGCACTCTGCCGGCGCGCTGGGCAAGGAGGCAGGCTGGGAAGGAAGCTGATGCCGATCGTCGCGCAGAACTAAAGCCGAGCGACAGATGAGTTTTTACCAATACAATCACGACGCGCAAGCGAGTGATTGCCATGATTGATTCACTCGCCTGCGCGTCGAGCTTGTATTCGCTGATGCCTTGGTAAATTTCCTTGTTCCGCTCGCCCAATAGATTCACAACTGCAGTTTCTCCAATTCTTCCGCGCAGGCTTCGGCGGCTTTTTTCCAGTGGTTGATATCCAGTGGTTGGCGGCGAGAATCCCGCCGAGGGAATAAACTGGATTGAGTCCCAATTGGGAATATTAATCCCTCGCGCAATATTAGCAGAGATTCGTTGGCAGTTGTTGTGTGAGCGACATCCGCTGAGAAAGAGATATCCACCGCCCATGCAGCCGAGTAGGCTCGACACGCGAACTCCCAATCGCGAATAAGATTGTCCGATCTCAACAGTCCACTCGCGACGTTGGCTTGGCGAGCGCGATCCCAGTGCGTTATGGATTCGCTGAATTGACTTTCTAAGTTGAGCAAGTTTTCTGCGAGCGAACGCGTTCGTGTGGCGATCGTGGTGCGGCTGGTCCTGTCAGGACGCAAGCCGTAGGTAACTAACTTGTTTTCTAGGCTCGCAAGTTGTTCTCGCAATTCCTCTGCATCTCGCCCAGGCGCAGCCTGAAAAATGGACTCCATTCCAGCTAGATTCCACCGGCGTGGATTGAGGTTTCCAGAATCGCGCAATTGGACTGCAGTTCTGGGCGGATCTTTGGCAAGCGTACCAAGTAAAGAGGTAGAATCAAATAAAGAGGTATTGGCATTTGGCATGGGTTTCGTAATCGCAGACGTGAGAGCTTGATGACAATCCGAGCATTGAAACACCGACAATTCGGGCCAGACGCTAGCGGCGTGGGACTGTTCGGCTCTGGCTAGCGTCAAGTTCAGTTCTGCCTGGGCCATCGCAAATTGGCCGGCTAGCCAAAGTTTGGCTCGCCGGTCACGAGCAGTGTCGGTTTTCTCGCGCCAATGTTTAGGCAGGGCCTCATGGTAGCTGGCGAATTCAAAATTTAGTATCGGATGTCCAGCCGCGATTAGATCGTGGTTCATGTCGCGGTCCGCGTCCCCGACATGGCAGCTCGCACATCGCTGGGCTCGTTTGAGAATGGATTTGAGATCGACAAAACCGTCGACTCGATTGCCCGGGAATTCGGTGTGATTGCCCGTGATAGCTGAAGACGCTGCCGATGAGCGAAAGCTTGGCCGGAAATGCTCGTGGTACCAGGACTCAGCAGGACCGTGGCAAGCTTCGCAGCCCACACCTTCGGAAATCTCAGGCCTCAAGGTGTTTTCGCGGGTGGCATTGTTTGCTGCTGCACTCATAACCGTGGCGGTACCCAATCCGGTTGTGTTGTGGCAGGCAAGGCAGTTTTGAAATCCAGCAATATCCGCGAGCTTGCCCGAACGAATAATCCGCAGCTTTTCTAAGATAACGAGCGATTCATTTGAACAGAGCGTTCGCCACGAGCGCGAGTGTGGGTCACGGCTAAGCCAAAGAGAATATTCCGAGCCGCGCGGAGCGACGGGGCTGGCGTTGCCGGGCAAAGGTCCGCCATGGCAGGTCGCAGCCGCACAGCTTGCCGCGCCGCGAATAGGGGTATTTCCGGAAAATTCGCCAGACGTGTGGTTTGGAAGAGTTTGTGTATCCGATATCTGGTCGAGTTTGGTGCCATCTGAGCAAAGGGATGTTACCGCCAGCGGGCAAGCAATTATAATCCACATCAGTAGGTAGACAGCAGATCGCAACATGACTGCCGTAATGCGGACCAGGATGGGACCGACTTTATCGTAACTGGGAGTGCGCAACTTGGCCATGCAGGACTCCGGCGTCAACCGACTCGCGCCGCGACTGGGGTTATATTACAAAGGTCGAGAGATCTTTAGCTGCAATCTTAGCGCCCCGACGGAAATTGGCAGGCGTCGGATGGGCGAACCGTCGCCACCCTCGCTGGTGCCTACTTCGGGCGGCACTCGATTAATCGTCGCCGATCTGGAAGTACGAGCCTTTCCCCGGGAACTGGCTCTGATTGAATTGGAAGCAACCGGAGCAATCCGAATTTCCAATAAACATGCTACCACGCCATTCAAAATTATCGGTCATGCAGTTCTGAATCCTTCACAAAGCCAGTCGGTGACAGTGACAAAGCCGGTAGTGTTGCTGTTGCCAGCGAAATATTCGCTGGAAATTTCCAAGCCGCAGGCTTCCCCAATTGTTCCAATCGACGATGAAGAGAATTCTTTGGGCAGAACTCGACTACGTCGACCTGACGAGAATCTCCGACCCCAAGCAGAAGCGCAGCGACTAACCGGGAGCACCATGAATATGCAGACGTTGGGTCGCGCCCCGATGTCGTCGATCAGCAGTTGGAAATCGGATTCCATCGCCGGCAAGGGTATCCAAGTCGAGGTGTTCCTCGATTGGCTTGACCGCGTCATGATCGCGCTACAGCGCCCGGTCACGCATCCGAATTTCTTCTCAGGCATCGCCGAAGCGGCCGCCAGAATTGTGGGACTCGATCGAGCTGAGATCATACTTTGGGACGGTAGGCAGTGGAATCGCAACCCGGCTTATTCTTATGTTTCCGATCGTATCGACAGTGGCCAATTGGCGGCGCCGTCGAAAACGATGCTTGACCAAGCTCTATTGCGCACCGAGATTATTGTCTTTCCCGACTCGTTGCGATCCGGCCAAATTGGCGACGCAGATAGTTTACGGGGCTTGGTGGCTGTTATTGCTTGTCCGATTCTGGACGAGACGGGCGATACCGTCGGAGTTTTTTACGGAGACCGAGCCATTCAGGCTGCCGGCGGGAACGAACATGTTTCGAATATCGAAGAGAAACTGGTCGAGATTCTTGTGACCGCCATCGCGCAAGGTATGGTGCGCGCGAAGCGAGAACAATTGGTGGCAACCTACCAACAGTTCTTTTCTCCTAAAGTAACCGACGCGATTCGCCGAGATCCGCGATTGCTGGAAGGTGAGGATTGCGAAGTTTCCGTTCTGTTTTGCGATATCCGCGGGTTCAGCCGCGTGACCGACCAAATCGGACCAGCCGCGGCAATGCGCTGGGTACACGATACGTTGAGCGAATTGTCGGTCCACGTTCTCGAATCCGATGGAGTACTGGTCGATTTCGTAGGGGATGAGTTGTTGAGCATGTGGGGTGCGCCGGATCGTTCGCCCGATCATGCTTTCCGCGCTGCTTTTGCTGCGCGCCGTATGATGAACCTGCGCAACAAATTGAGCGAACGATGGAAAGAACTAATTCCCGATGGAGTTGATTTTGGGATCGGTATCTGTACCGGCAACGCGCGAGTTGGCAATACGGGCTCGAGCCAGAAATTCAAATACGGCCCCATGGGACGAACGGTAAACCTCGGCAGCAGAATTCAAGGTCTGACCAAGCAATGGAAGGTGCGCACTTTGATCGATGGCCCGACCGAACGACTGCTGCCGCCGGATATGTTGCGCCGCAGAATTTGCTGCGCGCGTGTGATTGGGATGGATGGCGATATTGATCTCTACGAGCTTTTCGCAGACGATGATGAAGATTCCAAGCAATTGAAACAAGACTACGAGACTGCCTTGAGCATTTTCGAAGTGGGCGATCACCGGCGCGCTTCGCGCGCTTTCGGTGATTTAGTTCAACGCTATCCCAAAGATGGACCGTCGTTGCAAATGCTTGTTCGAGCCGTAAAGCAGTTGGCCGAGCCGAGCGATAAATTCGATCCCGTCTGGATCGCCTCGGAGAAATAGACTCTCACTGCAACTATTCACAGAAAGCGCTCGGTCGCATCGATCGTGTTATTAGCTAGGCATTTTCGACACCATCTACCCTGGATCTGCCTAGCGCTCACGCTAGTTATCAGCAGTGTGTTGTGGCATGCCTACGCATCAAGAGTCGCAGGACGGTGGATTGGCGGCAGCTCTCTTACCGGCTTAGTGATCGGCTCGGTGGCGACGCTGATTATTCTTTCCGAATTATTGCTCTGGCCACGCAAAAAGTTGCGTCGATATCGACTCGGACGGGCGAAATCGTGGATGTCGGCGCATTTGTGGTTGGGACTGGCGACCGGCCCGTTGGCTCTTGTTCATTCCGGATACCATTTTGGCGGAACTCTTTCCACGCTGCTGATGTGCTTGCTCGCAGTTGTATTGCTGAGCGGTATCTATGGCTGGTTGCTGCAAACGATTATTCCCAAATGGATGTTAGTCAATTTGCCCGCGGAGACGATTGTTTCGCAAATCGAACACGTTTCCAGACAAGCTGTACAGGACGCGCGAACCATGTTAACGGTCGCATGTGGCGTCTCGCCTGCGGAGCAATCTGATTTGGCCGAGTCGCGCTGGAACACAGCCGAAGCCGCTGAAGATGCCAAAGCGATGATCGTGATCGGTGCGGTCAGCCAACGCGGCGGTTTGCGAGGTAGAACTTTGGTTACCGCGCAAGTTCAGGTCGAACCAGAAGACCAGCAAACGATTTGGCGACAATACCTATCCTTTATCGAGCCGTTCTTGCTTGGAAACAGCTCCCCAGATCGCTCGCTGGCCGACAATCAACGATCTGAGCAGTGGTTTTCCATGTTTCGCTCGTCATGTTCGTCGACGGCATCAGAAGTGATCGATCGTTTAGAGGATCTATGCCAGCAGCGACGGCAGTTCAATACCCAAGACAAAGCCCATCGCTGGCTACATAATTGGATCGCCATTCACGCCAGCATTTCGATCTTGTTAGCAGTACTCCTGGTGGCTCACATTGTTCTGGCAATTCGTTTTTGGTAGGAGCCGCTCGAGTGATTGAAAGTGGCCGAGATCGCTCTAGACGCATCGACACCAACTATCATCGCAAGGTTGACGCGTCGATCAAGCTGAAGAGAATTTACGGATTGTTGGCGCTGGTCGTTGGGCTAGGTTTGTCGGTCTGGTTTGTGTATGCATCGATCAGCGCACGCGATTCAGGAGCGGTCAGCACTGGGGCCTTGGCTTCCGCGCACGCATTCATGGGTGACTCGGATTGCCTAAAATGCCATACGGCTAACGTGCCGATTCGCAGCGATGCGGTGTGGGGCAAGGATCTGCATCATGTAGCCGCTAATAATCAAAAGTGCGATGCATGTCATGCATCAGCCGGTCATTTCGTCTCCCACACCCGTTCCGATGTGCTCGATTCCCTAAGTTGTAGTGAATGCCACCGCGAACATCTCGGCAAGCAAACCAGTTTGGTACTCCAGGACGACTTGCAGTGCATTCGTTGCCACGAGAATCTGTCTGCCGTTGCCAAAATTGCCGGCCAGCGGAAGGACGCGACAAGTTTCTCCAAAGCCGGCGGGCATCCTGAATTTCGTTCGTTGACAAACGACCCCGGGACGATAGCGTTCAGCCATGCTCAGCACATGCGGCCTGGTCAAGCATTCGCTGCCGACGACAAGTCGGCCACGACGCTGGCCCGCATCCCAAGTCAGTTTAGGCATCTTTATCGAGCAAATTCCCAGGGACTGGTCCAACTTGATTGCGCCGATTGCCATTCTCCCGATAGTGCTTGGCCCAAGGTGTCTGGAAGTACTCTGGGATCGCGCGCCAATACGCCAGATTCGGCAATTGATCGCGCAACTGCTCAGTCGCTTGAGCCTCCGGCGGACCAAGCAATTTCGGCATCGACATCGCGTCAAGCCGAGCATCGGTATTTTCAGCCCGTTGAGTTTGATCGGCATTGTGTGGGTTGTCATCAGTTGCCACTGAAGATCCAGCATGGACTCGATCGAGCTGCCACGATTGAACAAATTCAGCGAGCAGCGGCAGTAACCGTGGTTCAACAGCACACGCCAGGCGATCTAGCAACTGCGTCGACACAATTGGCTGACCGAGTCGCGGCGATTTTTGGCCAAGGGAAGATGTGTGCGAAGTGTCACCAACTGGAAAGCGACCAAGCTGCTGGTCACATTGTGCGACCTAGTAACATTCCCGCTCGCTGGTTACAAGGTGCACGATTCTCGCACGCGGCGCATCGCGATCATGCGTGTAGTTTGTGCCATGCTGACGCACATAGCAATTCGCCTCCTGAAGCTAATCAACCACTTGCGCAACGAGTAATGATTGGAGGCTTGAATGTCTGCGTCAAATGCCACATCAGCGACTCACAACAATTAGCCGATCGCAGCAGCGAAACCATGAAAAACATGACAGACGGAGCATGTGTCACTTGCCATCGCTACCACCTTGATCCGCCCAACGCCATCGATCGGCGAGCCAGTGCGGAAATGGGGCGACCATGATGACGAATCCGCCCTGGGCTGGTTGGGTGATACTGGCTTTTGTCGTGCTGTGCACGATCGGTACTGCGCAAGAGAAAATCGCACCGGTGAATGCTCAAGTAACCGGATGTTTTACTGCAAACTGTCATGGATCGAATTCAACCGATGGTCCCGCTTGGTCGCGTGCCGCTGCGACATGGTTGATCAAAGATCCGCATGCGCATGCATACTCGACGCTCATGAGCCAATGGTCGATCGAAATCGTGGCGAAATTGAGCGCTGATTCGATCCAGCCCAGCGATCGATTCGCGTTTCGCAACTTTGTCAACGATAGATGCGCGACGTGCCACGCAACGGCTGGACAGCCAGAAGTTCAGTTGTTGTTGGGAGTTGAGTGCCAATCGTGCCATGGTCCTACGTCCGCTTGGGACGCATCGCATTGGAACGGTGCAACGTCCAGTCCGTCGACTGCTAACGCGCATTCGAAACAGCGAATAGACCTGCGAAATCTAGAGACTCGCGTAACCGTTTGCACAACTTGTCACATCGGTGATTTGAATCGCCCACAGCCATTAGAAGTAAATCACGAACTTATCGCTGCCGGCCATCCGCCGATGTATTTCGAATTTGAGTCATTGTGGCAGCGCATGCCTGAACATTGGGCTAGCGACAAAGACATTCGCCATCTTGGAGATACCGCACCGTTTCAACGTTGGCGTGCGGGTGTGTTACTGGGGGCTGCCGCTAGAATGCAAATGCTTGCAGTGCGACTCGATAGGGCCGACTCCGTTGCGGCGCTCG
>SYJV01000055.1 GCA_005798335.1 Planctomycetaceae bacterium | reverse complement strand
TCTTTCCACTGCAAATGAAAGTGGCGCTGTCCATTTAGGCAATGGACAGCACGCTCGATTCGCGGCTGCAAACGCGGCTCGACACCAGCTAGTTCGGCTGTTCCAGTTTCGAATTTACGGTGGGAATGGGCCGCGGTTCGACCTTCACCGACTGTCCTCTCCGAGGATCTACCTGGGTGACTTCGAGTTTATCCGCAGCCCAGCTATGTATTGAATTCTTTGCTGGCTTTATTGGCGTTTGATGGCACGGACGACCATTCGTAGAGTTTCGATCGTCGCCATGTCAGAACTAATGGACTCACGCCACTGGGCTCGCGATGGATTGTCGCGCGGAGATTCTGGAGATAGGTCAATGCCAGTATCGCTCGGAGAATACTGGCCATCACGTCCACCCAATTTCCAGACGACCAGATCCATTGAGGGAACTATGTAGAGCGCATGACCACCTGAACCTGCCTTCCAAAATGCGTCGGTAGGCAGATCAGTTTGCTCACCACGAGTATTGACGTTGAACTGAAGGCTGTAGGGAAAATGCGGATTGAAAGGCGATTGGCTTGAGCAATGCTTGACATAATCCGCGGGGACTATTGCATTGTTCGCCCATCGTCCCTCGCGCAGCAGCAGGTAGCCAAATCTCAGCATGTCGGTTGCCCGAACACAGATGCCTCCTCCGCCGGGCGTGTGTTGCATCTTGGACTGTTGGTAGCCGAATCCCCATCGTCCCCAACCCAGCGGCTGGGCAATTCGCTTGCGAATAAGCACCTCCATTTCATTTCCCGTGATATGCCGAACCATCATGGAAGCGAGGTGAATGGACGAAGTGGCGTAGGAATAGCCTCCACCTGGTTCGCACCATAGCCTGCTTGTAGACAGTTTCTGACCGTTAGCTTTGGTAATATCACGCCGGCCCAAGGCGACCGCATCGATCATCGCAGACGATCCATCGTGGCCAGCCGGTTCGATGTTGATTGGTTGACCGTTTTTATAGCACGGATTATTGCCACGAATGCCAGCAGAAAACGACAGTAACTGCCCAAGCATAATATTCTCCATGCGCGGGTCTGCCAGCGGAAACGCTGCGGGAGGAAAATAGTCGGGCGTAAAGATCCGCTGCTTCAATCCTGCGGGAAACAAATCCGGTCGATCTTGCATCAAAATGCCAACTGCGATGCTGGTAAAGCTCTTCCCGCAGGAAGCCAAATTTGGCGTGGCTTCGCGATGGCCCAGCCCAAAGTATCGTTCGTAAACCAGCCAACCGCGTCGAACGACCAGCAGCCCGCCGTTCTTTGTACTTTGCTGAACCAACTCGTAAGCACGATCAAGTTTTTCGACGTCCACTCCTGTTGAGCTGAGAATCTGCGTTCGATCGGTGAGCCGTCGCCAACCACCGTCCGCGTCTGAGGGTGGAAAATAATTCTCTTGCGAAAACCCACAATCTAGCAAACAGAATTCTAAAACGAACCACTGAATTATCAGTAAACACTTACGCAGTGGGCTCATGGGATCAGCTCGATGGCTAAGGAGACAGAAGTTGTTTGAGGTATCGGTGGCTGAACTTCAGAAACCACGCCACTCCACTTTGTGTCACTATATTATTCGCAAGAATTTTCCGAGCTTGTACACGGCACCGCACCATCACGTACTTTTCCTTGATTTCCAGAATCGTGGATGGACCGCGTCAGTCGCTGGCGCCGGGATCTTCGATCAAGTGCACGTAGCTGTCGTAGCGTCGCGGGTCGATCTTGCCGTCGGCGACCGCGTCGAGCACGGCACAGCTCACTTCGTGAATGTGGGTACAGTCGGGGAACCGGCAGTTGTTAACATACGGACGCAGGTCGCGAAAAAAACCAGCGATCTCATTGGGTTGCACGTCCCACAATTCCAACTGTCGTATGCCGGGCGTGTCGACGATGTAACCGCCATCAGATAATGGAATCAGTTCCGCAGTGGTCGTGGTGTGCCGGCCTTTATTGTTATCACTGCTGACTGTTTGGACGCGCAATCCCAAGCCAGATTGTACCGCATTCAGTAACGAACTTTTGCCGACACCGCTCTGACCTGTCACCACGCTTTGCTTGTTGGTGACGATTTTTTTCAGCCATTCAATTTGTTGGCCTTGTTCCGCGCTAGTACACAGTATTCGATAGCCAAGTTGAGCATAGACGCCAATCAACGGCTGCAATTCGGCCAGATCCACGAGATCGACTTTGTTGATGCAAATGATCGCATCTAAACCGGCTCGTTCTGCTGTTACTAGAAAACGATCGATCAAATGGGGCTTCAGAGATGGTTCTGCGGCGCTGGCCACAATGATGATTTGGTCGATATTGGAGACCAGCACATGTTGTCGCCCTTTGCTTGTCCGGCTGAGGACTCCTTGACGGGGTTCGATGCGGAGGATGATGCCTTGATCGTTCCCTTCAGGACGGAATCTCACCCAATCGCCCGCCGCGACGACATGGCGTTGTTCGGTGGACAGCGATTTCAGCAACCGCCTGACCGCGCACCGGTACTCGCGATCGTCCCCAGTGCGCACGATGCACTCCAACCCATGTACTCGCAAAACTCGCCCGCACAATATACTCGGGTCATGCATGTCGAACTGAACTGATAAACCGCTGTCGCCTTCTTCCGAATTATGACCGACGATGGTTCGATGCCGAGTCAGTTCGCCTTTGCCGCTGATACGTTCGCCGCTAGGTTGATCGTCGAGTCGTTCTTGTTGAAATTTTCGAGTGAGGTCGGTAGGACGCTGTCGGCCCTGGTGGTTCTTGCGAAACTCTGCGCGGATTTTTCCACGTCCGGGCTTCTTGGCCATGACTACGGTGCCCTGCCAGCAGACTCGGGTTCGCAGTTAAACAGTAGCCGCATTATCGGGTGCCATTTCTACATGAGGATCGGCGGGTCCATGTACCGATTGGCCAATCAGTTCTTCGATTTCCTTTTCGGAAATTTCTTCGCGAGCTAGTAGAGCATCCTTAATTTGTTCCAGCTCTTGGCGTCGCTCGTCGAGCAATCGAGAGGCTCGTTCGCCAGCTTTGTGCAAGTAATCGACGACCTCGGCGTCGATCAACTCCAGCGTATGTTCGCTGAACGGTCGCTGCTGGTGAATTTCGCGGCCCAAGAAGGGATCGTCGTCGGAGAACTTGTAACTGACCGGTCCCAGTTTATTACTCATACCCCAGTGTGTGACCATGCGCCGAGCCATCCAAGTTGCGCGCTCCAAGTCGTTTTCCGCTCCCACACAAATTTCGTCGTAGATCATTTTTTCGGCAGCTCGCCCGGCGAGCAGAACGACCAATTGGTCCGCAATTTCGCTTTCACTCATGCTCACGCGATCTTCGGCAGGAATGATTTGGGTACTGCCCAGTGAACGTCCGCGTGGAATGATGGTAACTTTGTGGACACGCTGCGCTCCTTTAAGGAACCAAGCTGCCAAAGTATGTCCCGCTTCGTGATAAGCGGTTTTCTCTTTTTCGTCGGGCTTGAGCACTTCTTCCCGTTTGGCACCCATCAGTACTTTGTCGCGTGCATAGTCGAAATCGTCCATCGATACTCGGCTCTTATCATTTCGCGCGGCCCACAGCGCAGCCTCGTTCACTAGGTTCTTGATATCCGCGCCCGTCAATCCGATGGTAACCGCAGCAAGACGCTTCAGATCGACATCGTTATCCAGCGGAACATCGCGCACATGTACTTTGAAGATCTCCAGCCGTCCTTTGTAAGTAGGACGACCGACAGTGATATGTCGATCGAAACGCCCAGGACGCAACAAAGCGGGATCGAGCACATCGGGGCGGTTTGTGGCTGCCACTACGATGACCGAATCGTTGCCGCTAAATCCGTCCATTTCGCTGAGGATTTGATTGAGTGTTTGTTCGCGTTCGTCGTGGCCACCTCCCAGCCCCGCGCCGCGCTGCCTTCCGACTGCGTCAATTTCATCGACGAAAATAATTGCCGGAGCGTTTTCCTTGGCCGTCATAAAAAGATCGCGAACGCGACTCGCACCGACGCCTACGAACATCTGAATGAACTCGCTGCCGTTAACCGAATAGAACGGAACTCCCGCTTCTCCCGCGACGGCTCGGGCGAGCAGCGTCTTGCCAGTTCCAGGCGGACCGTTTAGCAGCACTCCCTTGGGAATTCGGCCGCCCAGCCGCTGAAATTTCTCTGGGTTCTTGAGGAAGTCGACGATCTCCTGCAAATCCGCCTTGACTCCTTCCAAGCCTGCAACATCAGCAAACGTCGTTTGCTGGTCACTGGGTTCGTAGCGTTTTGCCGTGGATCTACTGAAACTCGACAGAAATCCGCCACCCATCAATTGGTCGCGTGTCCGCCGAAACATGAACCACGCGAAGAGAATCAGTATGACTGTCGCGCCGAGCATGAGCAGCATGAACAAGTTTTGCAGCGGTGCAGTGCTATTGCTACGAACTTGCAGTGGTCGGCTGGCATCTTTGCTTTCCAAAACTGCCTGGTTGATCCGTTCGTTCAACAGCCTCATATTCGTTTCGTCTTCCAACAAGTGGACCACGAAACGTCTTTTCAGTTTGGGCGCTCGCCCGTCGTCCGACGCTGGGATTTTGGGTTGGCCGTTTTCATCGAACTCGATCGGTTGATCTGGAGCGGTTTTGAACGTGCCAGTCGCGACAGGGCCCCTAATTTCGAGAGACTGTATATTGTTTTTTTCCAGCTCCTGGATGAAAACGCTGTAATCGATCTGAGAGGTTTCCGTATCGGGCCACAGCATCTGCATCATCAATAGGCCAATCAGCCCAACGAGGATGACGAACCAAAACTGGTTGCGGCGCTGGGGGGCAGGTTTTTCCTCAGACTGTTTCCCATGGGGCCGTTGCGGCTTGTCCATTACCCTTCCTTTTTAACTCCACGCTCAAGACACTGACAGCAAACCCCTGATTCTACCCCACTTTCCTCGATCATGGCGACCCCCTAGGGCAATGAGTCGGTGCTAATCAGCGAACTTGGGAGGAGTTTTCCGATGGGCCAAAGAACTCCGGCACGATTCAATACTAGGCCAGAACCCTTTTAGTTTAGGCGAGCGGCAGATGGGAATATACCAGTACAAGCCCGAAGCGCAAGCGAGTGAGAGCCTGGATTGACATACGCCTGGATTGACGCACTCACTTGCGCTTCGGGCTTGTATTGGTAAATTTCCTTCTGCCGCTCCTTAGTGATGCGACTGGGGGCAGTTGCGGCAACTCACCTGCCCCCTTTTTGAACCATGCACTGATTGTCACCTAACAATCTATGTTTGCTGAGCAATTGTGGATAATTGCTCTACTCTCCTGTTTCGCAGCTTGACGATTCTCCTGCTTTGCAACCCAGCGATCGATTCCGGCTGTAGTGATTGTGCAACGAGGATGTGAAATAGTCTGCCGACCAGCCCAGGAGTTTCGATAATGAGGAAATGACTTCCTGCCATGGATGGCTTAGGGTGAATCGGAACACACGGATGTGTAGTCGTCATCGCGAACATATTGGTATCATTTGCGGGCTAGCTTTAGGGCTGGTAGCGCCGAGTATCTGCTATGCTCAGGTTGTCAGTAAGTCTCGTGCGGGAGCATTACTGCATCTCAGTCCACCCCTGCCAGTTTACTCCAACTCACCTCAGTCGGTCGAATCTGCACAACCGCTCAACTTACAACCTCGCGCTGTGCTGCAAACGCCGATTCCATGGACGCCGCAAACGCCCATCGATAGCGCATCGCTGGCTTTGGAACAGAATCCCAATATACCAACGGTACCGATCTCTATCGTTGCGATCCCTACAGTTCCGACTGCAGACATGCTTGGATTGCCAATAGTTCCATCCCAAGCTGCAAACTCATTCGTTACTCCCGTACCTATCGAGCCGCAACCGGCACATCATCCACGGCGTTCAGGGCTGTTCGATGTGAAGCCACCCACTGACGAAGTCACGGTGATAGCTGAGCAATCGCCGAAGGCGGAAGCAGAGTCATCCAACCAAGGCAACGACAGCAGTACGAGATCCCGCGCTGCGCACTGGTGGGAAGGTGCAACGATTAGCAACTTGCGTCCCGCCGTTCCGGCACTGGCGATCAATATCAACTCGTTGATCTATGATGCACTACAGAATTCCGCGCGCGTTCAATCGGTCAGCGAGTATGTGGCGATTGCGGAATCCGAAATCTGCACCGCTCAAGCAGGTTTTGATCCCAAGCTGTTCGCGGAAACTAAATACAATCGCTTGAGCATTCCGACGGGAACTTCGCTGGACGCGGGTTTTAACGTCTTGAGATTGCGCGAGCATAACTGGTACTACAGCACTGGATTTCGGCAAAAGAATATGCGGGGTGGCAACTGGGAACTTGCACAACGCATTGGGACCAAAGACAGCAACTCTCAGTTCTTTACGCCGGACAATCAAGGCAACTCGCGTTTGTCGCTCAGCTATACCCAGCCACTGCTCAGCGGCGCTGGTCGTCCTTACAACCAAAGTCTCATTGTCTTGGCGACGATCGACACGCGCATTGCGGCGGACCGGACAACTGCCGAATTGCAAGATTATCTCCTCAGCGTTACCGAAGCGTATTGGGAAATCTACCGTCAACGTACGGCAATGTTGCAAAAGAAATTGAATTTTGAACGCGCGTCGTTGATTCTGAATTACTTGCAACAGCGACGTGATATTGACTCTACGGAGAGTCAAATCGCGGTGGTGCAATCGGCTGTTTCGTTGAGAGCGGCTGAGCTGGTGCAAGCTGAAACGTTGATTCGTAACGCAGAAGTTTGATTGCGAGCGCTGGTGAATTCACCGACTTTGTTATGCAACCGCGAGGCTGAATTAATTCCTGTCGAGCAACCATACGCCGACCAATTATTGACACCGGACTTGGGTAGCTCGTTGGTCACTGCTATCAACCAGCGGCCCGAAGTCGATCGCGCGATGAGTGAAATCGAAGCGGCGCGCGTGCGCTTGAACATGGCGCGCAATGAATTGCAACCGGTATTGGACTTCGTACTTGAATCATACGTTTCCGGTCTGCGAGGAGATCTAGACATCGGTCGCAGTTGGACGGATCAGTTCTCCACCGGCGAACCGACAATGACCGCTGGTTTCGTATATGAACTACCGATTCGCCAGCGCGCTGCTCGTGCTCAACAACTGCGCCGACTGGCGGAGATTCGACAATTGACTGCCGATTTTCGCGACCTTACCGAATCGATTCACGCGGATGTCGAAGTGGCTGTGCGCGAGGTCGATACGTCGTACCGATTATTGCAAGCCAAATACGATTCCTTAGCGGCTGCTGGCATGAACGCGCAATCATTGCATCGCCGATGGGAGACACTTCCCGGCGACGATCGTGCTGCGTCGTTGTTGTTGCAAGATTTGCTGGATGCGCAGGATCGAGTTCTGGCGCAAGAAGCTTCGCTGGTCCAATCACAAACAGCCTACGTCATTAGCTTGACGCGGTACAAACGGGCTACTGGACAACTACTGGATATCGCGCGGCTCGATTAAAACCTTAGGCCCGACTAGTCGTCGGCGTAGTCGCGTTGAGTGCGAATGATCTCAGATTTGCAGCGGAAGAATGCATCTAGGACGGCTGGATCGAAGTGGGTTCCACGATTCTCAGCCATGATTTTGAAGCACTGTTCGATGGGCATGGCCTTCTTGTAGGGGCGCTGTGTACTGAGCGCGTCGAACACGTCGGCAACGGCTGTGATCCGACCTTCGATCGGGATAACTTCACCGACTAAACCTCGTGGGTAACCGGAGCCATCCCACTTTTCATGATGAGTTTCGGCGACGATCGCAGCCATACGCATCAGGGGTGAATTCAAGCTCTCCGTTTCTGTCGGGTCCTTGCCCGCGGCTCGATGTGCCGAAAACGAGCTGGCCTCAGCCCGAATGATCTTGCTGCCACCCAAGCAATGGCGCTGCATGACTTGAAATTCTTCTTTGCTCAGCGGGCCAGGCTTCATCAAGACGCTGTCGGGAACGCCGATCTTTCCCACATCGTGCAATTGGGCGGCATGCTCCAACCAGACGACTCGTTCGTCGCAGAACCCAAATTCGCGAGCGATGATCGCGGCGTACTTACCCACTCGCAAAATGTGCCGTCCCGTATTGTCGTCGCGCATTTCCGCAGCGCGGGCCAAACATTGAATCGCCTCACGTCGCGACGCAGCCAACTCGGCAGTGCGCAGTTCGACTTGATGTTCCAGGTTGCTGGAATACTCCGCCAGTGAATCGAGGTGGACCTTGGCCATCAGCGTATTGCGCACGCGTACCAACAACTCATTGACGTGCAGCGGTTTTTCGCAGTAATCGTTGGCACCCAACCGCAGCGATTCGACGCGCGTCTCGATGTCGGTCGCGGAAGTGAAGATCAGTACTGGAATTGCGCTCAAATGGTAGTCCGCGCGCATCGTCTTGAGAATATCCAAGCCATTAACTTTGGGCATGCGGATGTCCAGCAATACCAAGTCAGGCGATTCGGCTCGGATCATCGTTAATGCTTGACTGGCATCGTCGGTAGTGACGAAGTTGCGGTAGCCTGCATCCTTAAGGTATTTACGAACTAGCGCAATAATCTGTGGTTCATCGTCCACGATCGCGATCCGCATTTCCTCAAGCGATGGATTGTATCGCTGCCCAAAGACATTCTTGGGCGTCAGCGCCGCGGCATTGGCACCGCCATTGACTTGCCCAATCTCTTCGCAGGCTGCTCCATTGTGGTAAAAGCAACAGTTGCGCCCGTTGCGCTTGGCCGCATACAGAGCCGAGTCCGCGCGACGAATAAACAGTTCCGCATCATCTCCGTGGGTGATATCCGCCACACCGATGCTGGCCGTCATCCGTAGCGAAAGCTCAGGCAATTCGAAAACATGTTCCGCTAACGCTGCGCGAGTTCGATCGGCCGCATTGCGAGATTCGCGCGGGCACGAGTACGGCAAGATGATCGCAAATTCTTCTCCGCCGAAGCGAGCTACCAAATCGGTATCGCGAATCTGCCCTTTCAGGAATTCGGCGAACTGCCTTAGCACCAAATCTCCGACGTGGTGACCGTATCGATCGTTGGTGCCTTTGAAGTGGTCCAGATCGATCATCAACAAGCTGAGGGGAATCTTTTGGCGATTCCATTCCATCATGCGACGTTTCAGTTCATAGTCGAACGCTCGTCGATTCGGTATTCCTGTCAACGCATCGCTCAATACATCCGATTCGAGCTGCATCGAGTAGGTCGTCATCAGCTCGCGGTAGATCTTCGCCGACGCGGTGTTGCGTACGCGCGCCGCCAATTCGCTGGCAAAGACCGGCTTGGCCAAGAAATCTTTGGCCCCCATGTTGAAGGCTTTAAGTCGATTTTCCTCGTCGTCGGCGCTGGTAAGTACCAGGACTGGAATATTCTGCGTAATCTCCTCGCGACGCATCGTTTCCAAAATCTGCCACCCGTCGACGGGACGCATATGTATGTCCAATAGGACTACATCTGGCAAAATGGCTACGATCGTTTCGGCCGCGCGAGAAGAATCATTGACGATATGAAAGTTTCGAAAACCAGCCTTGTGAAGATAGGATTTAACGATGTCCGTGATCGCGGGTTCATCGTCGACGATCAGGATCTTTGCGTTCTGAATCGGCGCGTCGATCGATGGCGGCAGCGCAGCGTTGCTGAATGCTCGCTCCCCACTCCCCAGACCGATAGCGGGCAAGGATGGCATCGATCCTTGAGTCGCAGCAAATGGTAATGAGGTAACTTGGGGCATGAAACGACTCGCCAACTCTATGTAGTCAAATCCATGAAAACATAGGTCGCGAATTTACGCGGGCCAGTCGATTCGAATGGCTCTGCCTGCAAATTTCCAAAACGCAGACGCACTGGCGGGTGGGTAGATTCGATTGGCGCGACTGCCTAGATAGTACAATCAGTATACCAGTCACAACCCCAACGCTTACTGTGGCATTTAACCGGTTGTTTGTATTGCGACGTTAATTTATCAATACACTGTCTCTACCGGACGCTCGCACAAATTTGATCGCCGTCACCCCGTCGAGCGCGTTGGAGACGAATTGGACGCACATAGTATAGTACAATTCGCGCTGCACAATACTCAAAATACTGGCCATTTACCCATGAAGAAGCTCACACCTTACACTGCGATTGACGGCGAGCAACCCGCTCCCAAGAAAATTCGTTCGTGGTTGATTTTCTCCATCTTTGCGGTGCCAATTAGCCTGCTGTGCAGGTATTCTGTCTCCATCTGGTGAATTGCTTTGAAGCCAACCGACAAGCTCAAATGAGCCTCGGGCAGTTGTTCAGCGAGATTTGGAGTTTCCTTGAGGTCGTTCGCCATTAGTGCCTGTTTTGCGTACAGCGCAGTTCATGGGTTAAGGATCAAGCCAATGCGACAAATCGCGGCCATTTATCAGTAACTAGAATTGGCACGGTTTTCACTTGGTCGATCTGCGCGGTGTGAGTCAAATCGGATGCGAAACCACTCTTGATGAGATTAGCGCCGCCAAGTGACCGGGAAAAAGCTGTTACAAGTGTGGCAGATAACTTAGCGGATGAAGTTGCAGTACCGTTGGTCGATTCGTTCAATTGAATTTGTTGCGTCAGTGAGTTCCACCAACTGAGTGCGATGATCGAGGAATCGTTCAGAGCTAGCTTCGGCTCAACATGAGCGAACTGTAGGCTGCTCACGATGGCTCCAGCCGCTAAAACGTCTTCGGCAGCGATTTGGCCATCGGTTCCTGCGCAGATAATATCGATTCGGTCCACTTGAGCTCGGTTGACTAAAGCGGTTGCCCAATCTGCGACCGCTTGACGGTTGAGAAAGCAGCCCAGTGCCAAATATGCAGAAGTAGATACTGCCAGCACCGCGCGCGTGCCGTTGGTCGTTGAGAAAACCAAGTCTCGACCACTAACCTTGTCCGCCGAATACTCGTGGGGGCTATTCCCCAAATCAAATCCATCGATGCGTTGGCAATGGCGTTCTCCGCACAATAGGGCCGCGTCGCCGATCCGGTGCGCCAACGCGCGAGCCTGTTCTATTTCGTTCTCGACGGCAATCGAACGCGCCCCGACATGCAGTGCTTGGCAAGCTGTCGAGGTAAATCGCAGCACGTCGATGACGATCGCCAAGGATCTCTGCGCAACCCAACTATCAGGCAACAGGCGAGGTAACTGGACGACATTGACGGAAATAGTTTTCATCAGAAAGACAATGTTCCCAGAAGGACCCTGGCCAGTAATCGTCCGTGATTGGTAAGCTGATACATAATTCGGCCGCTCAGTTTTCGGAAGATTGGAATTTCACGCTTTATTCGAAACCCCGCGCCATTCCAGATCGATTGATTGTAAGTCGAGCCACTGCGTCTTGTCAGGGCGCGTAACAATCGTTCAATGACGGAGGCGGGAGAGAATAGTCAGTGGAATTATCCTGATAGTGGTGCTGCGGACAAGCAAGATGGATCGGTATCCTCGATGAACTCACTTCAATTTGACTTGGATGCGGCCCTACGTCAGTTTGGCTTGGAGTCTTTTCGACCTGGGCAAAGGGAAGTGATCTCGGCAATCGTCGCTGGCCACGACTCGGTATGCGTTATGCCCACCGGTGGAGGCAAGAGCCTTTGTTTTCAAATGCCCTCAGTAGTTCGACCAGGATTAACGATCGTGGTCTCGCCCTTGATCGCTCTAATGAAAGATCAAGTCGATGGATTGGGCAGCAAGGGTATTCCGGCAGCTTTGATCAACAGCACTCTGTCGGCCAGCGAACAACAGCAGCGATTGCAGGACGTGGCAGCGGGAAAGTACAAACTGGTGTACGTCGCTCCCGAACGTCTGAGGAACAATCGATTTCTGGAAGCCATTCGCGCGACGCCGATTCAGTTGTTGGCGATCGACGAAGCGCACTGTATCAGTCAATGGGGTCATGATTTTCGTCCCGATTACGCGCGGCTGGGCAAGTTCCGCCAGTGGTTGGGAAATGTACAGACCGTGGCCTTGACCGCGACAGCCACTCCGCGCGTGCGTCAGGATATTGCGGAAGTATTGCGACTGAAGCAACCGAAGCAGTTCATGAGCGGCTTCGCACGTCCGAACCTCCATTTCGGCGTCGTGGGCTGTTCCACCGATCGCGAGAAAGACGAAGAACTAGCCAAGTTTCTGCGCAATCAACAAGGGGCGTCGGGCATCATTTATGCTTCGACTCGCAAACGCTGTGAATCGATCGTCGAGATGATCCAGCAGAAGCTGAAAATCCCAGTCGGCGCTTACCACGCGGGTTTGATGTTGGAACAGCGGCGTGTGATTCAAGAACGATTCATGCGCGACGAACTGAAAATTATCGTCGCCACCAACGCGTTTGGCATGGGTATCGACAAACCCGATTTGCGATTTGTCATTCACTACAACATTCCCGGCTCGTTGGAAGCCTACTACCAAGAGGCGGGACGCGCAGGCCGGGACGGTCAGCAATCGATATGCGTACTGTTCTACTCGTACCAAGACCGCTATATCCAAGAGTTTTTCATCGACAGCAATTACCCACCCCGCGAAGTTATCGAAAGCGTCTATGATTATTTGCTGCGTCTGACCGACGATCCCATCGAGAAAACTCACGACGAGATGCGCGAAGAACTTGGTTTAAGCGTTTCGGCGGAGGCGATCGGAAGCTGCCTGAATATCCTCGCTCGAACGGAAGTGATCCAGCGTTTGGAGACCAGCGGCGGAATGGCGATGATTAGAATCGACAGCGACTTGCCAACTCTGGTAGATCTGCTGCCCAAAGAGGCGACGGTCAAGCGCAAAGTACTGCGCACTCTGGAACGCGCGATTGGCCAGCGACGTGGCGAAGAAGTATACGTTCACCCCCGTTGGTTGATGCAGGAAACCGAATTGGATCGCGATGCGCTGTATCGACATCTGCGCGAGCTGGCAAAAATGCAACAAGTGGATTACGTTCCACCGTTTCGCGGCCGTGCAGTACGATTTCTCAAACGCGGTGTAGTGTTCAATGACCTGGGAATCGATTTCGACAATTTGAACAAGCGCAAGGATGCTGAGTACGAACGGCTGAATCAAGTGGTCCGATTTGCCCAGTCGCCGCGGTGCCGGCAAGCGACCATTATCGAGTATTTCGGCGATCCTTCGGCGACCGACTGCGGCCATTGTGATCGATGCTACGGCGTTCCCGGATGGCCCCAATCCAAGCAAAAAAAGCCAACCTTGCAACCGACGCCAGGGGCAGATGGTGTCGCGGAGCACAATCCTCCAGAAGCATCAACTACGCTGGTTGGCGAAACGCCGATCCAATCGAAATCGATCAGCGACCGATTGACCGCCGAGCAACAAGAGAAATTGCTGACCATGGTGGTTAGTGCCGTGGAGCGAGTTCATGGGCGGCTCGGCAAGCATTTGATTGCGCAGTACTTGTGTGGTTCCAACAATGCTAAAGTACAGAAACTGCGTCTGCATCGATTGCCTGGATTCGGCATGCTGGATGGCCTACGACAAGCCGATGCGGTCGAATTGCTCGATACACTTTTGGCCGCCGGCATTTTGGCTCAGCAGGAAATCAACAAAAATCGGCCCACCGTAGCGCTGTCACCTGAGTTACAAACCAACCGCGCGTTGATAGCAACAGTAGTTTCGCGAGTGAGTTTATCCGACAAACAGCACAGCACACTGGCAACGATTGTGTTGCGCACTGAGGTTGCTCAGCCGAATACCCATCCAACCGATTCGATTTCGTCGGTCACCAAGGCGGATGCAGTTAGCCAACCGAAGACCCAATCGGCTCAGCCCAATCACTCGGCGACCGCGACTGACTTCGTCAAACAGCCGCCAACCGCTAAGCCGTCAGCGCCAGCGGTGACGATCCAAGCTCCGGCGAAAGTCGTAGTGCCTGTTCCTCATACCGAGCTTGCGCAGGCTGCGCCCACAATGGATACTGGCACCGTTGCAGTCGATTTAACACCGCGCAGTACCGGAGACTGGGTGTGGACGCTGCAACTGCTGGAGAATGGTTACGGTTGGTCGGACGTAATGGCAATTCGACGCAAACAGGACCTCGAGGTCGCGGCGGATTTGCATGAAGCGATCAAAGCTGGACGTAAAATCCAGCGCGCTTGGTTATCGTCGCCGAAATCGGAAACAGGCGACGACGTCACGGTAGGGCAACAGCGTCTATTGCGCGAATTGCAACGCCGAGCTGCGGCCGGAGTAAGTTAACGTGCCGCATCGTGAAGATTTGAGCAAGTTGATCGACCAGGCGCGAAAAGGGGATAATCAAGCCCTGGGGGAGTTGTTAACTTCGTATCGAAAGTACCTGGTGTTTCTTGCTCGTTCGCAGGTGCATCACCACATGCAGGCCAAAGTCGATCCCTCGGACGTGGCCCAAGAAGTATGTTTGGCGGCGCACGCCAGCATTCGCGAATTCCAAGGCGGAACTTCTGAAGAGTTTGCGGGTTGGTTGCGAGGGATTCTGACAAATATATTGGCCATGCAGATGCGCAAGTATTTGGGAACTCAAAAGCGAGACCCTAGATTGGAACAAGCGTTGCAACAGCGATTGGCTAGCGCGTCCGGATTTTTGCAATCGGGAATTGCCGGTGATTTCACGTCACCCAGCCAGCATTTCGCCAGAAACGAAGCTTTTTTGCGACTCGCCGAGGCGCTCGAACGATTACCCGAAGACTACCGCCAAGTGATCGTCCTGCGGCACGTCGAGGCGCTCCCGTTTGCCGAAATCGCGCGCGTCATGCAGCGGTCGGTTGATAGTGTCGAGAAACTGTGGGTGCGCGGCCTCGCGAAACTGAAACAATCTATGGGAGAGGTCTAAATGAACAGCGACGACCGACTTTCCGCAATGCTCGACGTAACCGCTGGATTCGAAGATTCACGGCTGATCGCTGCGGTCAAGGATTTCATGACCGTGCTCGACTCGGGTGAGGCACCGTCGCTGGATGAATTCCTGAGCAAACATGCCGCGATCGCGACGGAACTGCGGCCCGCTCTGGAAGGCCTGGCGCTGGTGCACGTGATGCCTGATCGGCGGCAGGAAACTGGCGACATGAACACGGTGGATCGCGAATTCACGGGCAAGCCGATAGGCGACTTCCAAATCGTGCGCGAAATTGGTCGTGGCGGCATGGGCGTAGTGTACGAAGCGATTCAGCTTTCGTTGGGTCGGCGGGTGGCTCTGAAAATACTTCCATTCGCTAGCGGTCTCGATGCCGTAAGGCTGCAAAGGTTTCGCAATGAAGCGCATGCTGCAGCGCAGTTGCACCACACGAACATCGTACCTGTCCACGCTGTGGGCAGCGCCCGCGGTGTCCAATACTATGCGATGCAGTTGATCGAAGGTAATACTCTGGCTGAGTTGATCGACAACATGCGGCAGGCGAATTCCAAATCAATTACCCCAGTGTTGTTGCCGCCCTCCGGTGCACAAGCTCGTTCAACGAGTGCGACAAGCAACTCGATTCCACCGTCCGGGACTGCGGATAGGGCACCGCGGCTGTCCGGATCCACGGTACTAAGCAATGCGTCGAATCGGTCCCGATATTACGAATCGGTCGCTAGGATGGTCCATCAAGCAACATTGGCTTTGGACCATGCTCACCAATACGGCGTAATTCATCGCGATATCAAACCGGCAAACTTGTTATTGGATCAAGCTGGAAAGGTATGGGTAACAGATTTTGGGCTGGCTCAGATCCAACAAACTGACTTGCAACTGACTCGCTCTGGAGACCACGTCGGGACAGTGCGCTATATGAGCCCCGAGCAAGCAATCGGCGACCGCGCCATTTTGGACCATCGATCAGATATTTATTCGCTGGGCGTGACGCTGTACGAACTACTGACGTTGGAACCAGCGATTCGCGGCCAAGACTATCGCGCAATGTTGAATCAAGTTGCTGAACACGAACCGCTGGCACCCAAGTACGTTGAACCGTCGATACCGATCGAATTGGACACGATCGTTCGCAAAGCGATCGCCAAAGATCCAGCCCAAAGATACGCTACCGCACAAGCGTTTGGCGACGACCTCCAGCGCTGGTTGGACAACAAACCCATCGCCGCTAAACCACCAACAGTGTGGGAACGCATGGCGAAATGGCGCAAACGAAACAAAGCCGTCGTGAATGTCGCAGCGGTTTTGTTGGTCCTATCCACGATTGGGTTACTGCTGACGACGCTGCTGGTTTTGCGCGAACAACACGAAACGGATGTCGCGCTGGCCAGCGAACGGCAGCAACGCGAAGTTGCCGAAGCGAATTTTCAGCAAGCTCGCGAAGCTGTCGATACGTTCAGTGAATTGAGCGAAACCGAGTTAGCCTTGCGACCGGAATTCCAAAACCTGCGTCGGCAAATTCTCGAGACTTCGCTTGAATTCTATCGCGAATTTATCGAGCAGCGTACGGGCAATACTCAAGAGTCACAAGATTTACTCTCCGCTTCCGCGAGAGTCGAACGGATCGTCGACGAATTGAAATTGCTGGACAGCCTGACACCGCTGCTGCTGTTGGCAGATGACGCTGTCCAAAAAGATTTGAGAATAGACAGTACCAAAGGCGATGAATTGAAGTCCATGGTGGACGAATTTCAGAGCGCCCGGCAAAACTTGAATGGCGAAAACGGATTCGCACTGGTCGGGTTGAGCGCAGAAATTGCGTCCAACATGCGCGACTTTGTTTCTGTAATGTCTCAGCAAATCAATGTTGCGCAAATGCAACGGCTGAAGCAGATCGTCAGACAGCAAAACTTGCCCAATACGTTTCTAACCATGGAAGTAAGTGAAGCGCTGCAATTGAGCCAAACTCAACGCCAGCAAATCAGTACGATCATTCAGCAAGATCGCTTTGATCGTAGAGGCCCGCCGCCAGACGGCAAGATGAGACCTCCACCTCTTGATCGCGGATTTGGTCCCGGTCCGCGACCGGGTCCAGGCGGTGGCCCCGGACCGCGCATGGGTGGTCCGCCGTCGGATGGCAAAGGACCGCCGCGTTGGTTCAGTGGATTTTTCTCGGGGCCGCCGGGAGGAGAGTTTCCTAAACAGCGAGACGCGCACATGAAAACGGTGGAGAAGATTGTGGAGATTCTCACCCCGGAGCAACGGACTAAGTGGCATGAGCTAATCGGTACACCATTCGAATTTCGTGGTCGCCCTCGTCCGCAAGATTTTCCGTTTCCTCCGCCGCATCGATAAGGCATGTCGCGCGGGCAGTGGCGATCGACAGTTCGCGGATTATGAACGTGATTTTCAAGGAATGTAATCAACCATGTATACGGGATTCCAGCAGCATCTCATCGACCAACTCAACCAGATTGAATCGGCGGGATTGACCAAACGCGAACGCAGCATCATCTCACCGCAGGACGCGCACATTCGCGTAGAACCCAATCGAGAAGTGCTGAACTTGTGCGCCAACAATTATCTCGGGCTGGCTGAGCATCCCGAGGTCATCCAAGCGGCACGAGATGGTCTGGACCGATGGGGATATGGATTGGCGAGCGTGCGTTTCATTTGCGGCACCCAAGCAATTCACCTGGAACTCGAACGTGCGATCAGTGATTTTCTGGGTACCGAAGACACGATTCTCTATTCGTCTTGTTTTGACGCCAATGGTGGATTGTTTGAAACTCTGTTGTCGGCCGAGGACGCGGTAATCTCTGACGAACTGAATCATGCCAGCATCATCGATGGCATACGATTGTGCAAAGCACAACGACTTCGTTACCAGAATAACTCGATGACGGATTTGGAAGCTCGCCTGCAAGAAGCGGCCTCGGCTCGCTTTCGTTTGATCGCGACCGACGGCGTTTTTTCGATGGATGGGACTATTGCAAATTTGCCTGACATTTGTAATTTGGCCGACCAGTATCATGCATTGGTGATGGTAGACGATTCCCACGCGGTCGGGTTTATGGGAGATCGTGGGCGCGGAACTCACGAGTATCACGATTGTTTGAGTCGCGTGGATCTCATCACCGGAACGCTGGGCAAGGCGCTCGGTGGAGCAAGTGGTGGTTATACATCCGGCAGGCGCGAGATCGTCAAGCTGCTGCGTCAGCGTTCGCGGCCATATCTTTTTTCAAACTCGTTGGCACCGCCGATTGTCACTGGCACGCTCGCGGCGCTGAAGATTCTAGAGCGTTCGACTGACCTGCGTGATCGATTGCACCACAACACGCGGTTCTTTCGACAAGCGATGAGTCGTTTGGGATTTACGATTGTGCCTGGCGAACATCCGATCGTGCCGATCATGCTAGGCGACGCGCGGTTAGCCTCTCAAATGGCCGACGTTCTGCTCGCCAAGGGAGTTTACGTGATCGGTTTCTCGTTCCCCGTGGTTCCTCATGGCAAAGCGCGTATCCGCACACAAGTTTCCGCAGCTCATACACAAGCAGATCTGGAATTCGCCGTCGAAAAGTTCGCAGAGGCCAAACGAGAGATCGGCATTTGAGTGGGCTGATAAAAAGTGAACCCATGGCGCTAGCCGCGGGCGTCGAAGGTGTTGCGCCCAAATGCATGGAAATCGCTCCAAAACCTAAATGGACAGCGCCACTTTCATTTGCAGTGGAAAGAACAAGTCGTTGCAGCGAAATCGTTTAACCCGCAGCCGCTAGGCGAG
>SYJV01000547.1 GCA_005798335.1 Planctomycetaceae bacterium | reverse complement strand
TAGGCGAGGATTGGGTTGAGTTTTCGAACTTTTTGCAAAGCCAAGCTCAACCCAATCCTCGCCTAGCGGCTGCGGGTTAAACGACGAAATGGCTAGGACCAAAAGCCATACCTTGCACACAAAATGGCGCTGTCCAACTAATTAGAGGCACAGAATCTCGACATGTAGATCTAGCTCAAGTTCCTACCCGCCTTTCTATGGCTGGCGGTTGTCAGAAAAGCTCCAGCGGTCAAATCAGTTGAGTGCCGCGCGTGTAGCGCAACGCACAATTAAGCGGCTCGCTTTACACTTGCAGGTTATTGTAACATTCTGAAAGCGCCTTCAGCGCAGCAGCGATCGAAACATACGCACGCCGCTTCATTAGATGCCGGCCAGGCGGCTGCGTGCGTCGCCGAATTGCGGCAGGTTAACGCCCATGCGATCCATGATGGACAGGTAGAGACTACACAGTTTCCTTTCGTCGTCGGGCTTGTCGCGATAATCCAGAACGCGACCTGTTTGAAGCGTGCCGTCCAAACCGCCAACTTGCAATAACGGCAGCTTGCTGCTGTCGTGTTTGCTGCCGGACCACATGTTCGACATGTACAAGATGCACGAATGATCTAACACGGTACCGTCCTCTTCAGGCATCTCGTCCAATCGCCTGGCCAAGTATGCAAGCTGGCTGCAATAGAATCGCGATATGCGTTCGTATTCGTCGGATAAATCATCGTGGGAAGCGGGGTGATGCGCCTTGCGCACATCCAAAAATGGGTAGAACAGCCCTGAAATGTCGCGACACAACAGCAGCGTAGCTACGCGAGTTTTATCGGTCTGAAATGCCATGGCGATGATGTCGCACATTAGTCGCATATGTTCGCGAATGTCTTCTGGCAAGCCGTTATCGGGGCGCTCGAGAGAAGCCAGTGGCTTGCCTTTTTCTTGGGTTCGTTGGATTGCTTTATTCTGTTCGGTCCGCAATCGCTCGATCCGCTTCTCGACCTCCCGAACGCTTGTCAAATACTCATCCAATCTCGCTCGGTCGGCAACGCTGACTTGACGATTTAGGCTGGCGTAATGATCCTGAATGCGATCGAGAACGCTCTTGTTGCGGCGGCTGCCACGATTCTCGAACAAACTGTCGAACGCCAGCGACGGGTAGACTTCCATCGGCACCGGTGACGTAGCGTTTTGCCAAGAAATATGCGAACTGTAGGCCATTGAGAAATTCGTCTCGTGATAGCCAGTGATCGGTTGTTCGCATCCCAGAACCAAGCTGGCTTGAGCTGTTTGCTGGCCAACATGGTTTGCGAGCATTTGGTCCAGACTGATACCGCCGCCCAGTTCAGCCCCTTTGCGCAATGAAGCTCCCGAGAGGATGTTACCGGTTTGACCTGGGTGAATACCAACTCCAACCGCCGATTGATTAAACAAGCCATGGATGACATTGACCTTGGTCTTGATTGACTCGAGCGGTTGCAGCGTCTTGCCCAACTCCATATCCGCGCCCGAGCCCTTGGCCCACCAATGATCTGCGTTAACTCCACACGCCATGAATAGCGCCGCCATGCGCCGCGGATACGACTTGTTTGGAATATTGCCTGGGGAATTCGGCGCAGTCTCGCCCCAAACCGAGATCGACTCCAGCCATGGCAAGCAGGCCGCCACTCCGGCTCCTTGTAAAACCAAACGTCGGGGAACAGCCGTTGGTGTCGCGGTTCGGTCTGGTTGCTTTGGGCGAGCTTTCATACTGAGCTATTCCTTATTCTTGCTGAGTACCACGTTTGGTCAAGAATTGGGGACTTGTAACAATGGCCTCTACCATACTACTGAATCGGAACTCGTCGTGCCTTAGTTTAACCTGCATGGATGACAACAGTCGATCATCCGACGGCAAGAGATTTCGACACAGTGCATAAGATAGCAACTTGCCACCAACGTTGTCTAGAAAATCTTGTTGACGATGTTCACGAATATAATTGCGCAAACCCTCCACGCCATTGCGAATGCTGGCATCCGGAAATTCGGCCGATTCCTGAACCGCGCGACCACCTAAATCGACCGTCCTTTTTTCGCCGATGGGACCAAAGCCCTCCAGTGCTACTCCCAAAGCATCGAAACGATCGTGGCAACTGGCACAACTCTTATTCTGGCGGTGTGTTGCCAGCATTTGCGGAAGAGTTTGCTCGCCGAGCTTTGTTTCATCGGCTGGCAACTCTGGAACGTTTGGAGGCGGAGCCGGAATGCGCTCTCCCAACAACCGTCGCGCGACCCAATATCCGCGCTTCACTGGACTGGTTCGCAAGCCAGGCGAATTCTGAGTCAAAAACACACTCATTCCCAATAACCCGCCACGTCCCAGTGTTCTGACATCGTCAACTGCTCGCCAAGTTTCCCCCGGTCGCGCGCTTCCGACGGAACTCACAGTCAATGCCGCATCTGATTCTTGAGCAAGGACGCGAGCAACTTCGGGAACGGCTGCTCGGGTGGAATCGATTCCGTAGTGTTTGGCTAGATCTTCGTTGACTATCGTTCGACTGGAATAGAGAAGTTCGAGAATCGACCGATCGAAGTGAATCAGATCTTCAAAGAAAAACAATGGTTCTTCGAACATCGATCGGCGCAGATCATTGGTAAAGTTAGGAAACCGTTGGCGATCAACGCTGTTGTGTTCTTCGAACCGGCGAAAGTCAAGCCAATTGCCGGCGAACTCCGTCACCATGCCACGCACTTTGGGACTTTTAAGCAGGCGCCGTGATTGCCGTATCAACTCGCTGGGTTCGCTCAGCCGACCCTCAGCGGCACTGGCCAATAATTCGTCGTCAGGCATCGACGACCATAGGAAGTAACTGAGCCGATTGGCTAGTTCAAAATCTGTCAGCGGTCGCACGGGACCTTCGGCTGCCAAATCCATGCGAAACAGAAACTGCGGTGACATCAGGATATAGACCAACGTATCCTGAACAGCCTCCTCGTGCCCCAGCGAATCCCTTTCTCGCGACTGTCGATAAAAGCTCAATACATCCTCACGATCGGAGTCGGTTAGCGGTCGGCGAAAGGCTCGTCGAGTAAATTCCAGCAGGGCCTTCAAGTGACTTTCTTGCGCCTGCAATCGAGCCTGTTCGACCCAGCGTATTGAATTGTTCATATTGCGATAGAAATCTTCGATCGCTCGTAATCCTTCGCCGTCGCCACCCAACCGTCGAACTTTGGCCAGATAGACGTCCGCTAGTTTTTGGATCTTGGCTTGAGACGTCGAATCCTTGTCTTCAGATCGAGCGAAATCGAAAACTTCGTCGTGCAGGAAACGCGTCTCCGCTCGCTCGAACCAGATGTAACCGGTGTATTGTCGGATCGGTGCCCCAGCGATGAAGTCTAGTTCTTGCCACAGTCGATCCAATTGCTGCTGCTGGTCCGCGTCGAGGATCATGTCGTACAGGGGTCCATCGTCGCGAAAGTAACCCATCATGCTGTGAAAGCCCGCGCTCAACAATCGACCTTTCTCTTGTTCGGCCTTGGGTTTGCCAACATAATCGCGTCCTCGCTCGGAAACGTAGAAAACATCCGGAAAAACGCTGCAAAACTCGACGAAGGCCGCTTCATGCTTGGCTCGCTCGCCAGACTCGTCGGGCACGATCAAATCTGGATCATCTCCTTCGGTTCGCAATGCAGCCAAATCACAACGCCAGCGATTGGCCGCATACTGCCGATTCTTCCACAAGATCAACGCTTGCGAGCCTTTGGAAACGTCGGGGACCGACAAATCGGCGACCTTGGGTTCGAGCTTCTGCCGAAGATTGACGACGAACTCAGCAAGTTCTCTGCACTGAGAAAGAACCCTTGTATCATCGGGAAGTGATTCCAGATGATTAACTCCTGGTAAAGAAGCGAACTGATTGCGAAGTTTCGCCAATGGACCAACTTGATTGATCGAACTCGTCAACGCCTGCCAGACAGTGGCGAGGTACTTGGGACTGACCAAATTCTTCTTGGCAAAATCTGCCAAGCTACTGTTGGGGTGCCCCAAAGCCTCGCGGTGTTGAAACTGCCAAGCAGCAAAAAAATATTTCGCTAGATCTGTCGGTTGAGCATTGTAGAAAGCAATGATTCGGTTCACACAATACTTATCTCGATCGGTATCGGTGACTACCGGATGAGGTGCGAAGTCGAAACCATCGGGCTTGAGCACCAAATGATCCGTGACCTCGCGCGCGGCGTTCAAGTACTTTCCAACCAGTCCCGCCGACATTGCCAGTGATTCAGCCGAGTTATCGAAACCGGCTTCGTTAGCTGGATCGACTGGAAATTCCCGCGTAGGTCGAATGTCATGTCCGATCAGATCGCGAATCGTAAGGTTGTACTCGGCATTGCTAAGCCGTCGAGCCAAGACTGGTCCCGGATCGCCCGCCAACCGATCAGCTTCCCGATTGCGTACAGCTCGTATCCATTGAACAATCGTTGATCGTTGTTGATCGGACGGTTTTCGCTTTGCCTCCTCTGGAGGCATTTCGCCAGCTTCCACCCGCTGAAGGACATGCTCCCAAACCTGCAATTCCTTCGCGACACGAACTGCCGTGGTAAAGCCACTCAGATCGAGCTTTGCCTCCTGCTTAGCCGGTCCATGACAGTTCAAGCAATGCACTTTCAAGAAGGGCTGGACCGTCTCCACAAACTCCCGATCCAAGACAGCGCCAAGATCCAACAATCGTTCTTCACCGACCGCGGGGGAAGCCGCAAGAATAGTCAACAACGCAACTGCCAAACGCTGAATATCGTTGAGCTGTGTTGCCCGTATGCGCCGTTTGTTCATGGCTGCCTCCGCCAATTCGCAAGTTACTGGCAAGAATTGATCGCATTATCTTAGCCCCAGCGGATGGGGTTTGCGACAACGAGCACGTGAGACAAGCAAGACAAAAAAAGGAAGGACAAAAAGAGGTGTAACACGGAATGGGGCTAGATATTGGTGTCAACCGTCAACAGCGGAAGTTAGCATGAGTCGGCCTCCCAGTGGCCACGAGGCGTGGAAGGGAAAAGCCGAACAACTTTTTTTGTCTTCCCTCTTTTTGTCACAAACTCCTATGCCGATCGAGATCGACTTCCCGCTCCGCCCGGATATTCTTCGACTGATAACTTTGTCGCTGTGGGAGAGTTGATCGTATTGAGTACGAACATAGCGGGATGCTGCCACCAGGCTGGTGAGGCTGATAATGGGCTTTCCGGCACCATGTTGGACACGAACTCCAGAGCTCGCGAAAATTCGCCTTCGCCATTACCACTGTTCAATCGGTTGATGATCAGCAGAACGTCAAGCGCCGTGCATAATCCATCGTTGCTGGTATCGAAATAAGGAGGCATGGGTTCGGCTCGAGGAGGCAACGTACCGTTGCTATTGTTGTTCAAGTAGTTGATGACCAGCAGCACATCCAGCGGCGTTATTATGCCATCGTGGTTGACGTCCAGCGGATTCTGAATGTTGTGCCAGTTGTTCCGTGAGCCAGCGATGATCAGCTCACCTGTGGTGCTGTCCGTGCCGGAGTGGTTCCACTGGTCGATAGCCACAACTCTGACGTCGTAAACGCCGGGGGCCAGCGGTGCAAGGGTTCCAGCCGTTAAATTCCACGTGCCATCTTCATTGTTGGTTGCTGGATAGCTGATTCCATTCACAATGACGGTAACCGTAGCGGAGCGATCATCGATGGTTCCCGTCAACCTCGGACGGGTATCGATGGATGTGAGCGAGTTTACTGTCACGATTGGGGCTGAGAAGTCGGCAGTCCACTGCACTCTCAAGTCACTTGCCAGCGGCAGTCCGACTCCATCCACGATTCCGGAGGCGACACGGGCCAGCACCAATTCGTAGTTGCCATCGCTGCTTGTCAACGACGTAAGATTGCCAAGCGTCCATTTGCTTTCACCATTGGCGGTAAGACCATTATCCGTTAGCGTTGCACCGCTACCAGCAAGCAAATTCACGCCGCCGTTGCGAGTCAGCTTTAGGTCGGACAAACCGAAATTCTGCACGGATTCACTGAATACGATCACTATCGAATCGACCGGTGTGTTACGCGGATTTGGCGTTACAGGTGTTGCCGAAACCGTAGGCGGTGTTATGTCGACGATTGTGATTGTTCGCACAGAAGAAGTCGTGCTGCCACCGTCGTCGTCTTGAACGGTTACCGATACACGGTAGGTACCTGGACGGGCATAGACGTGCCGCGATGTGAACTGATAATCGTTCAACTGTCCAGCCGTCGGTGGCCTTTGCAATTGGAGTCGAAGGGGCAAGACCGTTCCATCGCCAAAGTCGATTTGGCCTCGCAGTGGTTCCTGATCGACCGTGCCAACGATCAACCCATTTACGTCTGAAGCCGTGCCCGTGACCTCAACCGTCGTGAATTCTTTCGCAGTCGCAGTCGCTGGTCCAGGCAAACGCACATTCTGAGGTGCAAGATTTCGAATCGTGATGCGGCTCGAGGCTGTTCCTACGCCACCATCCTTGTCGGTTACCGTGAGCGTTGGGACATACAAGCCGCTATCTGCATAGCTGTGATTGGCGATGAAAGCGTTATTGGTCGAATAGGTTTGTACGTCGGTTGTCCCGTCACCGAAGTCAATGAAGTACGTGAAGGCTCCGTCGGTGGGCCTATCACTCACAATGAACTCAAGGCGGACTTGATTGTTGTTGGTCCCTTCGACGAAGGCCTGATCCGCGCCGGCGGTGACAATCGGAGCTTGATTGGCAACGATTATGGTCGTGCTCGATGGCGATGTTGCTGCTCCATCTTTATCTGTAACCTTCAGCGTAGCGGTATAGGTGCCGTTGTCGCGCGGAGTGAACTTTACGGTCGGTAAATTAGCAGCCGTATCGAGGACAACCGCATTCGAATTCTTGTCGACGATCGTCCATAGATAAGTCAAAGTCAATTTGTCTGCGCTACCCGCGTCATGAATCATTGGCGCGAGCGTGACTTGCGAACCTTCATTGCCGAATGTAGTGGCACCGAATTCAATGGTTGGTGTCGCATTGCGTGCAACGACCGTCGACACGATCCTGGTTGTAGTAAACGGTGTGGCACCAATCGTATCGGTAATCGTCAGTTCGACGAAATAAGTGCCGTTGTCTATCGGAGCAAAGGCAAATGTCGATGCTGTGCCAGTAAGCTCCGGTACACCGGATGCAAAGGCCCGCCAAGCGTACGTGCGAGTTGCGTTGGTCGCTTTCGCGGAGGCACCGGTCGAGTCGAACACGAACACGTCCCCTTCATTGCCAGCTTGATTTGCAATGACGGCAATGAAAGGCACGACCGAGACAGTAGAGGTTTTGGTGGCGACATCCCCAGCCGAATCGGTCACCGTCAGCGTAACTTCGTATAATCCAGCGACTTTCGGAGTGAAATCGAAGTTGCTCTTTGATGACACAAAGCCGGCAGGTTCCTTGTTAGCAGGATCCGTGCTAGCAGGATCCTTGTTAAACGAGACTTCCCAGAAGTAGCTACGCTTGTCATTCACGCCAGGATCAGTCGAGCTCAATGCGTCGAACTTCACGTTTTGGCCAGCGACAATGGAGCCAGGGCCAGCAAGAATGGTGCCCGTGGTCTGTTGACGGATCACTGCCGTAGGAGCGACGTTGGCAACATGAATCACCGCTTCGGCTCGATCCGAAGCGCCTTGCGCATCATGTGCGACAACGGTTAATGTATAGTCACCTTCGTTTATCGGTTGGAAATTCTTTACCGCGATCGCGCTGTCGGTGGACCAAGTGATGGGCGTTGCTGTAGTGATAGGCGCTGTATCGATCGAGGAAACAACTCCGTTCCGAGCGTTCGAGCTGCGATCGTAAGCGATGTCACCACCTAATTCGTTGAGTGGATAATACGCTGCAAGATCGGCTACGTTGCCGATGATTCCTTTGGCAAAGATCGTTGCAATTTGATCCGCAGTAATTGCTCGCCGCCAAATCGCGAGTTCATCCAGTTTGCCGTTGAGTGCTTGTGCTGGATCAAAGCCACCGCCAACACTGTCTTGCTCTTGCCCGACGACGAGGCCATTCGTCGCGACGCTCAGTTTGCTAAGAGGGATCGGTTGAGTCGTGCCGATTTGCGAGCCATCGAGATAAACGGAGATCGTATCGTTAGAGTCGTTTCGAATAACGACAAAATGATGCCACGCATCGTTGTTGAATGGCGTTGCCGCAATAAATCGTCGAGACAAATTCTTGTAAGAAACATCAATTGTGTTTCCACCGTTGCTGGAAATCAAGAATTCATCGTCGCCACTCGGATTGGTCCCGCTGATTTCGCTCGCCGCACTAAGAATCGATCGAAGGCCAGTTGCGGTGGTTCGCAGCCAAAACGCAACCGACACATCGGACGCTTCGTTCAAGATCGCTGTATCCAGCTTAATAACGTCGTTGTTCATCGTCAGCGAACCGGTTGTCAAATCGGTTACAACGCCTCTTGAATCGGTGACTGTTACTTGTCGAGTTGGTGGGATTGAACCCGCATCAGAGATTGTCAAGCCTGCATCGGTCAACAAAGGAGCGATCGCCTTACTCTGACCTTCATTTATGTTCACTATCTTCGGTGTACCTGAAATTACAGGTGCAACGTTTTGTGAGAAAAACGGAAACGCGCCCGTTGCTGGGTGAGTCACCATGTACGTGCCTGTACCAGTCGGCGTGAACGTAATCGACGTTCCTGTGCCACTTGAGACCGATGTTCCCAATGGATTGAGCACCGACCACGCACCCGATGTAGCAGTTGTCAATGTCACTGCGGTACCTTCTTGCGAAGTTAGATTCTGATCTACCGGAGAAAGTCCTGTCACTGGTAGCGTCAGCGTTCGCAGATTCGTCAGTTTATCGATCCCATCCCATGGAGTGGATACGTCGATATTGTGATTCTCGACAGAGACGTGCAACGTATATGGCGAGTTTGCTAACGCTCGTGCGGACGCTATCCGGATTCTATAGGTGCCAGTTGCTGGCATCGTCATGTCAAGTACGAGTTGACCGAATGATTCGTTAGTACCGCCAATCAGCTGGCCATTCGAATCTTGAATTTCGACAACCCCGATATGTGCTCTTGCCGGGAGTTGCAGAATGACGCGTGCACCCAACGTCGCATGAAACAGGAATATATCTACATCAACGAAACCTATTGCTGTACCTTGAATGGTAACGTGCGGAATGGTTGTAGCCGTTGGAATGTTTGCGTTCGGCAGTAGGCTCCACGGCCCATTGTCAATCAGCAGATTGTCGCCCTCGATCTCATTGATCGATTGAAAGTTTGGGCCCGCGATCCCCGTGCCGTGCAGATAAAGACTCGTCAACTTGGACAACGCGATCAGCGATTTTATGTTCGTCACACTTGCATTATTGCTCAGGTTAAGTGAACGAAGACTAGTGAGCTGGGCAAGCTTGTTAAAGTTAGCGATGGATGCTGCGTCGTTCCCACTGGTAATTGCATTGTTGGAGAGATCCAGTACCTGCAGATTCGTCAGATTCTCTAGTCCATCCAGCGAACGAATGAATCGACCACTTCCGTCTACGGAAGCAATTGAACCAAGCTCACTCGCTCGAAACGGCCCCGGCAAGATTTGCTCGGAGTAAGAAGCAAACGAATTGACATCGCCATCTGTAAGGTTCGCAATACCAAAGGTTGCATTCAGCTCGGTCGCTCCGCTGACCGAATAGCTAACCGAAGTTCCCCCAGCACCGCGCGTTACGTCTGGGTTGCTCGAAGTATCCAGCCCCGACTCCAGTTGATGACCAGCTAGATACAGCGGACTCGTTGAACTAAGAGTTAGATTGCCAGCTGTTGTGCCGATCTCCAAGGGAGAGAACGCTCCGTTGGTAAAGAACTGGATCTCTCGAAAACTAACAGTGCCGCCATCTTTGGATGTTACAAACAGTTTCAACTGGTTCGTTAGGATCGGCTGACGGAAGGCCAGCCAGTAGGAATCGACTCCATTGTTCAATCCACCACTTGAGCCAGAGATGGTCCAACTGCCGAGGAAGTTATCCAGTCCGTCGCGCAACACATAGTCACCATCATCGCGATTAGTGTATCCGCCGTTAAAGCCGATACCCGATATAACTGTGTTGGGGGCGAAATCGAATTTGGCCGTTGGTGTGGTGATAGCCAGTCCCTTGGCGGTGAGAATGGCGTAGGTCCCATCGCTTGTTTTCGTGGTCTCTGTGCCGCGCTTGATCTCCGTCGTGACGATCCTCGCGATCTTTTTATCCAATATCACTACTGGATCGATCGGCCCAGTCAGATTCGCAATGGCTTCGTCCGTCTTGGCCGATCCATTGACATCTCCTGGTGTGGAGTCGCGAATTTCAATCGGCTCAGCCACAATGATGTCGCCGCCGCTGCCGCCAAGGATGCGATCAATATCGTTGTTTCCATGCAGTTGATCATCGCCGTCGCCGCCATCGATTAAGTCGCGATCCGGTGATGACGATGTCTCCGAAGTCTGTCCGGTTGAAGGAGCATTGAACTGGATCGTAAACTGCCCGACGTAGTTGTGAACTCGCAAGTAGTAGTCACCCGCAGGCAAACCCAGCAAGCTGAAGACCGATTTATTGGCTTTCAGTATGCCGCCACGAGCATCGATTAGGTCTGCGAAGACCAGCTTCGAAACCGATGGCTGTGCAATCAATTGAATCCAGTCGCTTGAGTTGCCATCGCCAAGCGTACTAAAGCGGAACCATTTTTCGTCAGTCAATCTGGCCAGCGAATACGGATCACCGGCATTGTTGAATTCGCTAGCTCGACCTGTTTCCTCGTCCACGACGAACGCCCCGCTGCCAGGCACCGAGAAATTCTCTAGATCGATAATATTGGTGGTCGGCAGCGCAACACGACGAGGCGCTCCGTAGATGACATACAATCGGCCAGCGGAACCAACACCATTAGAATTGGATGCATCGGCTGAGCCGATGACCAAGTCGTCAATGTGATCGGCATTGAGATCCATCGCACTCACATGAATACTGTCGAGCCCTGTCGTCTGTTTCAAATCCAGATTCTCAATAAAGGGCAGCGATAGATCGGATTTAAACAGATTCAACAACGTATTGGAATGCAAGTTGGCAAATGACTCGGCATAGAATATCAAGAGCCCAGGAGTTCGGTCTTGAGTCGGGGCTGCGTCTCGGGTCATGACGGCTAAGTCGTATTTGCCGTCGCCGTCAAAGTCGCCAGCCGTAACTGTTAATCGCGTACCGAGAATTCTAAACTCTGGAGTTGTCGGGAACGCAACGATGCTCGCAGCAGATCCGTAGTAGATCTCAAGGCTTTGATCTTTCTGGATGGCAAAATCGTCATACCCATCTCGATTCAAGTCAGGTAGCGCAACTAATTCAGAATAGGAAACGGATTGCGAACGAAGAGTGACTCCAAAGTTTGCGGAATCGCTAATACCGGTCACCAAAGGAGACGTCACGTTAACGGCAAAGCCTGAACCGCTCGATCCCGAAATACCTCCCTCGGTTTCAATGGAGAGAATCCAGAAGATTAGTTCGCCTACATCTTGAGCGGCTGCATCGATGATTTCTAACTTCCACTCGCCATAGGTCGGCTTGCCAACGAACGCATTGAGCGGCTGTTGAGGCCTGAAAGAGCCATTGAAGGGCGATGTTCCACTCTTGATCGCTACGGGAGCTGAATCGTTAAAGTAGGTACCGAAGAAGTCATCACCAGACCCGCCAACCCGGTTGAATAAATTGACTCGCGTTCCGTCGGGTGCAACCAAGTCGCCGATGAGATCTCCGTCAAACGAGTGGACAATTCGCAACTGCACCTGTACAGACCGAACAATTGCGGCAGTATTCACAAATTGGACAGAACTAGTTGTCTGTAAATCATTGATTGGGAGGTTGAAGAAGCCGGAATCCTTCACAACTGGTGGAGTTGTTTTTTGACCAAAACCGAGAGGATCGTTGTCTGGTCCAAACACGTTAATCGTAACGTCCGAGCCCCCTTGAGCGGGTCGAAAGCCAATCGAATTGCCAACGAGTATGGCTTTCACTTGACCAGCAAGCGCGGTCGATAGCAGTAGGTTGTTGATCTGAGCGGTCAACGCAACTTGCGTACGCTTGGTTGGATCTGCTTTGTCGAAGTCGACCGTTATCGTAGCGGTGCGGCCATTGACGACAATAGTCAGCGAGCTTGATCCTGTGAACCCGGTGTTAACAGCATTGCCCACGACGGCAGCTTTATCCACACTCCTAGTTTCGACATCAATATCCAGATTGCCAAAGAGCAGTTCGTCGATGCCATCGCCATTGGTATCGATAATCGTGTAAGGAGTTGTCAAGGCGCGCTCGGACCGAATGTAGGCGCGTTGATCAAAGAGAGTCAACTGCTGTTGGCCACTGATCGTGGCACCAGCGAACAGATGGCCTAGTTCAAATTTTTTGTCGACCAACTGCGGACCAGCAATAGTAGACGTCGAAAGAGTCACCAAGTCGTCGTAGTTATCACCCGTCATTTCAGCGATCTGAATATCGATGTCGTTCGAGGTAATGGCTCCGTTCAAGTTGATCAGATGAAAACTGCTGGTTCCTGGCGGCGAGATAAACTGCGAGACAAAATTGGCGTCCCACAGACGTGGCCAAGCCTTCGGAGTACCTTGGCTCCTAACCTGCATGCCTCCATCAACGATCGTAACCAAGTTGTGATCGCCATCTTGACGAATGAACGCCAAATCACCCAAGCCATCTCCGTTGATGTCACCAAAGCGAAGAGCAGGTCGCCCTAAAGCGACGTTATCGATGATCATGTCGGCAGCTTGCTCAATATTTTCAATCGAAGTTAGCGCTACCGGTCCGAGCAGAATGTAGCTCTTGGTTGCGCTGACGGCGATAAAATCCTCAAACTTGTCACCGTTGAAGTCGCCGATACTGAGAATGTTGGAAAGTTGAGCAGCGCCAGTTGTCGACTCAAGCCCAACCGCTTCGTTATTGATCGTTTGCAGTGGTTTCAATGTCGACTGATAGTGTTCGAGAACTTGGCCTTTCGTCATTGGTCTTGGATAGAAATAGACTTCATCAAGTGCCTTCGCGAAATTGTTATTGAAGCTCTCTGGCAAAACCAAATAGCTGAGGGCAACGGGGAGCGGTGCCGTCGTTCCAACTTGTTTGCCATCGATAAAGAACTGCGTGCCCGACGAGTCGCCAACAAGCGTCACTTGGTGCCAATTCACAGCCCAATCAGCGCGGTCGACGGCATAACCGCTATCGGTAAATTTCTTGACCGTTAAATTCGATGCGTAGTTGAGTAGCTCCGTCGACACTCCAAGATGATTGGTCCCTGGATCGATGGTAATGTTAAAGTAGCCTTCGTCACCGCTGCCACCTGTGTACATCTTGAGCAAGTAATTCGGATCTGTGCCAGTCTTCAGATCTTTGACCCAAGCGGATGCGGTCCATTTGAAGTCCCCACTGGTGCTGATTCCGCCATTGATCGACATCGACGACGTCGGCTGAGTAAAATCGGCGGCCCCAGCACGTAGGCCATTTGCAAGGTAACTGACTCCCACCAGATTTGCCGCGGCCCCATGCCCTGAATCATCTCGACCGAGCGATGCCCGCGAATCAAACGAGAAGTGAATGAGAGGTTGGACGGTAGTACTCAACGCTCCCAAGTCGATACCCTGAGATTGCGGCTGCGGCAATGCAAAGAACGGAGCGACCATTTCGTATCGGTACGGCTCGGAAACGTCAATTGACTTACCAGACATTTGCGATGGCGTTCTGGCCGCGATCAGCTTAGACGTCCAATTGCCACCATTGGTATAGTTGGCGTTCCCAGCTCTTGCTTTGCTCAATGCGCTATCGGTGTAGAGTTCAAAGGACGTTAATGATTTGACTTTTACAAAGTAGGTGCCATTGGCGTTGGTGTTGCCATTGACTCCCGTAATCGTGATCGACTGACTGTCGAACATTCCCGCTGTGCCCGTAGTAGTGATCACTATTGGACTTGCGTTGCTGGCAGCCGAAACAACTCCGGTCAACAGTTCATCGCGCAGTCCGAAAATCAAATCGTTACCACCATCGCCGGACAGTCGATCATTGCCTTGATAGCCCACGATCAGATCGGCGCCGGGGCCACCATTGATCGAGTCAGCCAGGGCACCACCGAATAGCTCGTCTGCGCCAGCCCCGCCATTGATGGACAACCGAGCTTCGGTGGCGCGCTGCTCATAGGCACCCAGCTTGATGCCCCACTCGCTGATACCACCTGGGAATGTGTAGCTTGGATCGGCGTGGAATGAGTCATTGCCTTCCTGCAATTCAATTTGAGTGTTTTCGACGTTGCGAGTCTGATAGTACAAGTACTCGTGCAAATATCCGTCGTCGCTCGTTGGGTCTGCCGTAAATTTTTGCTGGCCGATGTCCCATACGAGACTGGTGAATTCATAGCGATGTAAGAGAGGGTTGTAACTCAACGCGGCGAAGTCGGGCACTTCAAAACCGCGGCGGTCAAGATTGCCGCCGACATACATCATGCGGTCCGTTCCACTGCCGCCGTCGATCTCGTCGTTCATGGTCGGCAAGTAGGTCTTCGTCGCGGGATCAAAGACGGTGTTCGGCTGATCGCCAAGAAGTGGCAATTTATCCGGAATGATCTGGAACGTATCGTCTCCTGCGCCACCAAGCAACAAATCGCCAGCGGCGCGATCGAGTCCGCCGCTGATCACGTCGTTGCCATCACCACCTAGAATCCAATCCTCGCCCGGACCGCCCAACAGAATGTCATCGCCTCGACCGCCAAGGATCACGTCGCGACGAATCGCGTCGCTGCGTACGCCAAGTTCTTCAACTGGGATGGGTCCTACTACACCAAAGTTAAACTCGATGCCGTAGATCGTTGGAGTCTTGTTCGTTTGAATTCGTAGCAGGTATTCCGTACCCGCCACCAAGTTTGACGGAAGGGCAATACTGGCCGTTCGCAAACCGGTTGCACTCGCCTTCAAAGTCACGCCATCTAAAGCAAAAACCTGTACCGATAGATTGTCGATCGGCGAAGCGGACTTTACTTCTAACTTGCCCACTAAAGAAGGGAGCGTGAACTTGAACCAATCGATATCGGCTGGGTGATCAATCGTCAGTCCATTGAACAGAACACCACCGTCAGAAACGCTCAACGGATAAGCCAGCAGTGCGGTGTCATTGCGCCCGATAAGACCGCTGGCCTTGCCCGTTTCGGCTGTGTCCGCCAAGATCACGTTGCCGCCGCGAATCGTGACTTGATCGTCTCCATCACCCGCGTCGATCCAAACCGACTTCTGTACTGTTGGTCCAACGATAATCTTGTCGTTCCCGGCCAAGGCATCAACGAGGATAACTTCGAAGTTGCCCTCGGGTGGTAACAAATGATTGACGAGATTCGTTTCCAGTCGATTGACTTCTAGTTTCTGCAGATCGGTCAGTGTCTCATTGCCGGTCAGTGCGCGAAGCGCAGCATAGTCCGCCAACAGATCATTTGGCGTCCAAATTGCTTTGCCGTCCTTATCGGTAGCCGCAAAGTCAAGACGGACTTGAGCGTCGAACGTCACGTTGCCGTTGTTGTCGGTCAGACGCGTGATCAAATGGTGATCCGAAAGCAATCCCGGCTCGGTTACAAAGTTGACGCTTATTTCGTCGTTCGCATTCGTGCCGCCGACATACCAAACTTCGTCGCTCTCTTTGGCATACTCTTTCCATTCATCACCTGGGATCGAGTCACCTAGCGATTCAAATTTCGAGCCGTTGGCGCGGTAAAGCGTATTAGTTCCACCTCGACCGTACATGAAATCAACGACCGTACCACCGTACAAGTGGTCGGTGCCATCGTTCCCCAGCATCCGGTTTAGGCCGGTGTTCTCCGTTTTGAGTGTTCCGCCCGCCGAATCGGGAACTAGATTGCCCCCTGCGTCCACAAAAATTCCAAAGTCAATCCCCACTGCGCCTGGATCAAAGCTCCATGCATAGAGGAAATTGGTACCTTGGCCGCCTACCAGGTCATCGTTGCCTTGGCCCCCAAACAGTTTGTCTTCATCGTTAGTGAACCCATCACCGTTGTCGCCGAGTAGTCGGTCGTCGCCAGCGAAGCCATAAAGGGTATCTTTGCCAGGTCCGCCGGACTCGCGATCGCGACCTTTGGAACCGATGATCGTATCATCGCCGCTATTGCCCTCGAGCGTGGAAGTCCAATCGCCGCGAGCCGCAATCTGCGTTACGTCGAACACTTTCGAATTGGTTGAGTCGACCAGTGGCAACAGTGTTGGGTGTACACCCGCGAAACCGATCGTATCGTCGCCTGCAAGTCCGGCGACTTGGAATTGCTCGACCAGTAACTTACCTGTTATTCCGAGAATATTCACGAAAATCGTGCGGTTCGCATTGTTACCCGATTTGGTGTCGATCCTTAGCTGCGGCTGTCCTGTCGCAGGCTTTGTTTGGCTGAGTGCAATCACGTCATTCGATTGAGATCCATTGATGATCAGTACGTCGGTTGCGTCGTCGTCGGCTGCAGTGTCCCCAGGGAAATTTCCCTTATGGCCATCGACGATATCCAGTTTACCTTGTTCGACTTGTAACGGGTTCATTTCGGAAACGACGAACAAATCGTTACCGCTGCCGCCATACTGAGTGTCAGCTCCTTTTTGGCCATCGAAGTAGTCGGAATTCGCGCCGCCCCACATTTCATCATCGCCGCCACCGCCGTAGAGCTTGTCTACGCCACCCTCACCGAAGAGTTTGTCAGCACCGCCAGTTTGGTCAGCAGCCGTATTCGTTTTATAGGTCGGTCCGTCGAGGTAATCGCCTCGCAGCAAGTCATCGCCAGCTCCACCAACCAAGATCTCTGTACGCAAGTTACCATTGAGCGTGTCACCGTCAGCGTCACCAAACAATTGATCGCCTACGAGTGTGTACTGGCCAGCCAAACTATCTGGTGCAAATGCGTGAAGTATGTCTCTACCATCTCCCCCGAACATTCGTTGGCCTAATTGCACGACCCCGTTTCCTGCATCGCCAAACAGCTGGTCGTCACCGCCATCGCCAAGAATGTGGTCGATGCCAGTTCCACCGTGCAGCACATCATTGTTGCCGCCCCCGCGAATGACGTCGTCACCATCTTGTCCGTCGACGTTGATATCGTTGCCTGCACCGGCGTCGATATAGTCCGCTCCAGCGCCGCCGAGAATCACATCCGAGTCCGCTCCGCCAAAGAGCAAGTCGCTATCGATGCCGCCGTCGAGTGTATCGCGACCGTCCCCGTCGACACCCGCGAGAGAGAAATCTGCTACAAAAACTGGGGTGACATTCTTCGCCGGCGTATACGAGGTAGTGTAAGCGGGATTTTTTTGCGTTTCCTTGAAGCTTGGCGGCAGCGTAAAGTTCGCATCAATATTCAAATCAAACTTCGTCAGGTCCGTCAGCGATGCAAATCCGCCCCACAAGACATCTTCACCATCGTCGCCATACAACTGATCGTCGCCGAATCCGCCGATTACAAAGTCCTTGCCGGCTCCTGCGTAAACTTTGTCATTGCCCGAGCCTGCATCGATGAAGTCGTCACCGGCGTAACTGGTGATCACGTCATTGCCACCACCACCTTGAATTGTATTCTTGCCATAAACCTCGCCTTTACCTCCATTCTTGCCGCCGTAAATCTCGTCATTGCCGTCGAGAGTGCTGTCGACGGATCCGTTTTCGTCATTGATGCCATCGCCGGAAATCGTGTTGTCGAAAGCGGTCGCCGAAGGTGTCCCATTCGCGGCTCTTGTCCCATAGATCAGGTCATCGCCACCCCCGCCTACGAGCAAGTGGATAGCTTCATCTAGCTGCAAAATGTCAGTGACATTGAAGTAGAGTTTGTCGTTGCCCGTTCCGCCGTACAAATCGTCGGACGCAAGTCCACCTTCGAGCAAGTCGTTACCAGCGCCCCCGTAGATAATGTCGGGACTGTTTTCTCCGAAGAGTTGATCGTCTCCGTCATCGCCGTACATTGTGTCGTTACCCGTTCCGCCACGAACGACATCGTTGCCGATTCCACCTCGAACGATATCGTTGCCATCGTTGCCGAAGATGCGGTCGTCCCCTTCGTCGCCATGAATCGCATCGCCGCCATCACCCCCTTCGATAAAGTCGCCATCGGCACCACCGCGAATGTCGTCGTCGCCGCCTTCGCCGTAGATGCTATCGAAACCGCTATCGCCTTTGATCACATCGTCACCGCTACCGCCCTGGACTGTGTCGTTGCCTGCGTTGCCTTCGACGAAGTCGTTGCCGTCACTGCCAAAGAGTTGATCGTCTTCTGAGCCGCCGCGCAGAGTGTCATCGCCCTTATCGCCCGTCAAAGAGTCAAGTCCTGCGCCCCCTTCGAGCGTGTCATCGCCAAGACCGCCGTTCAATTCGTCGTTGCCGTCGTTGCCGCGCAAGATGTCGTTGCCCGATCCGCCAATCAGCTTATCGTTGCCAGCGCCACCGGAAAGTTCGACCGGAATCGTGATGTCTTTGCTGATGACGATCTTGTCATCCCCGATTCCTGCGTTGCCGATGATCCTCGAGACGTCGTTGTAGACCTGAGAACGCCCGAACGACTCAACAATCACACTACCTGGTTGCGTACCAGCGAAGATGCGATAGTCTTCCGCTTGGTCCATTCCGATTTTGTTCCCAAGAAAGTTCAGCACTCCCTTTGGGTCGCGAAGGTTAGCTCGGTCACCGATATTCAATACCAAGGTCGATCCTTGCAATTCCGCTAGCGGAATACCCTCTCCCGCCGGTCGAGGGAAGGTGAATTCAAAGAGTGTGACACTCGCTATGTCAAATTCTTTCGTGTAGGAAAACGGTCCGATGCCGATCTTGAGATCCGCAAATAACTTCGCATCGAGCTTGCCATCAATATCGAAAATGTGAATCGGCCCGAAGCCGTCGTTGAGACCTAACAACGTATTGTCGAGCAGTTCCACTAAGCGAATTTTTCCATCGTTGTTGTTGTCGTGCAGATTGAAATCGATGTTCGCAAAGAGTCCGCCACCTACAGACGCTTGGATGAAACCAGCGTTGAGTGCAGCAGCAGCCGTGATCGACGCCGTCAAGACAACTTCGTTGATATCCGCGCCGGTACCGTCGGCGTTTTCACGATCCGACACATAGAATCCGTTGAAGACATCTTCGAAGTCGCCGGTCTGCTGAAACTGCTGAATGCCGAAGGTATCAAAGCCAAACGCAAAATCGATCCGGGCACCTACCGCGCCTGCCAACTGCACACCGACGATTGGAAACACCGGTAACGGGAAGAACTTTTTGATGCTCGCGTCTAGTTCGAGCGTTGGTAAATCGAGCGTGAACAGGTTCACTACTTTGCCACTGAGCAGGCCCATCAAATTCGATGGATCGAGAATCGGGAAGCCAAGCTTGATTTTGTTGTCGGGTTCTTTTGCCAGAGTATCAGCCGATTTAACGAAGTCATCTGGGTTGAACTTGGGCGTGGCAGGTGCGAGAGTCTTGAGCGCGTTGGCAACTTCCGCTGCCGTTCCGGTGGCCCTAAAGGTCCGCTTTACCGGATCAAAGATCGCGCCACCCATGTTCAGTAATTTGCCGTCACCGAATTTCGGGATGCTTTGTAAAATTTTATCGAAGTCCGCAACCGATTGAATGAACGCAGCCGCCTTAGCGACTGAACCGCCTTGAAGTTTGAGCATGTCGAGCATCGTAATGCTGCCGCCTGCCAAATCACTGACGACCGGCAATGGCTCGTTCAAGAATTTGATGATTGGACGGACTGGCTCCAAGATTTTGTTGGCTTCGCCCAGCACCTTGCCAGCAAAGCCGCTGAAAAACTGACCAAGGTCGAGGCTGATATCTGCAAATTCAACATTCGGCAATTGAAGCGACTGGCCCAGCATATACTGCCAATCGATGAACAATTCGGTTTGCAGACTCGGGAAAGAATTCGATCCGCCGAAGCTGGCGAGCAAGTGCAAGTCCAACGAAGCGTTCGCAGTCGCGTCGATCTTTAGGACTTCTTTGTACGATTTGACCGTCAGGATCTCACCGAAGGTCAATAAACCATCGTTCTGTCCCGGATCGAGGATATCCACATTGAAGCGCCCCGCGAAACTGTTCGCCACACCGACAGCCCGCTTTCCACTAGCGACAATTCCGCTACCGTTACCACCTGGAACAAGTGCAGCCGTAAACAGAGCGCTCAGTGTTGGATTCGAATTGACCAGCGCAACTACACTTTGTGCGGTCGTCGCACCTGTCACTCTCAGCGTTAGCGCGCGACGGCTCAAATCGAATACAAAGTCGTTGGTGTCCGACGCTGTCTTGGGCACGACACGGACATCGAAGTTGGCGGTGCTTCCGCCCGTCTTACTTGTGAGCGTGAACTGGGAATTCAGCGGCTGCTTGTCGCCGATAAGAGCCGTCGGTTTGGCAAGGCTTCCTGCTGTGTCTCGCCACAGGTCAGCATCCAATCGCAAGAAACCCAGTTCACCAGTGGCCGATAATCCCGGAACGCCAACATCGACAAAGACATTCAAGAAGGTTTTGTTCGTGTCGATGAAGAAGCCGTGAACAAGATCCACACCGAATCGCATGCCGAATTCAAAGCCCAGTGTGCCAGTGACATTTGCGTCAACGTCTAAGTTTAGACCCGGAATACCGAGATCGAAATCGATCGGTAAATCAAGTTTGCCAAGATCGTTACCAAGCAGAATTTGAAAGCCGATTCCTGGGTTCAATTGTTCTATCACGATGTCGTCGATCGTGATCTGATTGTCGCCAGTCGAATCCTTGAGCAAGTCGATGCCGAGCGGACCAATTGCGTTTAACAAATCTTGACGAACATCGTCAAACATATTGGTAAACTTGTTGTCTTTTTCGTTCTTAGCATTGTCGGAGAAGTTTGCCGAGACGCTTTCCTTGATATTGCGAAGGAAGTTGGCTTGATCTTTGAGCTTGTCGCCGATGAACGGCAACTCGACTCCGAATACTTCGCCTTCCATCGCGTCAATAATCAAATCGAACGCGCCATCCCAGCCACCGACCAGGGCTAGGATGTTGAAGTCACCAGCCAAAACGTTTTTGACATCTTGAATCACCGTCGCTGGATCGCGCCCGTTGATCTTGACAGTGGCCTTATCAATTTTGAGGTCGGTGAGATCGGTATCGACTAACTGTGCTTCGAAGGGGTACGGACCGATCGGCAGCCCGGAAAAACCAAGTTCCGCAGTCAGCTTAGCGTTCAATCCACCCTTGAACTCGAAATCGCTGAGGTCTAAACCGTTTTGAACGGTCGTCACGATTTCATCAAAGTAGTGCCGACCATCTCCATTGTCGTCTTTGATGCCAACTTGGAAGTTCGCGTATTTATTCGCTTGCGGATCGGCAGTTACCGCTCCACCGAAAGTAAAGTTACCTTTCGTCAATGAGGCACCGATTGGCCCGATTGAAACATCAAAATTAAATGGAGTGGCAGCCGCCCGAACTAGCAATCCCAGCGATGTTCCATTAGCAACTCCATCATACAGAAACGACTTTGGTGCGCCTTTTTCTTGCAACTCGATCCCGACTGAAAGTGTGACTTGACCGAGGGCAAAGGCACTAACCAACGCATCGCCACGGGCATCGACAAAGCTCGAAAGTCCACTTACACCCAAGTCTGCCAAATCGACGCTGATGGGAATTTGAAATCCCAAGGGCGCGACTTGATTCCGTACACCAAAGTCCGTGCCGATATCAAACGGCAGATCGATCCGCAGGGCGAGGTCGTCGTCGCCGTCGCGCGAAGTGTCAAGCGATAACCCAAATGCAAGATTGTCGGCTTGCAATGCACCCAAATACGTGATGAGGTTGGTGTAATCGTTGCCTAGGAACGAAACTCTCCCTGGGAAAGCATCGATGGAATCGAGTTTCACGCCTTTGAACACTCGTCCTTTATTAAGCTGCGGCAAAATCGAAACGGGAAAGTCAGGATATTCATCTCCGCCACCATTGCTTTCCTTTACGCCGAAAATGTCTTCGAACACTTCATCCAGTTGACCAATGCCGCTGGTTGCGGTGCCTTGCATGTTCCCAATGATCTCTGCAAACGTATCGGAAAAGTCGAGCACGTCACGAATGGCGACGTTCAACATCGGCAACTTCTGATTGAACAGTGTCGACTCGGAGACTGTCTTCTTGAGCAGTTCCAACCCGTCTTTGAGCGCCTGAATAATCGTGTCGCGATCCAGTGACTTCAATTTCTTTAAGAAGTCGCCAGTGCCTCCGAGTCCCAAGTCATCCAGATTGAAACTTTCGGGAAGTGAGAAATCACTGACCGTCAGATCGGGAACGTCAAACGACAATCTGCGAGAAAGGGCCGGCAACGTAAATGCGCCAAAGTTAAGTTTGACATCAAACGGCAGTTCAAAGTGCGCGGCGCCACTGATCCTGGGCGTCGCCAAATAGCCGGTGAGATCTTCCGTAATGCCGAGCTTGGCAGCGGCGGCAGCGTCACCCGTCGTTTTCGCTTTGACGGTCACATAGCGACCAACGCCATCGATCAAGAAGAAGTTCAGCTTGCCACCGGTGGAAACGACTCGCACAAGTTTTGGGTCTGGGTTGTTTGCACTTTTGACAATCAGTTGTCCGTTCAATCCAAGAACCAACGCAGTAAGATCAGCGCTCGTCGAATTGGCTGCGACGTTGAATCCAAGCGTGATGTCCGTTTGTGTCCCATCCTCCATGGTGATTTCAATCAGCAAGTCGCCCTTGTAGGCATCGCCAAATTTGACAGGCTTCTGAGCCTGCAATCGCAACTTAGCCGCGCTGGCCAAGTCGACAACTTCAGCGGCATCGATTCGATTGTTTGTCAAATCGTCCGTGATGCCTAGCTTTTCCGAGTCGTCATCCGACTTGACGGTCATTTGCTTGTCAACGCCATCCTTGCGCACGAACACTAGCTTGCCAGCGGCGCTATCGACGCGGATCAGTGCAGCGTCAGCGGTAGAAAGCCCAGCGTTCATTCTGGCCACCGCAGTTGCAATCGTATCGGCCGCAACAACGCTAAACGGTATGGTGATTTTCTTGGTGGTATCGTCGGCTAGGATCAGCTCAACCTTCACACTGCCTGTTAGTGTTGTCGCCTCTCCTAGAGGAATCGCCTCGGAAGCAAACCCGGTGAATCGGCCATAGGACTTGTCATTGGACGGAGTGAACGACGCCTTGAGGGTCGCAAGCGCATTGCCATCTTTAATGTCGATTTCAACGAAGCCTATTTTCGCTGCGCCTTGGATGTCGGAACTCAGCGAGGCCGTGGCTGAAAACATCGGCTCGCCGGACTTGGCGCGTACATAGACCTTGTTAGCGAGGCTTTCGCCATGCAACGGTCCTGTGCGCAAGCCGTAGCTCGTCTCGTCCTGTCTACCGTCTGCCAAGAGCTTGATCCCCGCTTGTCCGGTACCAAACAATCCAAGTGTCGGGCCAGCCAACGAACCATTAAGCATCTCAAGCTTGAACTTACCACCATCTTTGGCGACGGATTTATCGATCAGTATCAACCCTTGATTGTAGGTGCCCCCGGCGATCAAGTTCTTTTGCTGATCATATTCGACTACCAAGTCGTTCTTAAAATCATCGCCTTTCTGGAGCTCGGCAATCAGTTCACCGATCTTTGTCACCGAACTAAGCTTTATGTCCTTTGTCTTGCCGTTGCGCAGGGTGATCCGTATATCCGCTTTTCCAGCTTCGGTAGTTATTCCCTTGCCGCCGTTGAGTTTCGAAAGAAGGGTGTCATCGTCGAACTTAAAGCTTGCCCCAGGCTGTTCAAGCTTGATCCCGATCTCCAGCGCAGCGGCCAGTGCCGCGTCGACCTTGAGCGTCGAATCGGATTGGATACTCAACTGACCGATACCAGCCCCAAACTCCATTGGAAAGGTCGCTACATGGAACACATGGTCGAATGAAACGTCGAACAGAATCTCGGCTGGTGAAGTGGCAGTCTTCGGAACGTAGGTAGTTCGCTTGGCTACTTTGTCTGCAAACTCTTGTGCATTCTTGAATGCGGCAGCGAGCTCTTTGTTTGGCAGAGCTGATGCACCAACGATCTTAGCTCCAAACGCAATACCGATATTCAGCACATCGCTCAGTTTCTTGCCACTCGTAAATGGAATGTCCGTGTCAAAGGAATTCATGCCACCAAACGTGTTTTGCAGTTGCTGCAACGCGTCGAAGAATCCATCGGCCGAAACGGTCCGGAACTCGGATAACTCCTCTGTGTTGACTTCGATCTCCTTTGGCGGTGCCGTACCAAACAAATTCTGCTCGTCAAATTTGATTTCGGCCGTCGAAAGTGTCAGTCCATTCAAGTTCGACTTGATCGGCAAATTCAGCTTGAACATATTCGCGCCCGAAGTTAAATCGGGCGTTACTTTGACGGCCGTCTTAAGGTCGTTGGCCGAGAGTTTAGCCAGGCTAACTCGGTCATCGACCGTATCGAAAGAAACACTGAGCGCTAGGCTTGCTGTTGGATTCTCGAGTGTCACACCTAAGAATCCAACGGTCGCAATGACGGGGGACTGAGTTCCCAAGTCGATGGACGCACTGATTTTGTTCTCTGCTGCAGCGTCGTCGAACGAAACGAATGCTCCAGCGGTTGCGCTTGCTTTGCTTCGGTCGATACCGATGGTGATTTTGAAATCGAGTTTGAAATCGAGTTTAGCGTTTAGTTTGCCCTCGATCTGAATCAGATCTCGCAAGTTCTCCTTTTCGGAAATGGCTTTCGCCAAGTCGTAATCGGCCTTGACGCTTCGTGTGTAGGTCGCATCGATCGTGAAGCTCAACAGCGAACCCGGAGTGTCGACTACCTCGACGCTGCCTGCGAGCTGCGGCAGATCGGCAATCGCTAGATCGATAACGCCTTTCAGTCCTTCGACTGTTGGGTTCGCCGTCGTCGGAGCCAAGTAATTCTGAATGGGAGTAAGAAACGACTCGGCAAAGGCGGCATCGATATTGACCAAATTCCCGATGCTGGTCTGTTGAAGTGGCAATTTTTTTCAATGTCCCGCTTAACTGCTGGGAATTGGTCTAGTATTGAATTTCGCTTTTAGCGAGACTTCTTTCCGCAAATTAACGGAAAGGAGTCCGAAATGTCGCGTCTAGCTGTGGACCAATCTGCGGTCCGGGTAGTTGTT
>SYJV01000546.1 GCA_005798335.1 Planctomycetaceae bacterium | reverse complement strand
GATGTTTTGATGTGCCGGTTGATCGTGAAACGACCTGCCTTCAATCCGTGAACTCGGTGTGATCCGTGGTCAGCGACTTTGGGACGCCGAACAGGAGCCGAACGATGTCGAAAAGCTATGAATCTCGGTCAATGAAACCACGGATTTCACGGAGGTCACAGATGTTTTGATGTGCCGGTTGATCGTGAAACGACCTGCCTTCAATCCGTGAACTCGGTGTGATCCGTGGTCAGCGACTTTGGGACGCCGAACAGGAACCGAACGATGTCGAAAAGCCCGGAAGTCATCATGGAAAAAATCGCCGCACAGGACGCCGAGAGTGCCGAAGTCCTGCAAACCATCCGGGGGCTGATATGAAACCCGGATGGCAAGCAAGGCGACTGAGCGACGTTTGTGAAATCATCATGGGCACAAGCCCGCCGGGTGAGACTTACAACACAACTGGACAAGGCGTGCCGCTCATCAACGGCCCGGTTGAGTTCAGCCCCGGCTCGTTTGGAAAGACGGTCCGAACCAAATTCACAACCGCACCGAACAAGCTCTGTAAAGAAAACGATCTGATTCTTTGTGTTCGCGGGTCAACGACCGGGAAAATGAACATTGCTGGCTTCGATGCGTGCATCGGTCGGGGAGTGGCCGCAATTCGAGCCAAGGAATATCAGCCTTGGATCAATCATTTCATCAGTTCAAAGACGGAGGACATCTACCGGCTGGGGACTGGTGCAACATTTCCCAACATCTCAACACCGGCATTGGCTGCACTCACGCTATTCATGCCCCCGCTGTCCGAGCAGCGGCGGATTGTTGGGATTCTCGACGAAGCGTTTGAGGGCCTCGCCACCGCCAAAGCCAACGCCGAACAGAACCTCCAAAAACGCCCGTGCTCTGTTTGAAAGCCACCTGCAAGCCGTCTTCACCCAACGCGGCCACGGATGGAAAGATCAGACGCTCGATCAGATTTGCACTGTTGAACGTGGTAGCTCCCCGCGGCCAATCAAGGATTACTTCACCACCAAGTCCGACGGAGTGAATTGGATCAAGATCGGTGATACTGAAGAAGGCGGCAAATACGTCTATTCCACAGCGCAGAAAATTACGCCCGAAGGGGCCAAACGATCCAAATTTGTGAAGGAAGGTGATTTCATTCTGACAAACTCGATGTCGTTCGGTCGGCCCTACATTATGAAGACCAGTGGCTACATTCACGATGGTTGGTTCGCGCTTCGGCTGAATGATTCCATCGACTCGGACTACTTGTACTACCTCCTGTCTTCCAATGTCGTTCAATCGCAGTTCATCCGACTCGCAAGCGGCTCGGTCGTCTTGAATATCAGCGGTGACCTTGTAAAGCAGGCCGTACTTCCAATTGCGCCACTCGCTCAACAGCACAAGATTGTGGAGGGGTTGATGGCGCTTTCCGAAGAAACCCAACGCCTCGATTCCCTCTACCAGCGCAAGCTCGCCGCGCTCGACGAGTTGAAAAAGTCGCTGCTGCTCCGAGCCTTCAGCGGGCAACTGTGAAACGATGAAACTTTCTGGTCGACTGAGACACGATCAAGTAAAATGGAAAATTGAAAATTCGCATGCCAAATCCAATTCCACCGTTCGATCACAATCTGGTACTGCCACCGCATTTGGGCGATCCGACCCAGCCTGCACACCTGTCGCCTTACCGTTGTACCACGCTTGACTTGTGCGAACGGCTCGGGACGACACCGGAGCGGCGACAGATTTTGGGGAAGTTCCTTGATTTCCGAGAACGACTGAGAATTGAGGGCCTGACGAACGGTTTTCAGTGGCTGGACAGGAGTTTTGTGGAAGATATTGAAGTGCAGGCGAGCCGCCCGCCGAGGGATCTCGATGTGGTCACAGTTTATTGGGGATACGATCTAGCGTTCCAACAGGCACTTTTGACAAGGTTCCCCGAGGTGGCCGACCCAATGCTGGCAAAAGCCAACTACTCACTCGATCACTACCCTCTGGATGCTGGCTACAGTCCAGAAGCGACACTCGAACTCACGCGATACTGGATATCATTGTTTTCGCATAATCGGATGGGAATCTGGAAGGGCATGTTGCGTATAGAATTGAACACTACGGCCGAAGACGCTGCTGCACGGCAGGAACTCGCAAAGGTAACACCATGACAACACGTGGACAACGAGAAGCACTGAAGGTGCAATTGCTGGAAACGCAGCGACTGAAGGACATTACGGGCGACCACCCGCTAATGTCTGTAGCCTTTGCTGGTCGAGAACGTGAGTTGAAAGATCAAATAGCAGCGATTCCGCTAGGAAGCAAGGAATCACGGGCAATTCTTTTTTTTTCTGGCGAACCCGTTAACGGTTCAATTGGTATCGATGCTGTGTTCGCGAGTCGCGTTCTCGAACCATTCCAGAACATGGTCATGGCGGATTATGCAAACCGTTGGCATGGAAAAGTCGGTGAGCGCGGCCGACTCCACGGCGAAGCCAATTCTCGACTTTTGCTCAGCGGGTTGCCGCGTGGATCGTTTGGCTTGGAATTAACACGGGCAGCGAACGACGATTTGTTTGTCGAGGGAGAGCTTGCCGACACTCTTTCACACGTGACGCGACTTGTTGACGCCTCGGCGCGAAGCGATGAGGATTTTGCAGCGAAACTTGATGATGCAGCGCCGCGCGTGATTCAAAATTTGAAATCATTTCTCGAAGTCGTTGCGAAGGGCAAGGCTGGGCTTCGGTTGGAAAGTGGGGACTTTCGTTGTGAGATGTCGCCGACGCAGGCCGCGGAAGCGTTTAGTCGCGGTGCGGAAACCACAACACACGATGAAACCGTTAGAGTCAATGGAGTGTTTAAGGGTGTCTTGCTTGAATCTTGGGAATTCAATTTCTCGACAGATAGCGGCGATGTAATGGCAGGGAAGATTGACCAAAACCTCACCGAAGATCAAGTGATTGAATTCAATCGGACATACTTCAACGATCGTTGCGTCGCGACTCTTGTAAAAACAACCGTCGACTTCAAGAACGGTCGGAGTCGCGTCTCATATCAATTGGCGAGTATCGAACCGATCAATTGATCTAGCGACTCACATGCTAATAATTGATGCATGCGGCTGATCAATCAGAACGAGAAGACGCTGGTGTTCTGCGCGAACCAAGCCCATGCGCTGGCTGCGCGCGACCTAGTCAACCAGATCAAGACAAGCAAGGAACCGAACTACTGCCAGCGCGTAACAGCCGACGATGGGGCTTTGGGCGAACAGCACTTGCGGGACTTTCAGGACAATGAGAAGAGCATGCCCACGATCCTGACTACATCGCAGAAATTGTCCACGGGAGTTGACGCGCGAAACGTGCGGAACATTGTGCTGATGCGCCCGATCAATTCCATCATCGAATTCAAGCAAATCATCGGTCGCGGTACGCGCCTGTTTGACGGCAAGGACCAACGCTTGTGTTTGTGGCTGGCAGCTTGCCTATCCGAATCAAGAACTGGATCTTCTGCATAGAAAACCCAGTCTGTTGTTGCACTTGGCGAGTGTTTAGAAACGGCACGAAAAAACCTCCTTAGCGTTGCGAGTGCGTAAAAAGTCGCGGAACGCTTAGGAGGTTACAGGATGCGCTCGTTTACCCATTGACGGGCTTATGTAGGTCTATTGCGTTGTATTATGTTTTTCCAAGAATTTTAACCCTTTGTCGGTTAGAGAAATTCCTTTAGTTGTTTTCGATGAAATCAATCGCATGTTGACGAGATTTTCTCGAAGATTGCGAGGACAAGCCTCGCCTATCCCCCAAGCTTTTACGGCAATTGCAGCAGTGTCAATGTACACTCCCATCTTTGCTCCGCATTCGCTGGCAGCCAGTAGGAATTCAAGCTGCTTTTCTGTTAGAGAGACATTGTCGTCACAATCTGAATTCTCTGTCGTATTTGTTTTCGTGGCGTAGTACCAAATCCAGTCTTCCAACGTTGTGGAGATTCTCTCCCGGGCTTGATCAATTTCCTGCGGAAAGTATTTTCCCGAATGGAATTGGCCACAGTGCGCGAATGTTGTCGTATTGTGAGCGTCCACGAGCACGACATTGCGACGCTCTGGATGTTCGACCGGCCCTTCGTCGATTTCGCACTGCATCAGAGGCAATGGGTGAATGCCTTTCCGCTTAAGTTCCTCAGATCGTTTGCGAAGCAACTCCCACCGATCCTGGGCAGAAATTTGGATCGACCTGAAAACAATTGGGGGTTGAAGTCCAGCCGACTCGTGAATCTCGGCCAGCTCCGCAACGCTCTCGATACTCAAAGTAATTTGAAAAATGATCTTGTCTATTGGGCGGTTGGCTTCGTGCAATAATCCACTACACAGCAGCGCTGCTCGTTTAACATTCATTTTAGAATTCTGAAGGGTTGAAGTCGCGCTGACCTCGCACTGCCTACAGGCTTCAGTGTCCGTGGACGGCGCGGGGCGAACTAATTATCTAAACAGCCACGTTCTCACATATGCGCAGACCGCCTTGATAGCGTCGTCTGTTATGTGCTGGCGGTATTGCGCAGACATATCATCGGCGCTCGCCACGTGCCCCATTATGTACTTGACGGTCGGAAAGTCTCTTGTTTCGTCAGCAATCGTCTGAAACGTTCGGCGCAAATCGTAAAACGTTCCTCGCTCAATTCCGCATTCGCTGCGCAGTGTCACGAACAGTTTGCCAATGCCGTCATGTGTGCCCCGCATCCACGGTTGCCGGTACTTCGTGACGAATAACCGCTCAGCAAATTCCTTTCCGTATGGCGTCATGCGTCGTTCGAGATACGCATCGATCGCTGACCGGGTTTCCGGCCATAGCCACAACCGACGATCAGCGCCGGTTTTCAATCGCGGAAGGGACAGCCATTCGCTACCACGTTGGTGCTCAAGCCGCATGTGCGCAATGTCTTTCGCTCCGATTCCTGCGTTTATCCCAAGCAGGATGATTGGCAGGAAATGCGGTGAAGCCTGCCCAAGTATCGTTCGCAAATCGTCCGCTTGAATATCGCGCCTGCCAACTTCGGCTTTCATCTTTCGAAGTGTCTTGCGAGATGTCTGTGCAAACTCCTTTCCAAACCTCGGAGGTTCCATTAACTCGCAGTCGGCACACCAATTGAGAAATGCCTTGATGCAACGGATGTCTCCGTCTACGGTGATCGAGGATCTTCGCTCTACTTGACTTCCTTTGATTCCGCCACGAATCGCTATGGTCCGCTTGATCGGTGCGAATAAGCATTCCTTAATCGCTGCGTAGTCGAGCGGTGTCCAATCGTCGGGCTTTTCGTTCTTGCCCCGAATCTCGATCAGTCGCTTGATACTCTTGGTGTATTCGGCCAAAGTTTCAGGTGATAATTCATTGGCATACACCCGCTTCTTACACCCGTCAGCGTACAGATTCGCCAACTCCACCAAAGTGGGCCTTCCATCGTTCTTTGGCACTGGCCGGCCAGCCAACAAGTAATCCTTCTCATCGGTCCAGCGTTTTAGGGCAGCATCCAAGTCCCGACCGAAGTAATGCGTTTTGCCTTTGATTTTCTTGGCCCAATTTCCGCTCGCATGCGTGAATAGAGGGCAGTCGTTTTTTTGTAACCGTTCACGGTACGAAATTGATAGTGCATTAATTTAGTTGATTTTCTATTGTTCGCGTATGGACAATAGAGACGAAACGATTCGGGAGCTTCGAGAGTTGGCCGCCGCACAAGCGGCGCAG
>SYJV01000545.1 GCA_005798335.1 Planctomycetaceae bacterium | reverse complement strand
GTTAAACGCAATACCGTTCAACGAACGTGGGATAAGCTTCCAGCTTGTCAATATCTTGTGCAAGCAATGGCGAAACTCCGCTACAGGTTGACAAGCTGGAAGCTTATCCCACGTTCGTTGAACGGTATTGGGGTTAAACGACGAAATGGCTAGGGGCCAAAAGCCATGCCTTGCACACAAAATGGCGCTGTCCAACTAATTATGCCGGCTGTATTGACGGAATCGGTTGTGCGGGCGCCGGCACTCGTCGAATCGGCTGGTGTTGCAGAAGTTGGGATACCGAGTTGTCTACATAACCTACGCTTTACCGGTTGATGTGGTGCCGTGCAATTTTGACCGAGCCATATTTCGGCTGGCGGTGACCGCTCCCTAGTTTATCCCTGATCGATTTTCGCCATCGGGTGCCGAGCTGGCATATTGAAATGTCATTCGTAAAGCGTTACTGGATTGCTGGACTGGTAATGGTCTTGGTGATGGCTCATGCCACGATCATTGGCTACGTGCGCGCCGAGGCTGCGAAGCTCAAGACCGTTGCCAGCAAAGAAATCTCATTGGGAATGTACTACGTGCCTACGTCGGACCGACAATGGCTGACGCAGCTACGCATGCTACTGGCGGTATCACCTGAACGCCGATCAGCGGTCAAGGCCACGATCGAACATAATCGTTGGCTAGTTCACCAAGCGGTCGAGGAAGCGTTGCGTCAGATTGATCGATCCGCATTTGACGAGCCGAAGATGACGCTGGTAAAGGAAAGGATCAAGCAAGTCATCGACGAATCGTTGCACGAGAAAGTAGTTGAACGCATTCTCATCTGCGATCGATTTGATCTACCAGTCGAACAATTTCGCAATCGCCAAAGTCCTGCAACCACTGCTCCTCATTCACCACATGATTCGACGGAGGCGCATTCCGATGCAACCAAGCTGACTCATGCTCCAGCGAAGGACGAGCATCACGCAAAGAACGAGCATCACGCCGACTCAAGCCACTCGGGGCACGCATCTGCACACTCGAAGGATACGCATCCCGTCGCTGCGCCTCAATCACACCATGCACACACAGGACCCGACGCACACGCACACTCGACTGCCAAAGAGTTGACTCACGCTCCAGCGAAGGAACACGCTGAACACGCGAGTCACGCTGTGCCTGAAACTGCCCCCGCAGATGATGCACATTCTTCGACAACGCCTCATTCCCAGCCTGCTTCGCCCACAGCACACACTGAAACCGAATCTCACTCGGGTGCAACTCAGATGCCCCATGGGTCAACCAAGGATGAGCATCCTGCTGCCTCTGGTCACAAGGAACCAAATGCTGGCCACGCAGCCGACGCACACACTGAGGTAACGGAGTCTCATTCAGATACTCCGCAGCACGGGCACACCCCTACAAAATCGACGTCGACCAAGCACTAAACTCGTTGTCGCGTGGCAGCGTCTTAGGAAAGCGTCTTTCCAATGGCTTGTGCGACTTTTGCACAGCGCTGGAGCGTATCGTTAAACTGTGGAAAATCGAGCGATTGGTAGCCATCGCTGAGCGCTTTTTCTGGGTTGGGATGGACTTCGATAATCAGTCCATCGGCGCCTGCGGCAACGGACGCAACCGCCATATCGGGAACCAAGTAGGAATGACCGGTACCGTGACTGGGGTCAACTATTACGGGCAAGTGGGTTTTGCGGTGCAGGAATGGGACCGTGGCCAAAGGCAACGTAAATCGAGTGTGCGACTCAAAAGTGCGGATGCCTCGCTCGCACAGCATGACGTTGGGATTGCCCTCGTTGAGGATGTATTCAGCCGCCAAGAGAAATTCTTCAATCGTGGCACTAGGACCTCGTTTTAGCAAAACTACCTTGCCACTATTACCAACCGCTTCGAGCAAGCGATAGTTTTGCATGTTGCGCGCGCCAATTTGCAAAATATCTGCGTATTTTGCAACCAATCCAACTTCTTCGGTGCTCATGACTTCGGTAACCACTGCCAAACCAGTTTCCTGGCGTGCCAAGGCGAGCAATTTTAGTCCGTCCTCCTTCATGCCCTGAAAGCTGTATGGACTGGTCCTTGGTTTGAATGCTCCGCCACGCAGCGCCGTAGCGCCGGCGGCCTTGACGGCTCGCGCGGAAGCGATGATTTGTTCTTCGTTTTCGACCGAGCACGGTCCCGCCATAATGCCGACTAAGCCCGCTCCGGCTCGAAATCCCAGCACCTGAATTTGCGTCGGGTCGGGCTTTACTTCGCGACTAGCAACCTTGTAAGGAGCCAGAATGGGAACGACTTCAGCGACCCCAGGTCCGCTCTCTAGCGATTCGCGCTCGCCGCCTCGTTTGTCGCCGATCGCCGCGATGACGGTGCGTTCGATTCCGCGAATGACGTGCGACTTCAGTCCCATTTCCTGAACGCGCTGAGCCATATGAGCAATTTGAGCTTCGGTGGCATTTTTTTCCATTACAACGATCATGATTCTCTTGCCTTACTTTACTTTGATAGTCGCAACATAAACAAAAAACCCCGAGTTCGGAACTGGCCGGAACTCGGGGCTGAGGATGATTTAAATCTGGATTCTGAGTCTAGACTCCTCGCACAGCCCCTTCGTTGGTAAAGGGCGCAAATCCGAACCAATAACGATACGCGAAGCGAATGTCACTCATAGCCGATATTATGCGCGGCCAGCGACGGAAAGCAAGCTGGTCTCCTTGCTCGAATTCCGCCGGAGAATCTAGAATTCCCTTGCCGCAATTCAGCTCGATTTCGACTGCGGGTAAATCGAGCTGAAGCTGGCAACGAATTCGCCCGAAAAACTGAATGAGTCGTTTGCATCTTCTTCGATGGAAAAAGGTTAGACACGGATCGATTATGAACAAGCCCGCCAAGACCGCGATCCAGCCAACTCGGCAAGAGGATTATCCAGAATGGTACCAACAAGTAATCAAAGCGGCCGACCTGGCAGAAAATTCCCCGGTACGCGGCTGCATGGTAATCAAGCCCTGGGGATATAGCCTGTGGGAGAACATCCAGAGGGTGCTCGACCGAATGTTCAAAGAAACCGGGCACCAGAACGCTTATTTTCCGCTGTTCATCCCAATGAGCTTTTTGGAAAAAGAAGCTCAACACGTGGAAGGCTTTGCCAAAGAGTGTGCCGTAGTAACGCACCATCGATTGGAACCGGCGCCCGAAGGAGGCCTGCGTCCCGCTGGCCCGCTGGAAGAACCGTTGATCGTAAGACCGACCAGTGAAACGATCATCGGTGCCATGTATGCCAAGTGGGTACAATCGTATCGCGACTTGCCTATTCTGATTAACCAGTGGGCAAACGTCGTTCGCTGGGAATTGCGCACCAGAATGTTCCTTCGAACAGCCGAGTTTCTGTGGCAGGAAGGTCACACGGTCCATGCGACCGCCGACGAAGCAATGGAAGAGACTCGCAAAATGTTGGATGTATACGCTGACTTTGCGGAAAGCTATATGGCTGTGCCTGTCATCAAAGGAGAGAAGACCGCAGGCGAGAGATTTCCCGGGGCCGACATGACATTGTCAATCGAGGCGATGATGCAAGATCGCAAAGCCTTGCAAGCCGGCACGAGTCATTTTCTTGGCCAGAATTTTTCCAAAGCGCAGGAAATCAAATTTCAAGACGCCAACGGTCAGATGGCTTATGCCTGGACAACGTCTTGGGGCGTCAGCACGCGTTTGGTCGGCGCGCTGATCATGACGCACTCGGACGACGACGGCTTGGTATTGCCTCCGAAACTGGCGCCTTGCCATGTGGTGATCATGCCTATCTACCGCGATGACACTCAACGGAGCGAAGTGCTTGCATACTGTCAACAACTGCGGAAAGAATTGACCGCTCAGCGATTTGACGAACGGCCGGTCGAAGTGCAACTGGACGATCGCGATCTGCGCGGCGGTGAGAAAAAGTGGTATCACGTCAAACGCGGAGTGCCGATACGTATCGAAGTCGGCCCCAAAGATATCGCCAAAGATGCCGTATTCTTGGCGCGACGCGACACCGGCGAACAGACCAGCGTCTCGCGTGCCCAAGCAGTGGCTACGATTGGCGACCTATTGGATCAGATTCAACGGAATTTGTTCGAACGAGCCAAAAAACTGCGCGACGACAATACCGTTGATATACAGACTGCGGCCCAATTTCGCGAGTACTTTACCCCCAAGAACGCTGATTCTCCAGAAATTCACGGCGGATTCGCCCGATGCTATTTTGCATCGGAACAGGATGTCGAACCGATTCTCAGCGAACTGAAAGTAACGATTCGCTGTATACCATTAAACAGGCAAAGTGAAAATGGTCACTGCTTTGCAACTGGAAAACCAACCAACTTGCAAGCCATTTTTGCCAAAGCCTACTAGCGATAATCCTGTTTCGGAATTCTCGCGTGGCTTACGCTGGTCGATTGCGTCGCATTTAGTGGGAACAAAACGACATCTTGGGAATTCCTAAACCACATGGCCCCGCAGTGCTACTGGTCGCGATATTCAGTCGACATGACGATGCGCTTGCTTGGGCGCGCGATCGGGTGCTCACGCATTGGGGTCAAGTCGTTTTGGAAAGCCAGAAATTCTCGTTTAAGGAAACGACTTACTACGAAGACGACATGGGAGCCGAGCTGATAAAGCAATTCCTGATCGTCGAAGGCCAATTTGATCCCCAGGGTCTGGCCGAACGAAAATTGGAAAGTAACCGTTGGGAGGAGCAGTGTGGGGAATTAGGGATCTATCCTGACAAGCGGCCATTGAATATCGACCCAGGCTACATCACGCCCATCAAGTTGGTATTGGCCAGCACAAAAGACCGTTCGCATCGAATCTATTTGGCCAGCGGCATCTATGCGGAAGAGACTTTGTTTTTCCACGACCGACGGTGGCAAGCGCGTCCTTGGACGTACGCTGACTATCAAAGAGACGACTTTCAGGAGTTCTTCACCAAGGCGCGCGGCGTACTGAAACTCGAAACTCACAAAACCCACGGAAGGGACCAGCAATCATGACCGCTGGCTTGATCACCATCTTGATCGCAGTTTCGCTGGTTCCCAGCCTGTTGATTTCGGTTTTGGCGGTCGCGTTCGTGCGACGAGCAGCCGAGCGATTTGGATTGCTGGATAAGCCCGGCGCTAGGAAAGTTCATACAACTCCTATCCCGCTTGGTGGCGGCTTGGGAATCTGGGCGGGAGTTGTCGGAACGATCGCGATGGGAACATCGGTGGTCTTGATCGTGGCCAACAACAAGTGGGCAGCCGATCTATTGCCAGCCGATGTTGCGCGCTACGCGCCTGGCTTGGTAGGCAAATGCGGCGAGATCTGGTTTCTGATCGGTTGTGGTACAGTCTTGATGCTGTTGGGCTTGGTGGATGATCGTCGAGGTCTGCCCTGGCAACTGCGCATTGGGATCGAGTTTCTGGTTGCCACGGTTTGCGTCTACGGGCAAGGTTTACAACTGACTGCCTTCATTGAACTGCCATGGTTGACTGGAATATTATCGGTCCTATGGATCGTGGCGCTGATCAACTCGTTCAACATGCTCGACAACATGGACGCGCTCAGCGGCGGCGTGGCGACCATTTCCGCTGGCTTTTTGGCGGCGATGCTCCTGTCCAGCCCAGACCCACAAAGCAACCAGCCACAGATTTTCGTTGCCGCGATGCTGCTGATGCTAGCCGGCGGCTTGCTTGGTTTTCTAGTCCACAATTGGCCGCCAGCAAAGATCTTTATGGGAGATGCTGGAAGCTATTTCGTCGGATTTTGGATAGCGGTCGCTACCTTGTTGGCAACTTATGCTGGCTACCAAGGCGGCACTCCCCATGCCGTAATCGCTCCATTGTGCGTGTTAGCGGTCCCGCTGTACGACATGACCAGCGTGATTTTGATTCGTCTCCGCGAAGGCCGCAGTCCGTTTCAAGGGGACAAACGGCACTTCTCGCATCGATTGGTTGACTTGGGAATGACTAAGAAACAAGCCGTTTTGACGATCTATCTCACGACCGCAACCTGTTCAATAGGCGCGTTGCTGTTGCCGTTGGTCTCGTGGACAGGTGCGGTACTCATCATCGTCAACGTGGTCCTCGTTTTGAGCTTAGTTGCGGTGCTCGAATCGGTGCGCAAGAAATCATGATAAGATCTGGGTTTCTAATTGCATTCGTGGTTCTACAAGTCAGAGCTAGTTCATGGCGATTCGCTTTACCGAGGAAAATGCAGCTCAGGAAGCCGTTAATGCCTGGACTCATGGCGTCGGTTTCGTTGCGAGCTTGCCGGCTGGTCTGGTGCTAAATCGGCTGGCCGCAGATCATCGGGAGCCGCTTGTCTATGCATGCTTAATATATAGCCTCAGTTTGACAGCCATGTATCTTTTTTCAACCCTGTCGCATGCCGTGCGCGAAGCCGGTCTGCGACATCGAGTGCGAACGTTGGACCAAGGATTGATCTACGTCTTTATTGCCGGCACCTTTACGCCCTTTGTATGGGCCCACATGGAAGGTTGGGCTCGATTGAGTCTTCTTTTTTTTGTTTGGGCCGCGGCTGCCACGGGATTTTATTCTAAAGTGTATGCCGAACATCGCATCGACAACATCGCGTCGCTGTCCTATATCATGCTGGGCTGGGCCCCGTCGATGGTTCTATTGGGCTACGTCTCTGCAACTTGTTTCGCGATGATGGCCATAGGAGGTTTGTTGTATACCCTGGGTACGTTCTTTCTGCTAAACGATCATCGCTCGTGGTACTATCACGCCATTTGGCACACGCTAGTCATCCTGGCTAGCGGCTGTCATTATCTGGCAATAGCGATGTTCGTCGTCCTGCGGATCGACACTCGCTGACCAATGCGTTGGTTCGCAAACCAATCGGCAGTTATCTTCGATTCTTTCGATTTCCGGATGTAGACCAACGCGAATAACCTAAAACAACTTTACAGATGCATCAGCGCTCTGGCGAAATAGCCAGCGACCGTTAGCAGGTATGTCGCGAAACTCTTGCCGTTGGCCTGAGTGCCAAAGTACCGTCACAGTCGTTGTGCCAACGTGCGATCCTAGGCCGAAATGCAACACCGAACCAAAGTGACTTTGATACCCGCGTCCTGCGACAACTTCTTGCACCAGTACCTTGTTGCCGGCCTGAACGCGAATATTCGTACCGACAGCATCACGATTGGCGAGATTGCCGACCAACTGAATTTGCAGAAAGTTGTTGGCGCGCTGAGTTTCATTCTTAATCAATTGCGGACGAGCATTCAAATTGAGCACGACACCATCGACGTCACCGTCGTTATCTAGGTCGTCGAGCGCAGTACCACGGCTAACTTGAATTGCTTTTCCCGCCGAGCCGACGTTGGCGGTGATATTCTCGAACCGCCGGCCGTTTAGGTTTCTCAGCACAAAGTTCGGAGTCGCAAATTTCTCCGTGTCATTGACCTGCGAGCTACCTTCAATCAAGTGCCCGGTGGAGATAAAAAGATCCGGCCAAGTGTCATTGTCAAAGTCGGCGAATCCGACTCCCCAAGTTAGACTGCGAGCGGCAACGCCCAGTCCAACTTTGGGCCCGATATCGTCGAAGTACCCTTGCCCGGAATTCCGGTACAGCGTCGGAATTTCATCGATAAAGTTCGTGGTTACCAGATCCAAGTCTCCATCACCATCGAAGTCGGCGATGTCAGCTCCCATCGATGCCTGCTGCGCTCCGGTCACATCGTAAGCAACTCCTGCGAGCAAGGCCACTTCTTCGAACTGAAGGCTCCCCTTGTTCTCGAACAGAAAATTGGCTGCGGAATCATTGCACACAAAAATATCGGTATCGCGATCGCCATCGTAGTCGAATGCTACCATCCCCATTCCTGGTCCAGCAACACTTCCGATATTCGATATTCGACTGACATCTCGAAATGTACCGTCTCCACGATTGTGATAGAGCGTGTGTGTGTCGGGCGAATACTCTTTAGGCCCCGGCGCGGCGGGAACGCCAAAGAATGTCCGATTCACCGCCTTGTCGAACGTGAATTCGACGTAGTTGGCGAAATACAGATCGAGATTCCCGTCACCATCGGCATCTAGCAACGCGACGCCAGCGGCCACTCGATTGTTTTTCTCGATCTCGCGAAACTCCCGTCGTACAAAGGTACCATCACCTTGATTTTCGAGCAAAACGTTGGGACCGTAATTCGCAATGAACAGATCCTGATCTCCGTCGTTGTCATAGTCCGCCGCTGCGACTCCCAGGGCGAATCCCAGGTCACCACTTCCCGATTGCTCGGTTACATCTTCAAATTTCATGTTTCCCAGATTGCGAAATAATCGATTCTTTGGCGCGGGAACTATCGTTGCGCCTTCTAGCGGGGCGCCATTGAGCAGGTAGATATCCATCCAACCATCATTGTCATAATCGAACGTGGCTAGTCCCGATGCGACCGTTTCGATCAAGAAGTGTTTTCCAGTGCGCCCGGCGAAATGTTCGAAGTCGACTCCTGCGCTATCGGTCGCGTCTTCCAATACAATGGGAACTTGAGCCATAACAAAAACGACTTGGCAAAAAACCGTCGTTATCGCAACGATGAAGCAGCGTAGATCGATCAAGGTTGCGGCCCCATGGCTCGTTTCAGATGCTGCATCGCGGCTTGGTAGTTGCGATTGGCTGGATCCAGTCGAATCGCTTCGCTCAACGACCGAAACGCGTTAGGAAAGTCCGCATTGACCGCGAAAGCTTGTCCAAGCAACTCATGATCTGCTGCCGAACCGCGAACCTTTACCAGCTTTGAGACGATCGAGATCGTCTCCTTGAGACTCGATTGGCTGTTAATCAACGATCGTGCCAGCGACTCATAACCTATGGGACTTTCGGGAGCCAACCGAATTACTTCGCGAAATTGCTCTTGAGCCGTTGCGTGTTTGCCAGTTTCAGCGAGCAGGACGCCGTACGTGAAATGCCAACTAGGATTCGTTGAATCAGAGGAGCATTGCTCTCGGGCAATCAGCAATGCTTCGTCAAACTGTCGCTGGTTCCGAAGAATAGATACCAGCAAACCGCTGGCTCGACCGTAGTTGGGCTGCAGCACTAGCGAGCGCCGAACGACTCGTTCCGCATCGGTAAAATTCTTGGCTCCAATATAGACCTCTGCCGCGCTACAAAATCGAATCGCGCATTCGCGCAGCGAATCTCTAAACGATTGCTGCGCCGACAAGTCAACTTTTTCAAGCGAGCGTCGGGCTAGCTGCGTAACAAGATATTGCTCCGCTTGTTCGCGTTTTCCTAATCGGAGCAAGGCAGTGCCTAATCCTTGCTCGGCGCGCGCCAGACCTGGGGAAAGCTGCAGAGCGCTGCGAAACTCCGGCTCAGCCAGCGTGAACTCACCGTTCACCAAATAGCTCTGTCCCAACAATACGCGCGTATCGACCGACTGCGGGAACTTTTCTACGAACACTTTCAAGGTCGCTATCGACTCTTCAATTTGACCAAGTTTTGTGTACGCATCCGCGAGATCATGGACGGGCTCCGCATTGGTAGGTTGCAGCGAGCTAGCTTGTTTGAAATGCCCAATCGCCGCCTCGAAGTTTGAATTCAGCATCTCTGCTTTTCCTAGGCCGTGGATGGCATAGGGATAGTTCGGTACCAACCTTAATGCCACGCGCCAACTCTCGGCAGCTTGTTCGGATTCGCCGAACAGCAAATGAAAACGTGCCTTGACTTCGTAGGCATCTGGATTGTCGGGCAAGTTCGCGACCAGTTCGTCGGCCAAAAGTTTGGATTCGTTGCGCAGTCGCAATGCATCCGTGGGAGCCGGCGATTCTTGCCAGGAGCTGTCGGGAGCGGATATCACATCGCGGCGTGCAGTATTCGCTTCGCTTGCGGAGTTTACGGACGGCTGAGATGGCGAACCCTCGCTAGATTTCGAGGTGATTGCGGTTCCGATTGCGATGTCGTCCGTGGGCACTTCCGTTGGGTTCGACGCGGGTGCGATGACCTTTGGCTTGCAGCCCGCATGTGCAATCAGGAATACAAAGATTGACAAACCCAACCAGCATCGAATCGCAATTGGACTTGGATAACGAATCAACTGGTAAGGCATTTCAATTGCCAAACGGATCGATAATGGCCCGACAACGCAGAGTGAACGCATGATCGTTACGACGTCGGCAGTCCGCTAGCTTGCAGCACCGCGGTTTGGACAGTCAGATCGTGTTCATACGGAAAATCCGTTTCCTTTTCGCCGCGAATGATGCGCGCCATGTCGGCAGCGTCGTCAACGTATCGAGTGTATTTTGGCAGAACGATATCCTGATAGCCTTTGCGATACTCGCCGCGCGGCGTAGAAAGAGTGACACGAACGGCTGGATTATCTAGCGGCTGAATGTGAAACGTGCCTTCGGTCCCACACACGACAAAGTGCCTGCGTTCACCACCATCTACTTCCAAGCAGGTTGTTTTGACGGTCGCTGTGGCGCGTGGATAGGACAACACCGCCAGCATGTTGTCCAGCAACGAATCTGTCAAACGGGACGAATGAAGATTGTACGATGCGATGGACAATGGTTTTCCCAATACTCCAATCACCAGATCCATAATGTGGCAGCCAAGTTCAAACATGATTCCGCCACGATATTCTTCCAATTCCGGACGACCTTCTTTGGGTATGACCTTGCTCATCACGGTATGAATTTCGAAGATCTCTCCCAGCCAGCCTTGCTTGAGAAACTGCTTCAGCAAAACCACACCCGGGTTGTAGCGATACATGTAACCCATCTGCACCAGCAAGTTTTGCTTGGCCGCGAGATCGAGGATGGCTTTGAATTTTGGCAGCGATTCACCAGCGGGCTTGTCGATATGCACGTGCTTGCCTGCGGAGACGCAAGCATATGCGGTTGCAAGCAAGTCTCTTACTCGCGTTTCCACTAAGACGGCGTCTAGTCCAGGCGTGTCTAGCAATTCAGCTTGTGACATCCACTTCAAGCCCTGATACAGCGGTTGGCTTTCTGCACGTCGCCGCAGTTCCGCATCGGGCTCGACAGCTCCGACGACTTCATAGTCGCTCGATGAACGATATACCGACAGTTTGGAAGCATGAGCATGACCGGTTCCAATCTGTCCAATCTTGATTTTCCGAGCCTTGCTTGGACTGCTCGACGAAGTGCTCTGCGCGACAAGCTGCTGCGAATTACCAGCCAGCCCGATCGATGCCGCTGCTAAAACGGCCGAAGAAAGAAAGTCTCTGCGTGCTGGACGATTGAATCCCGGCATTGTGCGAACTCCAACTATTCCAAAATCGTGTCTGCCCCGACCTCACCAGCATCATAACAGATCATTTCGACAAGATTTGTTTCAAGCACTGCTTACTTGAATTCACATCTTGCAACAAAAACAACCTCGGCTTCAAGTCACACTGAGTCATGTCAACCGCAATCGTTCTGCCTGCTCGTAAACCTCTAACTGCAATCGCCGGAGAACATGCCAACATAGGATCAAGAGGGCACCTCCCCATGTAGGGCATGAATGGCATTAGCTTCAATTTATATTTGCATTGCCGCTTGCTTCGAGCATGGACCATGGGAAATCGCGACGATATTATTGTTTCAGACGGCGAGTGCATTAGGCATGGGGATTTGTACCAGTACCTAATATTTGCCCCACATTGAATCAATGGCATAGTCGCATTGAGTCCGTCAGAGACGTTCTTCTGTAAATTCTTTTTTTGGGAGGTGCTGAAAGATGCGAATTCGGTTACGCAAGTATGGCTTTACGTTGGTAGAGCTATTAGTTGTTATCGCAATCATTGGCGTGTTGGTAGGATTGCTTTTGCCTGCTGTTCAGTCCGCTCGTGAGGCAGCACTGTCTTGGTTCAACGGCAAGTGGAATTTCTAGCCACTGGGCTAACGGAAAAAAGGGGATTGGTTAGTGCCGAAAGCGTAGGGTGCATTGCGGCGAGGTTTAGCGCATTGGAGTGAAAATCAGAAGCAGTGTAAGGAAG
>SYJV01000544.1 GCA_005798335.1 Planctomycetaceae bacterium | reverse complement strand
GTTAAACGCAATACCGTTCAACGAACGTGGGATAAGCTTCCAGCTTGTCAATATCTTGTGCAAGCAATGGCGAAACTCCGCTACAGGTTGACAAGCTGGAAGCTTATCCCACGTTCGTTGAACGGTATTGGGGTTAAACGAGTTAGCTTTTCTTGTTCTTTCTTTTTGGTTGAGCCTTTTTCTTGACTCGATCTTTTTCAGGCAGATCCGTGTCGTTGGCTTTCCACCAATCGGGCCCATCGGCGAGGACGCTTTGGTCGTGCGCTATCAACTGCTGCTTTAGTTGCGAAAATTTGTCGGGGAATTTTGCCGACAAATCTTGAGTTTCGTGTTGGTCGTCGCGCAAGTTGTAAAGCTCGAACGATGACAAGTCGTTGGAGCCGATAATTTTCCAATCGCCGTCGCGCAAGGCTACCGTGGAGGATTCAGGCGCCAGATGGTTGCGCCAGTAAAGCGGTATAGTGCGCGGGATCGGTTGTCCGCCGAAGATGGGTGTGATGCTGGCGCCGTCGATGACACGGTCGGCTGGTGGAGTGATTTTGGCGATTTCACAAATTGTCGAAAAAATATCGCTACCAATCACAGGTTGATCAGCTTGAGTGCCTGGTTGCACGTGACCTGGCCAGCGTACTAGTCCAGCGACTCGAATCCCGCCTTCATGCGTGAATCGCTTGCGGCCGCGCAGCCCACCGGTCGAACCGCGCGTGCGTCCTTTTTCGCCAGTTCCCTCTGGGCCGTTGTCGGCGGTAAAAATGATGAATGTGTTGTCGCGAAGTCCCATCTGATTGATGGCGCGCATGAGTTTGCCAAAGGCGGCATCCATTTGAGTTACGTTTCCGTGGTGCTGTCGCAAATCGGGGTCAGACAAGTCGGCGTAGGGCTGCATGAACTCGGCCGCTGTCTCGATCGGCAAATGCGGTTCATGCGTCCATACATTCAAATAGAAAGGTCGGCTAGTATCTTTGCGCGAATGGAGCCAGCGGACGGCTTCGTCGACACAAATGGTTGAGCTGGGGCCTTCGATACGTCCGACCGCTTGGCCCTTGCGCACGAAATTTGTTGGGTTGAGATGATTGGGGCCCGCGTTATTCTGAGTGGCTAGCCAATGGTCGAATCCGTGCTCGTTAGGTTGCGGTTGGTCGGCTGAATTGAACAGCCCATTGAGATGCCATTTGCCCGTGTGGCAAGTGTCATATCCTTTTTGCTTGAGCAATTTTGCGATCGTAATTTCACTGGTTCGTAAATGGTAACGACTGCCCTCGGGAATCCAGCGCCAAACGCCATTGCGATAGGGCGTTCGCCCGGTCAGAATCGCGGACCGCGACGGCGAGCAGACTGAGCAAGCGGAATAGCACTGGGTCAGCCTCATGCCTTCGGAGGCAAACCGATCAAGGTTGGGAGTCTTGATGCGAGCATGTCCGTAGCAACCCAGATCGCCCCATCCGAGATCGTCGGCCAGAAAGACGATGAAGTTAACCGGTTGTTGAGCGGACGAGTGCGTAGTGGGCCAGCACAACGCCAAACTAAAAACTGCCAACCAAGTACTTAGGAATTTTGTCACTTTGTGTTTCTCGCGATCTCAGGTCAAGCAAGAGAAGTTGCGGTTCGCCCAGACGCACACGATCTGAGTCTGAGCGATGTGCTGTGAGTCTAAAAACGCAATCGACGAAACTACTTTTTGTCCTTGGGTTTACCTTTGTCCTTAGCCGGATCGGCTTTACCACCTTCGGACCTGAGCGATTCGAGCTGCTTGCGCTGTGCGGGCGTGAGGACTCCTTCGATTTCGTCCATCTCTTGCTTTTCGAGCGCGGCCAGTTGCTTGCGTAGATCCTCGATTTTCGACTGATGCTTGGCACGAATGGACAAGATTCTTTCGCGTTGTGTTTCATCCACCAAGGTGCCGAAGTATCGAGGTAAACGCAAACCGGTTGACCCGCCTTTGTCGGCGTTTTTCTTTTTCGCCTTTTCCTCGGAACGACCTGATTTGTCCCCTGGCGAGCCCTTTTTCTTCTCCTTGGAACGCTCTGCCTTCTCGGCGGATTGCGTACTTTTTTCTTGTGCCAGCAGATCGAATCCTTGAAGCCCGGCTGTGGTCACGATGCTGAACGCTACGAGAATGATCGCGATGTTTTTCACTGAATAGGTCCTTTGCTAAAGTTCAAGCTTATCTGGCTGGTTTATTGAAGCATCTCCAAGATTTGCTGCATTAGGTGGATAACTGTAGATGATTCCCAGCGAGCGTCAAGTTTTTTCTGTTTTTCACCGCTCGGTCGTCCCGCATTTCCAAGTAGGCGGAGAACATACGCTGGAGCAAGGCGAGCGGCAGATAGTTTCTTACAATACAAGCTCGAAGCGCAAGCGAGTGTATGCCAGGAGTGACGCACTCGCTTGTGCATCGGGCTTGTATTCGCTGAGGCCTTGGTAAATTCCCATCTGCCGCTCGCCTAAATGCGTATTCCGATTTGCCGCAGGCACCCACCGTACCGCGGTGGCTTCAAAATGTTAGAATCGATTGCAAATTTGCCATTTAGAGATTGGGGCCTATTTTCGAGGAGATCTGGTAATGGTCAAGTTAATCGGCGCGGCTAGCTTGTTGCTTTTCTTGGCAGCAATTACCGAATTGGCTCATGGTCGCGTTTGGTCTGACAAGAGTGGGCGATTTCAGGTCGAAGCGGATATGATCGCGTTCAGTGACTCATCCGTGGTGCTCAAGCGACCTAGCGGTGAATTACTCGGCATTGCGGTCGGCGAGCTATCGACCAGTGATCAAGAGTACTTGCGCATGAAGGAAACTGCCGAGAAGGCCAGTAAGTCGGCAAGCGAAATGCAGATTTGGACATCCAAAGATGGCATGAAGGTGCGTGGTAGAGTATTGGCTTACGGTCGCAAAGATTTGATTGTGCAACGGAAACTCGGCAGCGTGACTTTCGATGGCAAGCGATTTGGCAGCATCGATCCGCTTCACCAAAAGTTGCTGCTAAAAATTGTATCTCACTTGGAGCAGCAAAAGCTGGAAGATGAAAAGAGTCTCGAAGCGTGGGCGCGAACCATTGGAGGCGAGCCCAAAAAGTATCGGCTTGAGGGCGTTTTGCTAGAGTTGGAAACTGGCGACCAGATCGGCGTCCCGTTTTTCCTGTTCGCCTCTGAAGAATTGGCCATTCTGGAGCCTGGTTGGCAACGTTGGGTCGAGGAAAAAGCAAGCGACGAACAGCGCGAACATGAGAGTTTCTTGATGCGTTCGCAAGCCATGGCGTATCAACAGGATCGTGTCCAACGGCAAATCGAGATGGTCAAGCTGGAGCTGTTAGCGGCTGCCGCTGGCATCATCGGAATCTGGGACGTTAGATTAATTCCGCGACCAGGACTGCGTGGCATGCCCATGCGCGTCATGGTGCCAGCCGCCAATAGTGAAGTCGCCAGGAGTGTTGCCTCGGCTAGATTTCCAGGTTACGTGGTCTCGGGAATGAGGCGCGCGAACAATTAATGCGTCAAGCTTTGTGGGGTCAATTGCCGTGGCCCGTTTGGGACGTTAAACTGCTCCCATCAATAAATTCGAAGAAGTATTTTGTACGTTTCCATGCGTGGAGAGACTGTCGATGAGTAGTGCCACTGGATGCAGCAATCAGACTCAGATCGCCAAATTGACCGTGGAAGGCAAAGAGTTCGAGCTGCCGGTTGTAGTAGGCACTGAAAACGAGCGAGCGATTGACATTACCCAACTGCGCAAGAACGCCGGATACATTACGCTCGACGATGGTTACATGAACACTGGCAGCACGACCAGCGCTATTACTTACTTGGATGGCGAAGAAGGAACGTTGCGCTATCGCGGCTATGCTATCGAAGATATTGCCGAGCATTGCGATTTCGTCGAGACTTCGTATTTGCTGATCTACGGTAAGTTGCCTACGGCCAATGAACTGAACGACTTTCGTGAATCGATTCGTCGGCACACGATGATTCACGAAGACATGCGCTCGTTTTACAACGGATTTCCACGCGATGCGCATCCGATGGCAATCTTGTCCTCAGTGGTGGGTGCTTTGTCGACGTTTTATCAAGACTCACTTGATCCGCACGATGCGCGTCAAGTTCAAATCTCCATCCATCGGCTGTTGGCCAAGTTACCGACGATCGCTGCATACAGTTACAAGAAATCGATCGGCCAACCATTTAATTACCCCAAGAATGATTTGTCGTATTGCGAAAACTTTTTGCGGTTAATGTTTGCAGTCCCGACCGAGGAATACGATCCCGATCCCGACTTTGTGAATGCACTGAATTTGTTGCTGATCGTACACGCGGACCACGAACAGAATTGCAGTACGTCGACAGTGAGAATGGTGGGTTCGTCGAACGCAAATCTATTCGCATCCATTTCGGCAGGCATCTGTGCCTTGTGGGGACCGCTGCACGGGGGCGCGAACGAAGCTTGCGTCAATATGCTCAAACAGATTGCCGACGATGGCTGCAACGTACAGAAGTATGTCGACATGGCCAAGGACAAGAAGAGCAATTTCCGTTTGATGGGTTTTGGCCATCGCGTTTACAAGAGCTACGATCCGCGGGCGACCATTATCAAGAAGGCGTGCGACAAGCTGCTCGGACGATTGCATTTGACGGACCCTCTGTTCGACGTCGCCAAAAAACTAGAAGAGGTTGCGCTCAAGGATCCCTACTTCGTCGAGCGAAAGTTATACCCTAACGTCGACTTTTATTCTGGCGTGATTTATCGCGCGATGGGTTTGCCGGTGCAAATGTTTACTGTCTTGTTCGCGATTGGGCGGTTGCCGGGCTGGATCGCACATTGGGTCGAGATGCATCAATCGGCGGCAACCAAGATAGGTCGCCCGCGGCAGGTTTATACGGGTGCAAATCTGCGCCCGTTGATACCAATGAAAGACCGAACGTAGCTGAAAACTGGTTCAGTAGCGTTACCAGGATGGCTCTCCCGCACGTCGACTTGTTACCCGGCTTGTGAACCTGCACGCATCTCCGGGTGCTGTACACTTGGGAAGAATTCAGCAAGGAGTTTAGTATGCACATTGGATTGACTTACGATTTACGATGTCAGTACTTGGCGGAAGGGTATTCGTTGGAAGAAACCGCAGAGATGGATCAACTGGATACCATCAATGCCCTCGACGGTGCTCTGGTTAGCCTGGGGCATCAAGTTGATCGAGTCGGGCATGTCCGACATCTTGTAGACAAATTGGCCGCGGGCCAGCGGTGGGATTTGGTATTCAACATTTGCGAGGGCCTAACTGGTTTCTCGCGCGAATCGCAGGTACCGGCGATTTTGGACGCTTACCATGTACCTTATACGTTTTCGGACCCGCTGACGTCGGCATTGTGCCTGCATAAAGCGATGGCGAAGTCGGTGATGCGCAGTCGTGGAGTTCCGACAGCCGATCATCAAGTTGCGGAATCGGTAGACGACATCGACCGCATGAAAATCGGTTTTCCAGCCTTCGTGAAACCGGTTGGCGAAGGGACCGGCAAAGGGATTTCGCCCGCTTCCAAAGTCACTAACCAATTCGAATTGCATCGCGTTTGCAAGGATTTGTTGCAGCGGTTCGCTCAACCGGTGATTATCGAGCCTTTTTTGCCAGGACGCGAATTTACGGTGAGCATCCTTGGACAAGCTAGTCGAGCGAGAGTATTGGGAACGTTGGAAATCGTTTTGCTGGCAGAAGCAGAACCCGAGGTTTACAGCTACACCAATAAGGAGCGTTGCGAAGAACTGGTGGAATATCGGCAGGTGACTTCCGCCCAGTCTGTGGTTGCCATAGCGGAAACAAACGCGCTGGCCGCATGGCGGGCTTTGGGGTGCCGCGATGCCGGACGAGTTGACCTGCGATGCGACGTGCATGGAGACCCGTTGGTAATGGAAATCAATCCCATCGCTGGAATGCATCCGACCCATTCTGACTTGCCGATGACCGCATCGGCAATCGGTATGAACTATCGTGATCTAGTTGCAGCAATCGTCAGCGAAACGTGTTGGCGTACGATGCAATCATCCCCCGAGCCTCGGCAGCTTCGACCTGCTCGCCCCCATTTCATGTCGGACTCAGCAGTTCATTCCGCGGCCATGAAGTAGGCGCGTTTCATTGGGCCAATAATATCTGCTGGTGGAAGGTAGCGGCCCAGCATTCAGCAAAATGCTGTCTGTGGGTAACTGTAACCAAAGTCGGTAAATTTCACCAATACCAGCAAGGGTAATGTCATGAAGCTTCGATCTATTGGCTTACCTTGGGCAGTGATTTTTCTGTCGTTAGCCTCAGTCCATGGTAGTCATATTACGATGGGACCTATGCGAAAACCATAATTAAATCATCGACGGCGTTGAGTGGCCGCACTTCAACCGACAGCCGTGATGCCGAATAGGACGGGCCCACCAAGTTACCACGCGACGTAGCGCCATGGACCGGGACCGCTTGCATGCGGTGGAATTTCGATAAATCCGTCGCTGCGCGCTAGTGATACGATATCGCCAGACCCTTGCGAGTCGACTAAGGTCGCTTGCCCGCAATCGTCGATGGATACGAGGCGAAACCAAACTAAGTCAAGAGTTTTCTGGTCCGGATTCGCCAATGTTACGTTCGGCGCTGGCACCTGATTTCGGCTAAATCCTGCGGCACGACGCAGCATCGGACAGGCCAATCGGCGCGCTGTAACCGCGACGCTGACGGGATTGCCGGGCAAACCCATGATCAGCTTCCCCTCTCTACTGAGCGCGCCCAACACCGGTCGTCCCGGCCGAATCGGTAACCGATGAAAGACAATTCTACCGCCAAATGATTCGATCGCTTGCGGAACGAAATCGCAGTCGCCCATCGATACTCCGCCAGTGAGCAGCAGTGCATCGACGCCTGATAATCCGTCGCGAATCGAGTTCGCCACGCGCTCAGGTTGGTCAGCGACTTGTTGCCGAAACACCAACTCAATCCACGACTGGGTTTTCAGCATGCTCTCAAGCGTCGGTCCGTTGGAATCGCGAATCTGCCAAGGGAGCGCCGGCTGTCCTGCTGGCACCAGTTCGTCGCCGGTATTGATGATTCCGACCCGCAACTTTCGCCGCACTGACAACTGCCGTGCCCCGAACGAAGCGGCGCCTGCCATGGCGTTGGGAGTCAGCAGCGTCCCAGTATCGAGAATGACATCCCCAGCTTTTCCATTCGCACCTTGATAACGGATATGTTGGCCTAGCTGATATTCGGTAGATTGGCTATCGAAGACAACGGTGTCTGCATTCTCTTGAGTGTCCTCGCGCTTTAGGACGCAATCCGCCCCCTGCGGTATGGGCGCTCCCGTGAAGATCCTTATGGCTGTGCCGGGCTCTAACTTCAAGGGTGCCGATCCTGCTGGGCAGGTTCCTGAGATCGGCAGTCGGCCAAGCGATAAATCAGCCGTACGAATTGCGTATCCATCCATTGCCGAAACTGCCAGCGAAGGGCTATCGCGATCCGCAAGCAACGGTTCGGCGAGCACTCGCCCCGCCACGCTGGATACATCGACGATTTCTTGCTCGACCATGCACAGGTCCCCAGCCAATCGATCGAGGCTGGAATCAATCAAATCCAACTGCGGTAATTTCATGAAACGGGATATCAAAGGTAGTAATTTCTATTTGCCGTACGGGTCGCGCGTTCAACATTCAAAATTGGCGGGAGAAGAACTTAACCGTAGGTGAGTCGCTCCCCCGCCAATTTT
>SYJV01000543.1 GCA_005798335.1 Planctomycetaceae bacterium | reverse complement strand
CTCATCCAGTCCACTTCCTCCTGCGGCCGCTCCCCACGCAAATGACACAGCGGACGCAGCGAACGACTTGTGGTTCGCCAGAGATTGTCCACTACCAACGACAACATCCGTCCAACTACGCGTCGACGGAACCTCTTGATAAGTTGCACGCGGCAACAATCAACCCGATTCCGGCGATAGGCTTGTCAAGCAATGAACCACACTCGACGCAATTGTGGAACGATTCGTCGATTCCGCGAATTCGCTGTCGGTTAATGCCCAGCTATTTTGGAAACGTGTGCTCCATGATCGTCAGGCCAAGCAATTCACAGAGTTGTTGGCGAAGCGCGGTGTCAAATTTGCCACTCTTGATGCGTTTGGATAGTTTTTTGAAGAGTGCTTCGTCGTCCATTTCAATTTCAAGGATGCGGTAGGGAACGACTTGAAGCTGTTTGCAAAGCTCGGCGAACTCGGGTTCCGAGAGGACGTCCCATTGAAACCGATCGAGAACGTCACGCCAATTATCTTGCTCGCTGAAGCCGATGATTTCGCGGGCTCTGCGTTGGTTCTCCAGTGGCAAATCCGTGAAGTCGAAACCTTCCGTCTGCGAAGTGAACATGCACAGTTCCCACAACTCCATGAACTTCTGCGTGTTGGATTGAGCAAACTGTTCGGCCTCTTGGCGAGTTCGAAACAACTCGAGCGGATCGAGGTAATATCCTTGGGCTTCACGATTGGCGAACCCGTCGAACATGACTTTGGGAAAGACGAAGTATGCGGATTTTTCAGGCGGGATGGGAGTCCTCAACGATTCGAAGTTTGGATCGACTTGGTGCCGTACGATCCGTCCGTCGCCGGCATCGCCATACCAACCGAACCGCGATTCGATCGGCCCTTCCCAAACGTCGATCGGCGCTTGAAAAAAATCGGAAACCACATCGAACCATTTCTTGTTGTTGTTACAAGCTTGTACTTCAATAAACGACTCACCGCGGACATGGACGAGGTTAATGTAAAAATTGTCATCGGCGCAGAAGTAATCGAATAAAGGGTAAGCGCGGATTATCGAATGGTCGGAAGGCAGGGCAAAAACGTCGAAACCCCTCTTTACGCTATAGTGAGTCTGCCAGTACGACCACATCGGAGGCACTTTGGCGAGGCAGGCCACGCTGTGCTCTACCTCTCTGGGGACACCGTGAAAAAAAGAAAACGAAAACTCGGTCTCGCCTGCAGGTCCAATCGCTGCGGATAATGCATCCACGCATCTCTCGAAAACAGTTTTACAGTTTTTTCCCGACAAAAACCGCAAGCTATCACTTTCCTTCACGAGACCGCTTGGAGAGGGTTTGTTGTCCAGACTGGCATTTGTGTTTATGCCGCATTGTTGCAAGCAAGCAAGGCCTGCCGATTTGGCCAAGTCGTAAACTCTCGTTGCTTCTAACCATTCGGACTCGGAGAGGAGATTCTTTGGGCCGATCCAATAATCGATCGTTACGTGATGCGGTTCAGAATCGGACTCCTGCGTCAATTCGTCTATTTGAAAGAAAATACGTCTGCCGTGTTTATCGAGTTTGATTACGAAAGAGAACAAAATACGGTTTTCTACTGACTGTTGCCACGTAGCTTGCAATTTACGGTTTAAGTGCGGGAACAGATCATAGTCGTGCAACCATTCCCGCCAATCGTTCCTTGCGCCAGATACGAAGCGCGACAAACCGTCGACGACATCATAATTGAAGCTGGGATCTAGAAACGGGATATGGTAAAGCAACTCCCTTCCATCGTTCCGTCGAAAATGTGAAATGCTCACACACCCTCGTGATTTTGCTTCCTTTAGCTTGCGTTCAAGGACTTCTTTCAATTGAGGAAGTTTTGACCAGCAGTCCGAAATCGGATATCGAAGGATGCCACAATGAACTTTCTGAGGATGGAACGCATTGTTCATATCTGATTTTCTACTTGGAGCAAGCAGACTAACGGCCAACCTATCAAATAATGCGAAAGATGGATTCTAAGCTTCCGTAAAGGTCCAATGCTAAGTCGACCGCATTTGCCACGTCTTCCCTATAACGTTTTCGAATATCTAAGTTAGCTTCACTTTTCATCGCTTGATAGGCCGCGATCATGCGATCTTTGGTGGCTTGGTCCTTCACGATATATTCAAAACCCTGGCTCTGTCCAGCACGCTGAATCTTTAAATGCCGTATTAATTGCCGCGCGAAATCTGCGACAACTTTCTGTACTTCCGGATCGACAAGATCGCTGACACTATAGTTAAACGTCTTAACCTCAAGGAGCTTGATGATGGTATTACCGACACGAATGGGGATGTCAACCATCTGGTAAATTTTCTCGTCACCGATGGTGGCACTAAACGGTACTTCGAATCCTGCTGTCGCACCGGGAGGATAAGGTGAGCGAAGTGGATCGGCAAGTAGTTTATCCAACTCTCTAGCTTTGCGAAGCTGATTAACACCTCCGAATACAAACGGTCCGAACGAGTTGTTGCCGACACGGTGCAACACAGTTTTGATTCCGTTGACCGGCCAGCCGTTGGCGACTTTGGTGGCAACCAGATCGTCCACGTCTTTGAAGAACACGATCAGATCGTCCGGCGTCTTGATCACTCCGCTTTGCACGAGGTTGCGCAGCGTGAAGCCGACCAGAACGGCGTCGCCGTTAAGATTTTTGGTTAATCGCCCCATGGCACTCATCATCTCGCCGAGTTTCTCTGGATCGGCGGACGTTAACAACTGCTTCAGTGCAGTAGTTCCACGAGCTTTTTCCTTGGTGAGCGCGGCAACTAAGCTATCGACTGCCAACACGCGTTCGGCTGTGTCTGTCGTCAACGCTTTCAGCCTAAGCAGCATGTTGGCAAAGTTTTCACGGGGAGTGCTATCCAGGATTTCGCCGAGGAATTCCTTGTATCGCCCTTGCATAGCGCCCTGCAAATCGGACAGCAAGTCGAAGAACGACGCAGGCGCGTCCGTGGCTTGCCTGAAAAGTTTGATGGCACGTTCCAAGACGATGCGAACCCTCGCGGGAAGTCTTACGGATGATGCGTCGAGCCGCTCCAACACGCGTTGCAACAAGACTGCTGGTGGTTCGCCTTCGGCACCATCGAGGACGAAGTTGGAGATCTCACCCTCGGGATTGCCTCCTAGAGTTGGCGGCGGTCCGCTCGGTCCGCTCTTGCGAGCCACCTCGTAGCTGAACATCGCATCTAGGAGTTCTTGAAGGAAGGGTATGACGGCTAGCGAGACCTGGGCGAATCGCGCACCAGTGGTGACCTTGAGCGCTTTGAACGACAGCTTGACCGCGTCCACGATGTAGTCGACTGGGCCGCCGAATTCAGCCACGATGCCGAGGACTGATAGTGATAATTCAAACTTGTCCTGGGCCGTCAAACCCGCGCGTCCGTACTTCCATAGCTTGGATATCGTATCGCGAACGTCTGGCCAAGCTCCTAGGACCGGCACGAGGCGCACGAGGCTGATGGCTAACTCGCCAGAAAAACTCGACCATGTGCCACTTGAACCGACGACAACTCCCTTGACGAACTCACTCAGCACGCTGGTGGTTTCCACAAAGGGGACTTCTCGGATTGCTTGATCG
>SYJV01000542.1 GCA_005798335.1 Planctomycetaceae bacterium | reverse complement strand
GTAGACGTCAAGAATTATCGCAAAAGCGTACGTGGTCCTAAGAAAAAACAACCCCCACGAAAACGATGCAAAAATGGGAGCCACGTCTCCGTTGCTAAACTCCTAAAAAAACGAAAACAAACATGTTGAAAGGTCTGACCCCAAGGGACTGCACGACCGTGGCATCGAGCACTTTGACGCCTGGGCCGCAACCTTTGGTGAAGTCATCGAATCGATGGAGATTTCTCCCGACGGTGCATCGCTTAGGCCACGCAGCCGGTTCGCGCGCTTCAACAATCTGCCTGAACTCCAGCAGATGTTTCGCTCATTCGCCGACGTCCAGACCGCCGACATGCTCGACCTGCCCCGTCCCAAGCTCGCAACCGGCAAACCCATCACCGTCTCCTGCCCAATGAACGCTCCCCAACTCGACCTGCAGTCCGAACTGGTAGAGCGTTACGAGCGACTCCGCAACGAGCGAGTTGATCCACGAGAGGACAATGCCCTTGCCATTACCACTGACGGCCGCAAGCTCGCACTTGACGCTCGCATGCTTTCCGCCGATGCCGAGGACGATCCGAACTCAAAGATTAACGCACTGGTCGGCAACGTAGCTCAAGTCTGGCAGGAATCCGCTGCCACTCGCGGCACGCAACTCATCTTCTGCGACATGGGCGTGCAAAAGACACCTTGGGGATTCTCAGCCTACGAGGACATCATCGGCAAGCTGGTCGCTCGCGGCATTCCTCGCGACCAGATCGCATCCATCGGCGACGCCGATTCCGATGCCAGAAAGCAGGCCCTGTTCGAGAAAGTAGGCAACGGTTCCATTCGCATCTTGCTTGGCAGCACACAGAAAATGGGCACTGGAACAAACGTCCAGCGCCGCCTGGTCGCCCTGCATCACCTCGATGCCCCTTGGAAGCCATCCGAAGTCGAACAACGCGACGGGCGCATTCTCCGCCAGGGCAATCAGAACGCCGAGGTCGCCATCTACCGCTACGTCACCGAAGGCAGCTTCGATGCCTATATGTGGCAAGCCTTGGAGACCAAAGCCCGTTTCATTAACCAGATCATGACCGGCAACTCGACCGCACGCAGTGCCGAAGACATCGGCGGTCAGGAACTATCCTACGCCGAGGTCAAAGCCATCGCCTCCGGCAACCCCGCCGTTCTCACCCTCGCTGAAGCCGACGCCGAGATCCAGCGGCTGGCCATTCTGGGGAAGAACCACGCCGACGATCAATTCCTCATTCGCCGGAAACTCAAGGAGTTACCCGACACCACTGAACGGCTGACCAAACGCCGCGACCAGCTCGAGCAAGACATCGCCACCATCGCCGCCAACACCTTCACACCCATGAAAATCGGCAGTCGCACTGTGCTCCAAGACCAAGCTCAAAACGAACTCGGCCTCAAACTTGCGAGTCTGCCCGAGCACGTCAACCGACTAACCCAAATCCCACTCGGCGAAATCCACGGCCTGAAGTTCGGGCTAAACCTGCTACCCAATGGACAAGCTCCCGAAGTCACTCTCGAGGGCCAGTTCACCCGCACCACGCAACTCAGCCGCAATCACACCGGCCCCCGAGCCATCCTGAACGCCATTGCCCGCCTCGAAAGCACCTACCAAGAGCAGCTCGACAAGACCACCCAAGACCTCGCCCTCGCCAACCAGCAAACCCACGACTTCCAACAACGCCTCGGTCAACCCTTTGCGGATGAAGACTACTTGAAGCATCTTATCGAACTGCGCAACCAACTACGGACCGCACTATCCGATAAGGTAGTCACTCCTGCTAACGAAACGCATCAAGTGTCCACCGTCGAATTGTCAAACCAAATCAATGCCTTGCGAAACAGTCACACCGCCGACGACACCACAAACCGCAACAGCGAGAAGCCTCATTCCACCGCAGAGGAGCCGGTGACTACCCGGATTCACAGGAACTCAGCAGTTCTCCAAACCGGCGGTCTGGCCGACGATGACAAACCAACAGCGGAAGACGGCTTCCCGGCGACCCTTGAAACTGGCCCCTTTGAGCACCTCGATGCCGGGCAACTGTTCAAGCAACATCAATCACGGTTTCGAAAGAGAGTTCCCGTGGAGTCGCGATCGGCATGATAATTGGATCGGCATCGGTGTGCGCCACCGACGCAAGTTGGCGGTGAGGCAAAACTTACTGAGGTTTGTCCAACCTCAGCAACTTAGTTTCTAGCCAACTCGCTCCGGTTGGGGTGACCGGCGCACGCTAATCACGGCAACTAATCTCTAGAACGAGAGAATGAAAGCAAAAGCACTGAATAGAAACGAGTCGCCTTAGAAAATCGTCCTGAAGGCAAGTGAGGTTTGCGACTCACAAAGTTGGCAATTCGAGTACTGCTTTCAATAGCAATACACAAGTTGCAATTTCTCCGGGCATTGAACTGACTCGCCGAGCAGAATCTGCTGTGCGGAATCGGTCAGCTGTTGGCCTTTTTCACCTCCTAAAAGTTGGCCAAGGCGACGGCGAGCGGTTGCAGAGCATATGCGAAATCCAAGGTAGTCAAAGCCAATTGCAGCTGCCTGCAGCGATGCAATCGCAGCATCCTTGTCACCGTCGGCTTCGCTAATGCCAGCCGTCAGTCGGTCGATGATGGGACGTACCCATCTGCCATGTTCATGCTTCAGTCGGGCGGTATCGTACTTTGCGTGGTGCAGCATACTTTTGTTTCCGTCATGCTGATACGCCGATAAGGCACATCTCGCTCGCAGTTCCAGCATCGTCACCCGGGCGAACTGATTGTGAATCTGCATGGATCGACGAAGTCGTGGCCAATTGTCGTGGAAGCGCTGCCAGGCTGTGTGACCTTCGTTGCAATACAGGTCAATCTGTGCCTGCGAAAAGAGCAAAGAGACATGACACTGCTGAAAGCGCTCATAGGGCGCACGACTCGTAATTTCGTCGATCCGCTGTTGAGCTTCGTCGGGGCAGTTGTCGGCCAGCAGTAGTTGTGGTTTCCCGGCACTATTGATACTGGAAAGCAAGAATCGGTCGCCTCTATCCTCAGCATCCAGCAAGTATGCGTCGACACAATGCCGCAAAGATTGTAAATCGCCCATATGCATATAGGCCCAGGCCAAAAGAGATCGCGAAGTGGTGAGTTCCCACCACGGCTTCGGCGCCGCTGATAAGAACAGCGCTTCGGCCTTAGTAAGTGCTTCGGTCGCTTCGGGCATTCGAACCTGGAGAAACGCGGCCGCTCCTTGCCCTAAGCACAACATTCCCCTTGAGACCGGATCGGCAAGTTGATTAGCTATATGATGGGCCTTGGCCAGCACTGCATTGGCACGGTTCTTCGCACGGGTTCCCGCCGTTGCCAACAATATTGCCTCTAGCGACAGTGCTCGTACAAGACGCTTCGGCTCACCAGCATCCAGGGCTTCGAGCAACCCACGCGTCTGCAACGACGCCATAACAACAGGTTCCTGAAACGACAAACCGGATGCCGCATCCCATATAAGGTCGATCTTCCGGATTACCGCAGGATCGACGGTGTTCTCCATACGTAGTGTGAAACGCAAACCTCGCCACCACAGCCGAAGCCGTTGTGAAACAAGTGAGGCTAGAATCGCCGCGGGATGCTTGTGTAGCCGAATTCCATTTGTTGCCAAGATATCTCGCAATAACTCGCGACCTTCGTCGGTAAACCCACTGATACAGTATTGACGTGCAGCGGCGAGTCGAAGCTCAAGTTTGTCGCTGTTCGGAGCGATTTCAGCCGCAGCCAAAAACGCTTTCGCTCCGTCACCTCCGCGCCCTGCCTGACCGCACGCCTCACCTAGCTTGCACAATAGCCTATGAGCATCGGCAATTGGCGTCAGCTTTAGGGCTAGTTGATACAGTTGAACTGCTCGCTCGAAGGCGTACACGTTTTGTGCAGCGGCTGCTGCCAAAGTGTAATAGTGCCGTGCCCGCACGATCTCGTTGGCGGCATCGAAGTGGTACGCAAGTGTCTCGGCATCCGTCTCGTCAGACGATTCCAATGCAGTTGCCAGTCTGCCGTGCGCTTCCCTGCGAGTTTCGGGCGAGAGTCTCACGACGACACTCTCACGGATGCGATCATGAAACGTCGTGACATTGTCTCGCCAACCAGAACCACAACTGCGCAACAAGTTCACTACTTGCAATTGATTCAAGTGCCGGCCTTCGATCGGCTTGGCGAGGGATGCTGCGCAAGCGAGGTCGAGCCGAATCGGGTGCCCCGCCACCGCGACAGTCTCAACTAATCGACGCGAAGACTCGGGGAGTTGCTGCACTCTTTGCCATATTACGTCGTTGAGATCGAGACAACGGGAATCATTTTGGGATAGTGCCGGCGGAAGCTGGTTCGTTTTATCTGCTGAGACAAATGAGTGCCGTACTAACTCATGGACGAAAAAAGGAAGCCCCCCTGACTCTCTGGCTATGACGTTCTCTATCTCAGCACCAGACTTGACTGCGGCTTCACTATTCCGCCCTAGGGACATGGGAAAATGCTGGGCAAGCATGTTCGCGGCCAGGTCACGGGCTTCGTTTTGCGCCAACGGGGCCAACTCGATGAGAACATGCTTGAAGCACTTTGATCGGACCGGCGTCCTCGAGCCTAGAGCCTCATTGGAGACTAATTCGAGTTGGGCCAGTCCGAGTGCGTTGAGGCATTCATTATCATCGACGTGCTCTCTACGGAAAGCGATGACCAACATCAGTTTCGTTGGACTGGTGGATTGGATCAAGTTCGCCAAGGCGATGGCACCCACCGAATCCCCCCAATGCAAGTCGTCTATGAATAACACCAGCGGAGCTAGAGTTGCGATGTTTGTAAGTAGATCCATGAGGGCATCGAACGCCCTCCGTCGCAATGCAAGCGAAAGGGCCTGTGGTTCAGGGTCTTTTTGCTCGCCGCTCGTGCATGCCTTGGCGATTGATGGCGTGCACATCAGCACCGGAAACATGCGCGCAAGGAGAACAATGTCAGAAGGAAGAAGCTTTGCGAGATCCTCGAAGGGTAATCGGCTCAAGTATTGAGTCAGAGAATCAACGAGCGAGTCGAGAGCTTTGTGCGGTACCGAGTCGCGTTCGTAGCATCGGCCCCGCAGAACAACAGTCGTATCATGTCGCTCCAAATCATCTAGAAAACGCTCAACGAGCGCTGTCTTCCCTACGCCCGATGTACCCTGGACCGAAACGACTATTGATTCCCCGTCACAACAGCATCTATGGGCATCTCGCAGTATTTCCATTTGATCCTGGCGCCCCACGAACGGCAACTTTGTTCCGTCGACTACTTCACTAAGCGCTGGCAAAGACTGTAAGTCCGCAACCGCCGTCGTCTCGATGCCGCGTTCTATCTGCCTCAGTCGGTCCAGCAGCTCGCGCCCGGTCGGTCTATCGGCAGGAGCACGCGCCATCAAGCTTCGACACAACTCGTTCCAAATACTCGATACCTGTGGGATCGACTCCGAGATCGTCGGTGGTTCGCGGAGTTGCTTGGACAACACCGCCAGCGGCCCCTGGAATGGCAGCCGCCCCGTGAACGATTGAAACAACATCACACCAACGCTGTAAAAGTCGGAGGACGGACTTGCAGGCTCGCCGGCTGATTGTTCTGGCGCCATGAATGCAAACGTACCGGCGATCTCGCGCATTCGTTCGGCACTCGTATCCCGCCAGTGAAAATTGGTCGCCAAGCCAAAATCGATTACGATCACACGGTCATCCGGCGTGACCAGCACATTGGACGGCTTTAGATCGCGATGAATAATGCCAGCCCGATGCAACTCGCTTATGGCCTCAGTAAGTTGGCGAAAAAGTGAACACAGTCTCTGCCCCGTGGGAAGAGACAATGCCTCGGTCGAATGTGTACCGTCTTTTAACTCGCGAATCGCAGTCAGGAAGTCGACGCCGTCCACAAGTTCCATCGTGAAAAACCAGTCGTCACCTTCTTGAAACAATTCATGAAGCACGACTAGATTGTCATGAGAAACGTTTGTCAGCCGACGGAATTCCTGTTTAAACCGGAGGATTCTCGGGCCGCTAAGCTGGTTGAGTGTTTTCAGAGCGACCTTGACGTCCCGTTCTCGATCGCGGACTTCGTAGACGACGCCCATGGCCCCCGCGCCGATCTGTCGCTGAACTTCAAACCTTCCGGCGCGGACAAATGGCATCGTGGGAACTTGGGTTCGGTTTTTAAAACGATTCGCGTTATGAGCGTCGCTCCTTGAAGCACCATGGGAGTCGTTCTGTGTTCGGAAAAGAAGATTTAGCATCAGGATGCACCGTTGAGCCTCCAGGAACTGCTGACGCACTGCAGAGGGCAATTCTAATTCTGAGAACGCGGTCAACTCTTCGCGCAAAAAGCCTGCCGATGAAGCGCCGTCCATCGCGATGAGTAACGACGCTAGCCGATCGTCGGAAAACTCAGTACTCTCCGAAGTGTCTTTGTCCCGCATTCGTCTAAGCTTCTGTCTAGATGTAACGAGGCGACTTTGCAACGCTAGCCATTATTTACACGTAACGCGAGGTTTCGCGAAAATGAAAAACTGGAAAATATGGTATCCTAGGTCTGTTGCGATTTGCACCCAAATTAGACACAACCTCCTCAATACCCGGATTTGAATCATGGCATTTCTAGCGGAAGCCCTTTTGTCATTGACACTACTATTTGGCGCCTTCATCAACTTAAGAGCCGCTTGGGGCTTCTTTAGATCTCCCGCTAAAGCAACAGCAGGACTTGGTCTGGCAGTGGCGTCGGAAGCGGCTCCGAAGGAATCAGCCGCTGCTCTCATCCTTGCCCGTCTGCTTGGGGTATGCCTTGTGGCGTTAGCGATGTTCTATGTGCTCACCGCGCTTGGACCATTGCAACAACCATGGAACGTCGTAATATCGGTGCTTTCTCGCTTAGCGGGTGTCGTTTTTTATGCTTCGACGATAGTAACGACAGGAGGACCTTCACAATTCAAAAAGTATCTAGCTATTAACGCTGGCCTGGCGATCTCACATGCAGCACTTCTAGTGATAACGCCCTGTGGGCTCGACGCGCTAGCGACGACATGGAACACGTTCCGCTGGGTTGGCGGCAGCTCTTCGTAAATCGTTCGTGGCTCGGCTGCCGTAAGTGTGCGTCGTCAGTCCTCTCGCTTATTGTTCAATTCCAAGCCTGCCGTTAAAAGCAGTTTTTGGTAGCGATTTCAACCCTCAGTAAGTGACTTGGCAAGAATGCTTATCGCCCGCGCCCAGCGACGACTGACGGCGAACCGAGAAAGCCCCAGTTCATCTCCAATCTCTTCAAAGCTAAGTTCATGGAGATAATGCAATTGCACAACCGCTCGAAGCTCCTCATCGAGTTGTGCAATTGCCTCTATCAAGCGTCCGGCCTCCTCTCGAGCAGCTACGACACTACTCGGCGTAGCCATATCCGCAATGTCACCTTCTGACACGAGAACCTCCCTGCCAACGTTCCGCTTTTTCGCGAGCAATTCTCGTTGTCGATCAATCAGGTGATTTGCGAACAGTGCACGCAGCCAAGCACGGAACTCAGCCTCGGTAGCGCCGCGAAACTCGGTAAACGCATTTGCCGCCTGAATCAGCGACTCCTGCGCAACGTCTGAAGCCGCAAGCCGAGGCCTGAGCCACGAATCGATTGCCTGGCCAGCCAGACGTTCAAGCCACGGCCTGTACATTTCCAATAACTCTCCAAGCGCATCATGGCCGCCATTTCGAGCGCGTTCGAGTGCAATTTCTCCGTCCGTCTTCTCCTGTTTTTCAGTCATCCAAATTACCCTCTACACAACATGATCCGACCATTCCAATTATTCTCTCTAGTTTTTTTCGATGCGAGGCGCACATCTGGGATTTGCTTTCCGTCTTCTAGATATCCTCGGATGCGAACAGTAACGCATTTCTTGGACTTTATTCCACCATGCACCTTATAGCCGCACCAAACGGCTATTCCTACCTAACTACCTTCAACACTTTAACCGACACACGATCTTATCGAAACGAGGAGAAGTAATAGATGGCACGAATTCGCAAGTTGTCAATTCGGCAGCGGAACTGGTGAGAATACCCTCGGACACAGACCGCTGGCGGCCCTATGCCGTGCTTTAATGCCTCACAACCTTCAGCAGTAACCGTTGACCAAATCGGTCAGTGCGAGCCGGACTCCTCGCAGTGTCCTTCCCCAAATAGAGTCCGATGCTTTTGCAAAGGGTAGTGCTATGTTTCGAATACCGTGTTGTGCGTTTTCGGTGCTCTTGGCTATCACCAGCTCAGCCGTGGCGGGCGACGTGAAGTTGACCGCCGCGCAGGGTCGAGATGGCTCCAAATCACAGCAGTGGCAAATGAAGAGCATCGGAAACAATCAGTACAATCTAGTCAACGTTGGCGTCACCCAGGGAACGGGTGGTCCTAACGTACTAGACTACAAGGAAGGCGCTGTCGCCTACCTTGAGGAGCAGCGGGGCCCAGAAGGAAATGAGGCACAACGATGGCTGGTCGAACCAATCGGCGATGACCTATATCTCATCAAGAACGTTCGCCGAACCCGTGAAGTGGGAATCTCAATGGTTTTGGACTATAAGAACGCCGACACCCTGTATCTTGAACAACAGAGGGACAAGAATGGAAACGAGGCCCAGCGTTGGCGGCGTCGGACCGCAGGCAATGGCGTCTACGTGTTTGAGAACATTCGCCTGTCCAGGGAGAAAAAGACCCCGTTGGTTTTGACGGCCAAGTAGCTCAGGTTGGTCCATGGCACTATGCATCTTACAGGCCGCACTAAACGGCAAGCACTACATAGCTTCTTTCAACATTTCTCGAAACCGGGAGAAACAACAGATGGCAAGTATTCGCAAGTTGACAATACGGTAGCGGAACTGGTGAGAATACCCTCGGTCACCGACCGCGCCGAAGGTCCAACAACGGTGAGAATAAGTAATCCAAACCCGTGAGAATAGCGCCCGAGAACCTATTCTCACCCTCACCGACTGGTGAGAAACAAGTTATCTTTTAACCAGATCGGTTGGTATACTGATCTCCAGGAGATTCCTATCTCGCACAGGGGACTCGTCCAACGTGGACTAACTCATGCCCATGACGGGCGTACCAAAGCCATGCATGGGGAGCACTCGAAAAAGCGGATTGGCGGTGGTTGCCTTTCCGCGTGCCCGGTGATGGCCGTCCTTTGATGCCGATTGGGACACGAACCATGCAAGACGGGCGTCTAAAAATGGGAAATGGGTCGTTTCTGGTGCCCAGGGAACGTGGACATACTAACGCCACTGTAACCTGTCGGTTTTCCCGTCGCGGCACGCAGTTTGGATCAATTTGGAATACCGAACATGCACGTGCACCAAGATTAATGATGAATTTTCTACCGCCTATCTGGTCGGATTCGAAATCTGATACAGTGTCAATCCGTCAACCCCACAGGAGAATCTTCGATGTCCAATTATTTGGAAGTTATACAAGCACTTGATGACTATCGTCTTGCTCTGTTTGATGAACAGCAGAACGAGGATGCCATCGTTGGAGCGGCCGCTTTCCACGCGCAGGGCGCATCATCAGCCTATGCTACGGCCCTGACAAATGTTCATGCGACAGGTGTTGGCATCAGGGTTCGAGGGGGGAAATTGTCGCCGATGAATTTACGATCAAGGTGTTCGTGTACGAGAAACTCAATTTAGGGCTGAAGCCCTGCAATAACGGGCCAGCCATTTCATGGCGTTGAAATTGATGTTCAGCACCTGCCCATTCAACAGGCTTTGCCGGGAAAGTAGCAGGTCAATACAACAACTTGAGAAAAGACGGCCCCAAGAAAGAAAAAACCTTCTACGAGAAACACAACGCCAGCGCAGCACCAAGCGCGACGTAGTCCATTGGTAGGCGGACTTCAGATCAATCCACTCGGATCGCCGTTCGTGGGAGCATTGGGTTGTCTCGATCGGAGAGGTTCGCAGTTGTTTGATCTCAGCAACAATCATGTCCTGGTCAATACAAATCAGTTATCGTTGGGCACTGCGATCGGGCAGCCTACAGCGACAAATTCAGCAGACCGATTTGCTGTTCTAAGCGATTTCGAGCCGATATTGTTTCCCGGCGCCGGAACGTTTCCGAGAAATCGAATTGATGCTGCTATTGCGGCCGTAACCGATACAAGTCAAGTACGAGCCAGTACGTTGTGTCTGGTGGACAACTGGTAAGTCCAAGACTTTGGCGTATTCGACCACAGCTTTCACATCGGCGTCGGTAGCTACAGCGTGACCTTCCTTCCCGACAACGAGGATTCCACGCGTAACGCCAAGCGCGCGTCTGGCTCGGAGTAGATCCCGTAGAAACCCATAAGCGAACGTGTGATCTCTACCATCGGCAACGAGCAGCGGCGCGTCGTGAAACGCGTCGGCGGTCCTTCTAAGAAAAAACGTGGTGTCGACCAAGTAGGTCGGTGTTGTGCTTACCATTCTAGCCGGCCTTCTTGAGCACACGACTCAAAATCCCGTACAGCACGAACACGGCCCTACGCTTATCCGCATCGATCATGGATTCACCTTGCCGCCTGAATTTGGTTCAGCTTCGGATTGAGATTGTCAAGAGCAGCTTTGGGCCGGGGCTGCAGCTCGCACGGCATCATCATGGAGGAAAATCATGCATCTTACTCTCCCTATCAATGACGCTGAGCAGCAGAACTTCGAGACACTGATCAGTGCTACGAAATCGGACCACATCTGTTTGGTCAGCATGTTTGACAATGTAGACCAGCGTCCGGAGGTCATGGTCTGTGCCGTTAACTATTCGCCAGGTGCCAACGAGAGCTTTAAATTCGTGCCGCTGGCCAGGCTGTACGACGGCAATCCCTACGAGCGGTTCGAGCCGCCTACAGCCCAACAATCATCACATGGAGACCCAAGCCATAACTAAGATCAACACGCTCTACACCGTTCATTGTTTTGCGAGCGTTCGCGTTACGCTCAAGCATGTCGATGCGATTGACCAGCGCGATGCGATGTTCAAGGCGATCGAGCGTTTCAACTGGGAGCAGTTGCAATCCACCGCAGAATTCACGGACGATTTTGTTGAATTCTATGTCGAGCCAGAAGATGAGCACGAGAACGATTCGTCGGTTTGGTTCGATGGAGCTGGCAAGGAGGTATCTTGTCGACTGTGACGATTCTTGCTGACCGAATGCATTGGATG
>SYJV01000541.1 GCA_005798335.1 Planctomycetaceae bacterium | reverse complement strand
CGAAAGATAAACGGTTCGTACACATCGATGAACTCACGCCAAGCCTCAATGTCGGAAGCTTGTGGGAGCCGCAATATCAAATTGATTTTTGTATCGGGTATCAATTTCCATCCGTCCATTTAGCCAGGAAACATCCACCGCTGAACTGATCACACGTCCTAGTTCTGGATCAGTATCGCTCGCGTAATAGTACACAACTTGAAATGGCTGATCTTTCACGAGAATATCAAAAAAGCTGCAATTACAGGAACGTCATTATCCCCACCGCAGAGTGTGGAGGTGACGAGATTGTTCAAAGTTGGGAATTAGGAATTTTCATAGGGATACTTCCCAACTGCGGCGTTTCGCCTATGATAGTCTCGTCGTTGAAGGAGTGCTCTTTTGCCACTTGGTGAAGAGTTCGTGGTTTAGCCACGCCTTAATTTCCCGTTGTCGAAGCTTTAAGGAGAAAACTGTGAAGCAAGTGACTGTTTTGGCCCTGGCGGCCGCGTTTGTAGCCAGCGTCTCGTTTGTCAATGCCGAAGAAGCCAAGATCAAGAGTGGCCTCAAGGTTGGCGATTCGATTGGCGCATTTAATGTGACCAAGTGCGCTGGTGCATCTGAGGACGGAATTCCTGTGGGCGATAATTTGTGCTATCGCTGCAAGAACGGCGCTCGTCCTCAAGTAATGGTCTTTACTCGTTCGTCCGATGCAAAGGTCATCGAACTTGTCGCGAAGCTTGACAAAGCGATTTCAAAGAACAGCGACAAGCAACTGCGCGCTTTCGTCAATTACATGGCGGACAGCAAAGATGCCGCTTCGGACTCCGTCAAGAAGCTGGCGAAAGAGACCAGTGCCAAGAACGTTCCATTCGTAGTTCCCAATGAATTCGAAAATGGCCCAGAAGACTACGGCATCAATGCCAAGGCCGACGTTACAATCATTTTGGCTGAGAGCTCCAAAGTGAAGGCCAATCACGCTGTTGCCAGTGCGAAAGACCTTGACGTAGCATCGGTTGTCGCTGATCTCGAAAAGATCCTCAACTAGATCGCCAAGATTTCGCTCTGACCGAAGTGTCCATACGCAAGTCTTGCGGACGACATCCCTCGGTTGTCAGCTACTAGAAATGAATCCGCAGCCGAGAACAATCTTGGCTGCGGATTTTGTTTTTAGGCGAATGGCAGATGGGAACTTACCAGTACCAGCTCGACGCGCTAGCGAGTGCGAGCCGCCATCATCGCACTCGCCTGCACGTCGGTCTTGTATTCGCAGGTACCCAGGTAATTTCTATATACCGAACGCCTTATTTGCTTCTCAAGTTTGGCTTAGCAATTCTTCGTCCAACAGGTTAGACAATTGACAAAGATCCGTATTGGAACGCGTGGCAGCAAGTTAGCGTTGTGGCAAGCCGAGTGGGTACGGGCTCGTTTATTGGACGCAGGACAGGAGGTCGAGCTAGTAATTATTTCTACCCACGGCGATGTGACTCAACAGCCGCTCAGCCAAGTCGGCGGTCAGGGGCTGTTTACCAAAGAGATTCAACGGGAGTTACTGGCACAGAGGATTGATCTGGCAGTCCACAGTTTGAAGGATTTGCCAACCGACACGGTCGACGGATTGATACTGGCGGCTGTTCCCTGCCGTGAAACCACGGATGATGTGCTGATCAGTCGGGAACGCCATACGTTTGAATCGCTGCCTAGCAGTGCCCGCGTCGGTACGGGCAGCCAGCGTCGTGCCGCCCAACTGCTGAATTGGCGTAGCGATATTCAGATTGTCGATATTCGAGGCAACATCGATTCGCGACTGCGCAAGGCAATGGACGGAGACTACGACGCAATTGTCTTGGCCGCTGCCGGACTGACGCGATTGGGATTGCTCCAGCATGTGACCGAAACGCTTCCTCGTGATCGTATGTTACCTGCCGTTGGCCAAGGTGCTCTTGGGCTGGAATGCCGCAGTGACGACGAAAGCACTCGACGAGCGCTTGAGCAACTGAATGATCGCAATACGTTTGCAGCCGTAACAGCAGAACGCGTTTTGTTGGCACAGTTGTTGGCCGGATGCATGGCGCCCGTTGCTGCGCTTGGAACCGTTGCAGAGAAGGAGTTGTTTTTACACGCGCGAGTTATTTCTCTGGATGGACAAGAGATCGTCGAAGGCGTCTTGCGCGGCCCCGCTGTGGACGCACAATCGATAGGCTGTGAGCTGGCCGGACAACTGCTCGCTAACGGCGCCGCGGAGATAATCGAAGAGAGCCGCAAACGATAACGCTGCAAGAGCAGCGATTACAGCGTGATCAAATCCGGCGAAAGATGGTGAGCAGAGTTATACCAGTCGAGCGTCCAGCGACCGTTCTTAAACACAAATTTGGATATCGAAGTATTGTGAATCGGTCCCCATTGCCGAATCCCACGTTGGTCCGATAACAGCTCGCCAACCAACAATTGCTTGAAATCTCCGTGAGTGACGATTGCATGGCAGCCTGGTTGCGAAGAAATTTCTTGCGTCAGCCATGTGGCTACCAACTTGGCTCGCTGCCGTGCCTGTTCGTGGGTTTCATAGGGGCGCGACGACCACCAGCCGCTAGCGCCAATTTTCTCATCGATCAACCAAGCAGGAAATCGAACACGAATCTCTTCGCGGGACATTCCAGGTTGACCAATTTCCTGGCCTGGCAAGTGGCCGCGATAACACCCTCCCTGTTCAAAGATGTCAGCGCGGATTGTCACGGGCAACTTCAGTTGCTTAGCGATAGGTTCCGCAGTCAACAAGGCTCTCAGGAAAGGGCTGGCGTACATATGAGTAATTGAGCGCTGGTCCAGCCATTGGGCAGCGCGCAAAGCCTGCTGTTGTCCGAGATCGGTTAAGCCTGGATCAGGAATTCGGAGGTGTTCAGGTTGCGCGTTATTATTCGATTGAGCGTGTCGAATCAGTAGCAAATATGTCATAGTCAAATTTTTGGATTAATCGCGTTTTGCAATCATGCGGCAGGCGGACCCAGCGATCGATCTGGTGATTGGCTGCGTGGCGTCTAAGGCGAGCGGCAGATAGTTTCTTACCAATACCAGCCCGAAGCGCAAGCGAGTG
>SYJV01000540.1 GCA_005798335.1 Planctomycetaceae bacterium | reverse complement strand
GCGATCACGACCAACAGCTCGACCAAAGTGAAACCCTGCCAACGGATTTTTTTCATGAGAACCTCCCGAAAAAGCAATAAAGTAATTGGTAATCAAGCCATGCGTCAACATTACGGATAACATACACGCAACAAAACTTCAAGTACCAGGCTTTCCGTGTCCGTAGTATTTTCCGAATTGTATGTTCGCGGCGGGAGCTGTTCGCGATGAAGTTCGCGCGAGGAACCCGTGAGTCGCAAAATTTGGAGGTAGGCCATGAAACGTTTGCGTTGCGGAGTGATTGGACTCGGTTGGATTGGCGAACATCACGTCGATGCGTTGCAGCAGCTTCCGCAGGCCGAGATCACGGCGGTTTGCACGCGGCGATCGGATCGGCTGCTTGAAGTCGCCAAGAAGTATCGCGTGCCGAAGACGTTTACGGACTACGGGGCGCTGCTGGCCGATCCGGAGATCGACGTGGTGTCGATCGTCACGCATGTGGGCGATCATCTGGAGCCAACGCTCGCGGCACTTTTTATTCCGCAAGAGAATTCGCGAGTTGCAGCGATTCCAGCAAGGTGATTCGGACGACGTACTGTTTCAGGCTCATTACTTATTGCCGGTTCCTCCCGACCAAGTTCAACTTGTTTTCCGCAACGTGACAACCAAGTTGACGGTCAATCAACTTTTCGACAATCGGGCCGCTCGCGATCAAATCCGTTCGCTAACTGAGCAAACTACGCTCCACGACCCGGTGTTACCCACTCGCGGGACCATGGGCTTCGAGTTGCTTAATGACGCCGCGAACCAAGCGGCCGGAACGCTGGCCGGTTCACCGTTTGCCAAAGAAGTTTGGCTGTTCTGCATGACCTGTGAAGATCGCATCGTAGTTCGTCGCCGCTGCATCCGTTGCTTTCTGATCCGCCAGCGCGATCTTGAGAGATTCAGAGATTGGAATTGGGTGAGCGTGGCCGTGCGAATTGAAAAACCTTGGCACTGGTTTCGACTGGTTGCACTGCATCGAGTTGCAAAGGTCTGGGACAGCGAGTTGGCCAGATTCGAGGCCATTGAAAGCGATCATTCCTTTCCACTGGTCGATGAACAACTCGAACATCGTCGCATCGTCAGGTTGTCGCTGGGACTGCCCGATAGCGAAGTCGCGGTGGCGGAGCCTTTTGCAGTCGATTGGACACAACACTCGGAAACGCTCAAACAGTTAGGCGTGGTCCTTGAGCAAGCCTAATTGTTGGGATTCAAATCGATTCTCTTCAACTGCCCGAATCCCGCCACGGTGACCGCACAAGTGGCACACGAAATCACTTCCGACAGTGCGACTTCGCCGCGAGTGGCACTAGCCTAACCCCTGTGTTAGAATCACCGCAAAAAAACGGAGAAATCGTCATGCAAAGATCGCACGTGAAATGGTTATTAGGCATTCTGCTGTTCCTGACCTGTCCGACCGACTTAATGGCACAGGAGCGCGGTGAAACGGAACAACAAAAAAGGGCATGGATCAAAAAGGGGTCAGGTACCGTTGTGCAAAGTACCCGAAGGGCCGTTCCGGCAACGGTACCTGACCCCTTTTTGATCCATGCCCAAAAAAGGGAATATCTAGAGTCGATTTTGTATTCCCGCCAGGCCGTCAGCGACTGGGGCATGGGCAATGTGGTTTGGGGCGAGCTTTATCATCCGACGTTGGGCTGGGTTCATAACGACAGGACAATTCATCATGGTGTAAATGAATCGTACGTTACATACCGCTATGACAAGGACGGGGCTCGTCGCGTCATGGCATACGCTGGCCAGCCGTGCCGGATTCACACTTATGGCGATAGTTTTACGTCGTGCGAGCAGGTCAATGACGGAGAAACCTGGCAAGAATATCTGGCGGTGCACCTTCAAGAACCCATTCGCAATTTTGGCATCGGAGGTTACTCCGTTTATCAGAGCTACCGGCGAATGTTGCTTCAAGAAGCCAAAACGCCGGCACAGTACATCGTCTTCAATATTTACTACGACGACCACTATCGAAACTTGACTGGCTGGCGAAACATTCGCCATGGGAGCACTTCCAAAGATCGAAAAGAGGTGGCCTCGCCGCCACTGCCTTACGTTAAAGTCAATCCATCCAAGAATGAGTTCGTTGAATTCGAGAATCCTTGCCCAACTCCCGAAACGGTTTATCGCATGTCCGACATCGACTGGGTTTTCGATCAATTCAAGGATGACTTTACGCTGAAGATAGTTATCGCGCAGAGAAATCTCAGGTCGGGTACGCCGGAAAAGAGCTACGCGGAAATTCAAGCTTTGGCCACAGAACATGGTATGACGACGACTATTGACAGTCCTGAGTCGTTGCAAGTTGCCGTCGACGCTCTTTTCACTGGCGCTGGCCTGTACGCCACCATGCGAATCGTTGAAAAAGTCGAGGCCTTCGCCAAGGAGCATCGCAAGAAGGTCTTGTATGTCCTTTCCTATGGCAACAAGGCCTTTCGCTCATCGGAACGATCAGGCACACGATTCGACAAGTCGTTGATCGACTTCATGAACGCCAAGAAACTGCCCTATGTCGATCTGTTGCAAGCTCATTTGCAGGACTTCTCGGAACGAAAATTGGATATTGACCAATACGTCAAGCGACATTGGATCGGGCACTACACCCCGGCTGGCAATTTCTTCGCGGCTACCAACATCAAGGAACCGTTGGTTGCAACACTCAATCCTCGGCCACTCAGCTACAATCCGACAGGTAAAGTCACTTTTGAAAGCCCCTGGGAAGGCGGTAAGGACAAAGTTGGCCGCTGACGAATGTCGCTGTGAAGATCCATGTCGTTTTGAAGGTGTAATCAAGGAACCGTGAAATGGATGATGCAGTGCAACAAATCGACTATGGCATGTTTATCATGCCGTACCACTCGCCGGATAAGCCGCTTGCACAAGGCTACGACGAAGACCTTGAACTGATCGTCCGCGCCGAGGAGCTTGGATTCAAGGAATTTTGGATCGGCGAGCATCACACGATGAAGTACGAAACGATCGTGATGCCTGAGATTTTCATCGCCCGTGCGCTCGGCGAAACTTCGCGAATCCGTATGGGACCAGCTCCAATCTGCCTGAATCAACATCATCCTGCGCATGTCGCGAGCCGGCTCGCTTTTTTGGATCATCTCGCCAAGGGGCGGCTGAACATTTGCTTCGGCAACGGTAGCGTGACTGCGGATCAAGAGCTTTATTCCGTCGATCCGAAGGACGGAGGCGCTATGATGCGTGAAGCGATGGATGTCATTCTGGACCTTTGGTCTCATGACCCGCCCTACTCCCACAACGGCAAGTTCTGGCAATTCGAACTCAAGAAGACAGTCGACTCGGAATCCTTGATAGGTTACATCCATAAACCCTATCAACTGCCTCATCCTCCGATTGCGCTGCCGGGTACGAGTCGCAATTCCTACTCGATGAAGATTGCCGGGCAACGCGGCTATCAACCCTTTGCTCATTGCCTGGTGGCTGGCAACATCGTCGCGGACCAATGGCTGACGTATGCCGCAGCCGCAACAGAGGTCGGACGCACTCCGCAGCGATCGGATTTCAAAGTTGCGCGCTCGATCTTCCTCGCCGACACGACGGCCGAAGCCGTGAAGAGAGTTCGCACGAACTCGCTGGGAAAAAACTTCGAGTACATTGGCGGTTTGTTTGACAAAGGTCTTGGTCGGCGCATTTATAAGCGGGACCCCGACATGCCGGATGCTCAGTGCAATCTTGACTACCTGATGACCGAGCAAATCATCGCAGGTGATGTCGACGAAGTTTTGCGTCGATTGTTGTTACTCATTGAAGAAACGGGCGAATTCGGCACGTTGATCCTCATGAGTTATGACTGGGATGACAAACCAGCCTGGCTGCGCAACATGGAACTCTTTGCTAAAGAGCTGATGCCAGCCCTCAATCAAGCCGTCTGTGGGAAAAGACCATGAGAGGAATTCGTCCGTGATTAGCACAAACATAAACCGCATGCGTGAAAAGCTGAGAGCCGGGAAGATCGTATTGGGTGCCGGTATCACGCTATCGGACCCGGCAGTGACGGAAGCGATCGCACCGAGCGTCGATTTTGTCTGGATCGACTTGGAGCACAATGCGCTCAGCGTCGAGTCGATGCTTGGCCATTTGATTGCCGCGCGGGCTGGTGGATGTGCTTCGATTGTGCGCATACCAACCAACGATGTCGGCTGGGTGAAACGCGTTCTCGATTCCGGCGCAGAGGGTATCATTCTCCCGCGTGCGTACTCAGCGGATGAGGTGGCGTCGTTCGTATCCGCTTGTCGCTATCCGCCCCTGGGCACTCGTGGGTTCGGACCGAGGCGACCGATGCAATATGGGCGGCTTGAACAGCAGGCCTACCTGCAACAAGCTAATCGAGACGTCTTTGTCGTCGCACAGGTTGAGACCGCCGAGTTAGTGGCTGATTTGGACCAGGTTCTCAAACTCGAAGGATTGGATTCGCTTGTCCTGGGGCCGCAAGACTTGTCAGGTTCCATGGGCAGGCTGGGACAGACCACGCATCCAGACGTAGTAAATGCCATGCGGACCGTCGCATCAAAAGCTAAAGCGGCTGGCAAATTCATCGGTTCGGGGTTAGGGGCAAATCCGAAGTTCGCTGAGTTACTGATCGATTGCGGAGTGCAGTGGATGCAAGCCGGTAACGACTACGAATATATGATTCGCGCTTGTGATCAGACCTTCAGCACCATTCGCGGCAGTTCCCAAGACTCGGCCACTGACTCGTACGGCCAGCAGCTTTAAATGGAAAGCCCACTTGCGTGGAAAAACCAACCTATGTGCGTCACCAAGTCTTGGCGGCCGCCTGCAGTCTGGCGGTTCTGACCTACATTCAGCGACAGGGCTTCGTCGCAGCCACGCCCTACATCAAAGAAGATCTAGGACTGCGCGACGGGCAGATGGGTTATTTGCTGGCCGTTTGGTTACTTGCATATGGCCTCTTTCAAGTGCCGGGGGGATTGGTCGGTGATCGCATTGGCGCACGCCATTTAATAACTTTGCTGGTCACGGGCTGGTCGTTGACTCTCTTGGCTGTTGCTTTGACCGTATTCCTTCCGACCGGGAGTTGGGTGCCATTTGCGGTCCTGTTGGTTTTGCGGTTCATTTTTGGTGGATTCCAAGCAGGCGTGTTTCCTGGATTAGCGCGCGTTGTGGCAGATTGGATGCCAGCCCAACAGCGCGGCTCCGCACAGGGCTCGATTTGGACGTTCAGTCGGATTGGCGGCGCACTGGCACCTGTTTTTGTAGTTTGGTTGATTACCAAAGTGTTCCACGGCTGGTCGATAACGATCACGCTCATCGCTGCGCTGGGTTTAATTTGGAGCGCATTCTTTTGGCTGTGGTTTCGCAACCGACCCGAAGAGATGCCGCAAATCAATGCTGCGGAACGGAAGTTGATTTCTGAGAGCCGGATCGAGACACCGCAGGCAGTGGGATCGTTTCCTTGGCGCCGATTTCTGACGTCGCCCAGCGTTTGGGGCCTATGCCTCATGTACGGATTCAGCGGCTATGCGGGGAATTTTATAACCAGCTTCCTCAATGTCTATCTGCGTGATCATCGCAACTTGCCTGATACAACCACCGCCTGGCTGGCTGGAGTGCCGCTGGCGGCGGGAATCGTCTCGAGCTTAACAGGAGGTGTGGTCTCTGATCGGCTGATTCGTCTCCTGGGCAGTCGAAAATGGGGCCGAAGAATCGTCGGTTCCGTCGCGCTGGCCTCGGCGGGTGTAGCAACCTTTTTCACGCCATGGGTTCACGAGGTTTGGCAACTGGCAATTGTGCTTGGGGCGTGGATGTTTTTCAACGATGCAATGATGGGACCTGCCTGGGCGTCATGCGCAGACATCGGCGAGCGCTACGCTGGCACACTTTCTGGTGCCATGAACATGACTGGCGCATTGGCAGGTGCTATCAGTATGATTGTGACGGGATGGTGGTTGGACTCGAGCCATTATTTGTTGATATTTACTGTGTTCGGATGCGGTTATGGATTGGCAGCATCGTGCTGGTTTGCGGTAGACGTGACCAAACCACTTGTGCCACGAGAAGGAAGTTGAAAATGACGATTCATTCACGCCTGTTAAAACAATCCGGGCTAGAGCAGGAGCGTCATACCGCGAAACGACTCCCGACCCCTTTTTCCCAAGCCGAAGACGCACGCGCACCATGCGCGCATGTTTCAGCGTAAGACTCTAAACCCACGGGGTTTGATGAGCGGAACGGCAATGAGGTTGTTACGTGTTACGGCGGAGTGCCCGTCCTACAAAATCGGCAGTTACTTCCTCGCCGCTCCCTACTGCACAAATTGCATCGCGTAGAGATCGGCGTTTCGCAAAGCGAATCGCAATCGAACGGTCTGGCCGGCCAGGCGCCCTAGGTCGGATTTGCCTTTCCAGGTGACGGTCCGGTCGAGTTCGTTCCCGTAGATCTCATTGCACGAGGCCGCTTCGAATCCCGCGTGCTCGGTACCGTCTGGTTTGAGCACCGCGACACGCAAACTCCCGGTGGCCGACGTTTGATAATTGAGGCTTAGCCGGGAACCCTCGAATCGTAACGGATGAGTCGTTAACTCTCCGCCAGACGGCGACGCTCGCAACGATGCAAAGCCGTCCAGACGCAACGATCCGCGACGCAATCGCACGGTTGAGTGGCGAAAGTGCTCAACCCAGTACACGGACATTTCACTGGGTCCGGTCTGTACCACGCCCCATGCCGGCAAGTTTGTGCGATCCGTCCAATTCTCCATGCCGAAATCGGGACGAATGAACGACTCCAAGAATCGTCGCTCGAAATGCAATCCATCGCGACTGGTGATCAGCACGCCATCGGAAATGCCCTTGTGAGGATGCTGGGGATCCAGTTGCCTTTCCGGAACGAACCGCATTGGGAAGCCCACATAGAGATGTGGAGCCCGAAAGTAAGGCGTGATCGCATTCGTATACAGATGCTCGTTAGGAGCGTCGGGTGGGAAAACAATCGGTTGGCTGGGCGACCAGTTTCGAAAATCCGGAGAAGTGGAAGTGCGAATGTGTCGTACGCCGTTAGCAAAGTACCGCGCATAAGCTACGTAGCAGCCGCGGAGTCCGTCCCAAAACGCCACGTTTTGCGAATCATGGGCCCCGTCCGTCAAGACTGGTTGGTCTTGGACTTGACGCCAGCGTATGCCGTCGGCCGACGCAAACAGCCGCGGCGGTCCACCGGCCAAAGCCTTGTACCGTTCGGCTTCGACTGCCGCCGGGTTCTCGTCACGGAAAGGATTGAAGTTGTGGATCGACGACTCGAGCCAAATGAGATTGTTTTCCTTCGATCCTTGGAACTCGATCAGTCCCAACGATGGACGCTTCCACACGATGCCGTCCATGCTCTCCGCGTAGCTCGTGGCGTCTTTTCTGGACCCGTCGCTATCGTTCGAACTGTAGAAACGAAATCGATCAGAATCGCGCATGACAGCCGTAAAACCGGTGGTCGGCCCGGCCCAAGGTTGGCTAAATTCCAGCGCGACTTCTCGAGGAACCGCCGGATGGAGAGTAAGCGCGACGTTTGTTTGGGTATCGATCAGCCAATTGTCAACAAACAGCTCACGACGGCTACCGATATCTCGCACCGTTTGCTGCGCGGTACTTGTTAAGGTAACGCTTGTGCTTTGAAGCAGGATTGCCAACGCCAGCCAATATTTCACAGAGTAATTGAGCAATGGGTGTTTCCTAGTTTGGAGATGGAACAATGATCGATAGACACTTGAGGACAAGATATTCTACAATCTTGCGGCTGGACCGCGCTATATCTTTAGTACCAAGTTTGAGTTTGCAGCGGCGTGATTGATGAACAGATCGTCCCGAATGTTCATGGGTTTGCGACACGTTGGAGTAAGGCGTCGGGTGCCAACTCGTGTCCCCCTTTTCGGCCCAGGAGCACTTGAGGACAAGATGCTCTACAATCTTGCGGCTCGACCGCGCTATATTGAGGCAAAGAGGAGTTCTCGGAGTGCGTGACGTTCAGGGACCTGTGAAACCGAGACTCTTGCGATGGATTTTGTGGCTCACAGTCGCGGTCACCGCTGGGCTGCTGTTGTTCTTAGGTTGGCGCTCGTTCGATGACGCTTCTCGGAGTGTTCAACGTGCCCAGGAGTGCCTGAGGCGTGGAGAACTGGACGATGCGATGGCTGCGGTTAGCCAGGCGCTGTCGCGTCGCCCGAATGACCCGCAGACGCTGTTGTTAGCCGGCAAAATCTCTGCATCGATGGGTCACGCGCAGTCCGCAATCGATTCTTTCGATCGGATACCGGACAGTTCCGGCACAATCGCCCTGGAGTCGCGCTTGGCGTCTGGTGATCTGTTAACATCGCGATTGAAGCGGCTGGCCGACGCCGAGGTTCAATTCCGCCGCGCCGAACGCATCGATCCGCGCTCGCCAGAAGTTGCCGAGTGGCTGGCCTATGTGCTCGGCCTCCGCGGTCAATGGTGGGAGATGATTTCCTATCGCCTGAGCACGATTGAACGTGGTGCGACAGATTCCACGCATCTGTATATGTTGGCGCAAGGAGAGGACGGACTTGAGAGCGAGGAAGTGCTGCGCGACTTTCAATCCGAGGATCCTGACGATGGAGCGTTGCTGGTCGGCTTAGCGCGGCATGCCGATCGGCGGCAGGACCTGGCACAGGCTGAAGAATTGCTGCGTCGCGCGATCGCGGTGGACGAATCTCTAGTCGGCGCTCGGTTGGTCCTGGGAGAGATGTTGCTATCGCAACGGCGAATGCGCGAGTACGACCAATTGGCCCGGCTGTTTCCGGATTCCGTTCGGACGCATCCGACCTATTGGAAACTTTGCGGAATGCGCGAATTGGCTGCGGGCAGGCAGGACAGCGCCCTGCGCTGCTTTTGGGAAACGTGTCGTTTAGATCCAACGCAAATGCTGGCCAACGTGCAGTTGGCCCGTCTGTTGCGAGCGCGAGGCGATGTGGAACCAGCCGCTCTGTTCGAACGGCGGGCGGTGGACTTGCAGAAACAGTATACAGCGGCCAAAGTCGCCCACACTTCGCGGCGCGACGTCGATCTGCGCGACGCCGTGGCGGCCTCGAAAGCGATCGGCCTGTTGCGGGAAGCCTACGGCTGGCAGCGGCTGGTCGCCGAACGACGCGCGAACGCTGAGGATGATCTTGCCGAACTGCGACAGCTTCGCGCGAGTCTGGAGGGAACTCCGCTGGTGCGAACTGCTCCAGACTTCAATCTCGCGATGCGCCTGGACTATTCCCATTTGCCAATGCCGGACATCCCGGATACCGACCGGTCGCCGCCAACGGTCGCGGAGTCAGCGGTTATGGACTCAACGGCGACGGATTCGACGTCGACCGACAGCAGGACGACCAGCACCAAGTTTCGTGACGATGCATCTCGCGCCGGCATCGATTTTCAGTTTTTTAGCGGGCATGACGCTGGTCGCCAGTCTCATCGAATGTACGAATTCACTGGAGGCGGCAGTGCAGCGCTTGACTTCGACCTGAATGGACACGCCGATCTGGTCTTTAGCCAAGGTTGCCGCTGGCCGCCGCAACCGGATCAGCGGGAACATCTGGACCGATTGTATCGCAATCGTGGTGACGGCCGGTTTGATGACGTCACCTTGCACGCCAGAATGATCGAGGAACGATTCAGCCAGGGAATCGCCGCGGGAGACATCAATAACGATGGCTTTCCGGATCTATTTGTGGCGAACATTGGAGAGAACAGGTTGTGGATCAACAACGGTGACGGGACCTTTTCCAATATCCAGCGAACGAGCGTGCCGGCGGACAATTCGCGAATTAGGGCGCTGGCAAAGCGGCAGTGGAGTACGGGTGCGGCGATCGCTGACCTGAACCGCGATCAGCACCCCGACATCTACGTTGTCAATTACCTCGACGGACCGGATATCTTTGAGCGAACGTGCGGGAGTCCCGAGCGCATGCACAGTTGCTCGCCTCATAATTTCGCCGCCGCCCAGGATCAATTGTTGCTGTCCGATGGCCAGGGAGGATTTTTCGATGCGACTCAGGACACCGGGATTGTCGTCCCCGATGGCAAAGGACTGGGCACTATCGTGGCGGATTGCTTTCGCAAAGGTCAGCTCGACGTTTTCGTGGCCAACGACGCGGTCCCCAATTTTTTCTTCGTCAACGATCAGCTTACGTCGGGGTTTCGTTTCGCAGAACAAGCTGTGCCGCGCGGTCTAGCGTTCAACGGGGCCGGGCGTGCGGAGGCCTGCATGGGAGTTGGTTGCGGAGACATCGACGGTGACGGCTCGCTCGATCTGCTGGTTACGAATTTCTACGACGAGCCCAACACACTATACAAACAAGTACCGGGAGAGATGTTTGTCGATGCTACGCACTCGTCCGGACTGCGCGAACCGAGCATCGCGATGCTGGGTTTTGGCGCACAGTTTGTTGACGGAGACTGCGATGGCGACCTCGACTTGGCAGTTGTGAATGGGCACGTCGACGACTTTCGCGCTGACGGCATTCCCTGGAAGATGAACCCTCAGTATTTTCGCAATCGAGGGACAGGGAAGTTCGAACTGCAAGCGGCCGAGAAGGTGGGCGAGTACTTTGCTCGTCAGTTGCTTGGACGTGGCCTCACCAGGCTCGATTGGAATCGTGACGGTCTTGAGGACCTAGTAGTCTCGCATCTGGACGCGCCCGCGGCCTTGCTGACCAACACCACGCGCGAGCCGGGAGGATTCTTACTGTTGAGATTCATCGCGGTGGACAGTGCGCGGGATGCGATTGGGCTTACGGCAGAGGCTGTAGTGAATGGCAGGACACTGGTACGACAACTCGTCGCGGGGTCGGGTTACATGGCGTCCAACGAACTCCAACTCCATTTCGGCCTGGGAACCGCGGAGCGCGTCCAGGAATTGACGATTCACTGGCCAAGTGCCCGCAAGCAAGTACTGCGCGACCTACCGCGCAACAGTCGCTGGTTGGTAATCGAGGGCCGGGCGGATGCCATCGCACAGCCATGAAGCCAGCTTTAAGTAGTAGGCACACTCCGGTGACCGCTGAGCAAATAGCAATACGGTTCTCATGCTCGGCAACGATCAATTGATATTTTTTGATCGCGCTGATCAGTTTTTGAGATTCTGGTTTCAATGATCGGTGCCGAACGTCTTCACCAGCGATTCAACGCATCATTTCGAGCGCAGATCTCTCTCCTTTTCTCGTTTTAGTTCGCCTGTGCGCAGAGCTTCCCACTGAGCAACTTCACTAGTCGCTTGACATTGACGGCCGTTGCCGTGATGTAGGCATGGAGCCTCACTTTCGCGGTGCCTCGATATCTCACGCGTCGAGCACGATGGTGATTAACTAGCTCGTGGAACTTGCGTTCGACCGCCGGGTGAACTTGCCGGACCTCGCGGTACGTATCGGTCTTGGCTCGAGCGTCCACTCGCGCATATTCGGCTTCGTAGAGCTTCTTGCTTACCGATCGACCGTTGCGGCCCGTCGGAGGTTTCGCCATGCATTGGCTGAGGAGGGGACACTCCCGACAATCGTTAGCTGAAAACGTATAGACCTCTCTCGTTTCTCCCGCTGTCTGTTTCCGACTTCGGGATTGGTGGCCAGCCGGGCAAGTCACAATCGCACCGTCTTCGGACTTTTGAAACTGTTCGCTCGTAAACAAACCCGTGTCTTGTTTGGCCTTGGGTGGAACAATCACCTTCACGTTGGGGCCTTGTTCATCCTCAAGATCACGAATCATCTTGCCGTTGTACCCAATTTTGTCGATCGATATCATCTCACGACCCCTTCACGGATGAACCAACCCGGGTGTTGCCGACAACTGTTCTACCATGAGCGCAAGATCCAATTACAATAGAGGCACGCCCATCTTCCCGCCTTAATAGACCGTCCCTCCCGAAGCGATACAACCTGTCTCTATGAAAACCCAGCGTATTGTCCTTTCGATATTTCTATCGGCCAGCTTTTGCCTGGCTCTGGGGCATCAACTGCATGGCCAGCAACCACCGTCGCCCGGTCAGCCAGCGGACCTGGCAAAATTGGTTCATCCTGAAGTGGCAGAGCGATTGAGTCTGGACGATGGGCAGCGGGCTGCCATTCAACGATTGCTGCAAGCCCGCGCCGAAGCCCTGGCGACCGCCCCAAACGCTCAGGCTAAAGCGCAAATCACCAGCCAGTCGGACAAGGAGATTTTGGCACTATTGACCGACCAGCAAAGGGCAAAATTCAATGAGGCTCCCGCACAAACGAAATTGCAGTTTCAATTTAGCGAGATGAAGTGGGATTTTGTGCTGAATTGGTTTGCACAACAGCAAGACTTGACCTTGGTCATGGACCGCACGCCGCCTGGTACCTTCACCTATAGCGACTCGCGATCCTATTCGCCCAGCGAAGGGATCGATTTGCTCAACAGCGTCTTGCTGACTCGCAACTTTGCTTTGGTGCGACGCGAGAAGATGCTCGTGATCATGGAATTGAGCGACTCCATACCTATCGAATTGTTGCCGCGCGTTTCGATGGAAGAATTGCCCGCGCGCGGACGATTCGAATTGGTCAGCCTTCTCTTTCCGCTCGCCGGTCGCCCGATAGATGCTGTCTTACAGGAAGTGAAGCCCTATCTTAGTAGCTATGGCAGAGCGATACCGCTGGCGCAAAGCGGAAAGCTGCTGGTGATTGAGACCGCAGGAAAGATGCAGACTATCAACGAACTCATCGCGTCCGTTCCCATTCCCAAACAACCTCCAGCTCCCCAACCGCCTGCACCGCCACCTCAGCCAGTCTTTGCGGCTTATTCGCTAGGGGCACTCGAGCCAGCCCAGGCGCTGGAGACCATTCGCAAGCTGGTCCCAAGCGATCAGATTACCGTCAACAACAAAACCGGTGTTTTGAGCGCTTTTGTCATTCCCGCCCAGCACACGGCAATCAAGGCGGCCGTCGATCAAATGATTGCAAGCGTCAAAGAACTGCCGGCCATCGTGTCGGTCGCTTACCAGTTTACCGGAATCACACCCATCGAACTGACCAAACAAGTTGCGACGCTTGCTCCCAAAGCGACTGTCACAACGACAACCGATCGCTTGCTGGTGATCGCATCTCAAGAAGATCAACAGCGAATTCAAACCAGTTTGGCGGCGATCAACGTTGTGCCTGTCGTTGCGGAAAAGTCGATGCGCGCATTCGAAGTGCCACCGGCGAGCACCGCAGTAATGGAAGCGGCGTTGAAGTCGTTTCTTCCACAGAGTCAAGTGACTTCCAACGCGAAAGGGGCGCTATTCGTTCGCGGTTCGGAGTTAGATCTCAAGGTGGCTGGCGAAATTGTCGAAGCATGGCAAAGTTTCAAGCCGTTGAATCCCTTACAGCTTCGGACTTTTCGGCTCGAGCGACCAGCAGATGCTGCCTGGCTGGCAACCATGCAGAAGATCGCCCCCACCGCCAATGCCTGGCTTGGTGACGATGGTCGGCAACTGCTGATGCTTGCCAATACCGATGATATCGCGGCTGTGGAAGCGATGTTGCCTCAATTGCTCAACCTGCTACCCAAGGCCGACGAGCGACAACTCCAGATCTATGCGTTGACCAAGAACCAATTGTTGCGACGAGGTACGTTGAATGACCTGCCAAAGAACTTGACTGGCTTGAAGGTTGTCGATGGTACCCATAAATCAGAGCTGCTCGTTTGGGCAACGGCCCAACAACATTTGGCGTTTGCGGAGCTGCTCCAGGGTCTCAATCGCTCTCCACCAGAGCAATCTCAGATGGTTCCTAAAACTTATGGAATCGCCATCCAAGAGCATGGGTTGGTGTCCCAGATCCTGACAGCGGAATTTCCTGAGGCGAAAATTACTGCCAGCCCGGACGGTGCATCATTTGCGGTCGTCGCAGACGAAACTTCACAGTCAAGAATCGCAGCTCGCATTGCGCAATTCAATGAACAGCTCACAAAGCGAGCCGCTATGATGCTTGAAAATTATTCGGTGCGTGGCATGACGGCGGCCGCGTTGCAGACCACCTTGGCACCTCTGCTGTCGAAAGCCCGTGTAAACGTCGACACGGAAAGAAACCGCTTGCTCGTTACTGCGGACGAAGCCACCCACCGTGAGGTAGCCGCATTGGTCGCAGCGCTCAGCCAAGAGTCGCAAGTCGATCAACAAAAAGTGGTTTTGGCCTATCCGCTAAAAAATGCAATCGCAACCCAGTTGAAAACGGTACTCGACCAATTGGCATCAGGGGCAACGGTGCTGGCTGATGACAAGCTCAAGCAATTGGTCGCGACCGGTACGCTTGCACAACATGCGACCATAAGAGCGGCTGTGGAGCAGATCGATCGTGCGACGGCGGTTCCTTCGCCGCCGATCATTCGCGCATTTGAAACGAAGAAACTGCAGCCTGCCATCTTGTTGCCCACGCTTCAAAAGTTGTGGCCCAACGCACAATTGTCCGCCGACACGGCCGCCAATCGTATCCTGGCATCCGGTAACGAAGAAGAGCTGAACCAGATCAACCAGGCCATCGAACGACTCATCGCATCGCCCGATGGCAAACCGCAAATCGTTAAGACCTATCCGGTGGCGGCCGGTGAAATGTCGACCCTCGCATCGATCCTTGGCCAAATTGCGCCACAAGCCATCATCAGCCCTGACATCGCATCGCGCACTATTACCGTATGGGGCGCCGAGGAACAGCAGACTCGAGTGCAGCAAGCTCTCGAACAGATTGCGAAGACCGCTTCGGCTGCCAAGGAACCCGCAACGTACATGGTCAAGCCGACTCAAATCCTGGCAGTGCAATCATCGCTGCAAACCCTGTTTCCAACGGTAGGCATCGCTACGGTGCCGACGACCGGTCAGCTCATCGTGGTTGCTTCACCTGATCAACAGAAGCGCGTCGCCCAAGTGATTGAGCTTCTGGCGACTGGCCCTAACGCGGCTGAACGCACGGTCAAAGTGGTTCGAATCGATCCCAGTCGAGTCGATATGACGGATCTGGTGAATGCCCTGCAATCGACCATCTCTTCGCAGATTCGCATTGAGCCCAATATAAAAAACAGCACACTGCTCATTGTGGGCGCGCCTGAGGAAGTGGCCTCGGTGAGCGAGAAAATAGTGCAATTGCAGGAGCAATTGCCGGTCGCCGACGCGGTTTCGTCTCAGATCTATCAGTTGCAACATGCCCGCATTTCTACCGCACTGACGATTCTCGCGACGCTTGTGCCGCAGGCCACGCTCGGAAGCGATACGGCGGCTCGCACTATCGCCGCAACTGCCAAGGCCAGCGACCATCGCAAGATCGGAGAATTTTTAAAGAGCTATGACTTTCCACGCACTCCGGCAACCTATACGGTCAAACCCACTCAAGCAACACGAATCCTTTCGGCCGTCCAGACACTTTTTCCCTTCATCGACGCGACGGCCGACGCAACTGCTGGTCAAGTGATCGTGATCACCTCGGTCGAACAGCAGAAGCGAGTGGCCGAGGTCATTGAATTGATGACTACAGGTCCCAATGCTGCTGAAAACACAGTGAAAGTCTTTCGAGTCGATCCCAGTCGAGTGCAACTGAGCGGTTTGCTGGCGGCCCTACAAGCTACGCTGCCGTCGCAGATACGCCTCGAATCGAATCCGTTAAACAACACGTTGCTTGCGATCGGAACGCCAAAAGATCTGGCACTAGTGACCTCGAAAGTGGAATTGCTGGAACAACAATTGCCCACACCTGAAGCGAGAACGTCCGCCGTTTACACTCTGCAGCACGGCAACTCGACCAGCGCACTGACGATATTGCAGACTCTCGTACCCCGCGCAACGTTGGCACAGGATCTTACCACGCGGACGATAGCCGCAACCGCCAACAAGGACGATCATGGCAAGATCGCGGAGTTCATCAAGTCGTTTGACGTGCCGAAAAAGTCGAATCTGGACACGCGTGTCTATCGACTGAAGCGAGGTAGCGCGCGCGGCCTGCAAATCGTGCTCGACGAACTCATTCCCGAAGCAGCGATTTACGGTTCCCGCGAAGAACGCGTGTTGATTGCTACGGCAACCACGGAGCAGCACGCCCGTATCGAGACCATCGTCAAAGACTTCGACACGGAAAGATCAGAGAACGAGACGCGAGTCTTTCCGATCGGCAATGGCAGTTCGGCTTCGATAAGGCAAGCGGTTCAGGAAATGGTTTCGGATGCGAGAGTGACTTCGGATACAGCCTCCAATAGCGTTATCGTCACGGCCAAGTCTGACGATATGAAACGCATCGCCCAAGTGATCGAAGAGGTTGAGGCAGGTGGGACTCTACCGCGCGAAACTCGTTTTTACGCTGTCACCAATTCAGAACCCACGCCGTTGGCTAAGGCTTTGGGAGCGAGTTTTCCCAAAGCGGACTTTGCACCCGATGCGGTGAGCGGAGGTGTCTTTGTGACGGCCACTGAAGAAGTGCATGGTGGCGTCGCCAAAGTGATTGGCAGCTTGAATTCGCAACCGACTCGCTTGCCTTCGCTGAAGGCCTTTGTCTTGAAGCATGCTAGTCCCGAAGCAATTGCCGCAGCGCTCCAGAACGCTTTTGGAAGGCGTTCGGCGGCAGGTGTCAGCTTCAGCAGCGAATCAAAGAGCGTCTTTGTAGTGGGTAGCAACCAGGAACTGCAGGTAGCTTCTCAATTGGTCGAGCAACTCGACGTGGCCAAGTCCTCCGACGATTCGCGGAAGATGCGACTATTTGCGCTCAGCGGTGTCGACGGGAAATCGATCGCTAACTCCATTGAAGGCCTTTTCAAAGACTCAGCCGAAAAGGTGCAAGTGAGTTACGACATGAACAACCAGCGATTATACGTGACCGGCAATGAGGCCCAGCTTCAGACAGTGGAACAAACATTGAAGCAACTTGCTCCACCCAAACGAGAAATGGAAGTCATCCAGCTTAACGCCACCGATCCGCTCTCGTTCAAAATGGCCGCGGAATCGCTGTTCCAAGATGAACCTATGAATAACTCGCCGCAGTTCACGGTCGAAAATAACTCGCAGCAGGTGCTGGTTCGCGCCACCAAAGAACAGCTCGACAGCATCCGCAAATTGCTACAGCAGATGGGCGAAACCTCAGCGGTGAATCCGACTTCAACTTCCGGCCGCCTCCGCTTTGTCCCGGTACACCGAAATTCGGAACGCCTTCTCGAAGAGCTCCAGCGATTGTGGCCAACCATGCGCGACAATCCTCTTCAGGTCATCGAGCCATCCGGCATCAAGCCCAAACCAAGGCCCCCTGCTGACAAAAGTCCGCTTGGCGATTTACCGAGCGCCACTTCTTCAACAACCCGATTTGTAGGCACTCAGAACAATCAAGATCCCAACGGTACTCAGGCAGAATCTTCGCCCATCATTGTGGTTACCGGCAAGGATCAATGGACTTTGGCGTCCGACGACCCCGTGGCTCTTGACATGTTCAGCCGCTTGATCGATTCCATGCTGAGGCCGGCCATCGCGCCGATCGCCACGGCTGGTAACTATTCCGTATATCTGCTGCGTCATGCGGGCGCGGATCAAGTGCAAGACTTGCTTACCGAGCTGTTCAAATCAGGCGATCGCTCATCGCGCTT
>SYJV01000539.1 GCA_005798335.1 Planctomycetaceae bacterium | reverse complement strand
GGATTGGGTTGAGTTTTCGAACTTATTGCAAAGCGAAGCTCAACCCAATCCTCGCCTAGCGGCTGCGGGTTAAACGACGAAATGGCTAGGGCGAAAAGCCATGCCTTGCACACAAAATGGCGCTGTCCAATTAGGTATGTAGTCATCAAACAGCATACCACGCTTCGGCAAAGAATCGCTACATCCAAGTCCTGCGGCTGACCGGCTAGTTGTTTCTTAATTCGAGCGCCTACGGTGCTCCCAGAGAGTGATCGAACTGCACCGGCTCAAACATTCGAAACCAATCGGCGTCTAGGCGAGCGGCAGATGGGAATTTACCAAGGCCTCAGCGAATACAAGCCCGAAGCGCAAGCGAGTGCGTCAAACCTGGCATACACTCGCTTGCGCTTCGGGCTTGTATTGGTAAGAAACTATCTGCCGCTCGCCTTATCGAGCAGATATTCGGCAGCTTAAAAACCATGCCGATGGTAATGGTAGCTACGATAATGAGTGGGGTAATGATGCAAAACTGGCGCGGGCATGAGAACCGTCGGTGCCGGTGAATAAGTTTCGTGAACGATCACCGAGGAAGGCTGTGGTCGAACGGGCGCAACATAAGTAGTTTGACCATTGATGTGCGCGTTCTGCATTGTGGCAATTACATTATCCGAGACGCCCGACTGGTGCAGCGCAATGATCTCACTGACCTCTAATTTGCGCTGAATACCGTTACTCTGAACGTGGCTGATAATCACCATTTCGCTGACGCCACTGCGCGACATTGAGATGATGTCGGAAATGGAAACACCACACCGCCGCACCTGAGTCTGCTGCGCGTGCCGTACTGCCTGCTGACTCTGCCACGCTTGATGTTGGTAATAGCGCTGCTCTTGAATTTGTTTGTCGCGAACATTTCCGAGGATACCACCCGCAATAGCTCCGACCGCGCTACCGATCAAAATGCCTTCGGGAGTTTCATCATTTTGGTGACCGATAATACCGCCCACCACGGCGCCACCAATTCCGCCTAGCACCGCCCCATCTTTTGTTTTCGATTGAGAAAACGCTGCTTGGCTTAACACGGCGACTACTAAGATGCTAGCAATTGTTCGAGACATAGTCTTATTACTCGTCCTTGAGTGTGTTTGACGAAGAAAGAGCTCAAGCCTTCGTTCAAATTCTATATCGGCACGATACAAACGCCTCGCACAGTTTCCGCGCAGGGATTGTTAAATCTTGCGCACGTGCGTTAGCAATTTAAAGACGATTAGGTAAAGTTAGCCATCAGGTCCAGGTCGAATTCACTAATCTGGTCCAAAAACTTGAACTTGCTCGGACATCATGCTGGCAAACGACTGCGTAGCGGCGAAACCAATCGCGCTCGCAGTTGCGCCGTTACTGAGTTAAAATTCTAAATAGTCTGGGATAGCAGTTCGGTTTGACAGGTAACGGCAAACGCGCCAATTTGGTACATCGCGAGAACTTCGATGCACGATCGGTCGAAACAAGTGAACCGAAGAAATAGAATTTCATTCGCATGTTCGCGGACGCTTGTATGGATGTTGACCTGGTTGGCTGCGTATTTTCCCGCAACTGCCCAAGAAATCGCGCAGGCCTCTGAGACCAACTCGGGCAAGTCAGAGGCACTAAAATTCTTTGAATCGCGAGTGCGACCGATACTGGTCGAGCACTGTTACGCTTGCCACAGTTCGCGCTCGGACATTGTCAAAGGCGGACTTCGGCTCGATACGAAATCGGGTTGGCAGCAGGGTGGCGATTCTGGTCACCCAGCAATTGTGCCGGGTGAATCGGATTCCAGCCCATTAATCGAAGCGATTCGCCATCAGGGCGGATTGAAAATGCCGCCCGATAAGAAGTTGCCCGACAGTGTGATCGCGGATCTTGTTCAGTGGATTCAACAGGGCGCTGTTGATCCGCGGGTCGCCAGTGAGACCGGCGAAAGCGATGGAAACGCAAAACGAGCGGACAAGTCTTGGTGGTCTCTCCAACCGGTCACGGTTCATGCTCCGCCAACCACTGCCGGCCAACCTAGTACTTGGTCGGTGAATCCGATCGATCGGTTCATTTTTGCAACGCTCCATTCTCAAGGCTTAGAACCCAGCGGACCTGCGGAAACTCGTACGTTGGTGCGCCGCATGACCTATGATGTTACGGGCCTACCTCCCACAGTAAATGACATCGAGCTTTTTGAAACTGACCGCCAGCAACGCGGTTTTACGGAGGCAGTTGAACGATTGGTTGATCGACTGTTGGCGTCGCCGCGCTATGGCGAACATTGGGGTAGGCATTGGTTGGATGTAGTGCGTTTCGGCGAGAGCATAGGCTTTGAACGCAATGTGATTATCGACGATCTGTGGCCGTTTCGTGACTATGTCATCCAGGCCTTCAATCAAGACCGTCCCTTTGATCGTGTAATCATGGAACACATCGCCGGCGATGTGTTGGGCAAGGATCAACCTGACATTGAAGTGGCCAGCGCTTTTCTGGTGGCTGGCCCTTACGACGATGTCGGCAATCAAGATCCCGTGGCGCAGGCCAACATTCGCGCGGCGACTCTCGATGAAATCATCACTGCAACCAGCAGCGCATTTCTCGGCATGACTGTCAATTGCAGCCGTTGTCATCATCACAAGTTCGATCCAATTCAAACGGAGGATTACTATCGTTTGCGAGCGGCATTCGAGGGCGTCAAGCACGGTCGTCGCGTGGTCGCTTCAACAGACGAACGCCAACGCCATGCAGCCGCTCACAAGCCACTGGAAGCCGAACTGCGAACCATTGAGCGTGAGCTGGAACGGATTGAAGAATCGATTTCCAGTCGAGCGCGAGAAGAGTTGAAGAGCCGTAGTTTTCCACGACCGAAAGTCGATGCTGGCTCGACCGATGAGAGATTTGCGCCGATTCGATCAACCGCTGTGCGGTTCGTCATGCATGCTCACTCGGCCAATCCGTTATCGGCGGTCGGTTCGCGACTGGTCGAATTTGAGGTATGGAGCGCCGGCAACGATTCCCACAACGTGGCCCTGAGCCGACTGGGTGCGAAAGCAGCAGGGGCCAAGAATGCCGTAGCGGAGGATTTTCCTGAAGCCTACGGACCTCAATTCACCATCGATGGTTCGTTTGCCGAACAGTGGTTCGTCGGTTCGCCAGCCGTGTTAACGATCACGCTTGCCGAGCCAACGTTGATCGACCGCATCACATTTTCAAATTCGCGAGGCATCGAGATCCAGCGCAAGGGCGTGCAAGGAGAAACGCCGACCGACTACGAAGTTTTCGTTTTAAACAACAACGCAGAGTGGATCAAGGTTGCAGACAGTTTTGATCGTCAACCGTGGAGCGAAACGCATGCTATCGAACGAGTGCGCCAGTCGGTTACCACTGTGGAAGAGGCCACTCGCCTGACTGAGCTGATTCGCCAGCGAACAGAAATACGCAAGCGTCTCGATTCCATTCCACCACTGCGTCAAGTATTCGCTGGCAATTATGCTCAGCCTGATCGACCTACGATGGTGCATCAAGGGGGCGATCCTGCCAAGCCAATCGCAGAAATTGCTCCCGCCAGTTTGCAGTTTGCCGGCTCGACTCGCGACGATTTCAATTTACCAAAAGATGCACCGGAGAGTGAGCGCCGACTCGCGCTGGCAAAGTGGATGGTCGCCAGCGATCATCCTTTGACCGCGCGAGTATTGGCCAATCGAATTTGGCATTACCATTTCGGTACGGGAATCGTCGATAGTCCCAACGACTTTGGTTTTCTTGGTGGACGCCCCACGCACCCAGAATTGTTGGACTGGTTGGCAACACGTCTGATCAATCATGGCTGGCGGCTCAAGCCGCTGCATCGCGAAATACTGACCAGCCAAACCTACTTGCAATCGTCGGAATTCCGCACCGCACCGGCAGCCGTAGACCGGGACTCGCGATTGCTGTGGCGATTTCCACCACGACGATTAAGTGCCGAAGAGATTCGCGATACACTGCTGGTAGTTGGCGGCAAATTGAAGTTCGAACTTGGCGGACCAGGATTCAGACTTTACAAGTTCACTCAAAACAATGTGTGTACCTATTTTCCACTCGATCGACATGGTCCGGAAACTTACCGTCGCACGGTCTATCATCAAAATGCGCGAGCCAGTGTCGTCGATTTGCTGACGGACTTCGATTTTCCCGACATCGCCTTCGCGGCTCCGCGGCGGGCCATCACGACATCACCACTGCAAACTCTAACGTTGTTCAATCATTCATTTACGCTCGACATGGCAAACGCACTTGCACAGCGAATAGGCGAACAGACAGCGTCCGAGTCAGGTGCCGAGCACTCTCCAGGAAAGGTCGCTAGCGAAATTCGCCAAGCCTATCGAATAGCCTTGCAGCGCGAACCAGTTCAAGAAGAAGTGATCGACGCGGAAGAATTAATTGCCAAACATGGACTTACTGCGTTTTGCCGTGCATTACTCAATTTCACGGAACTTGCGTATATTGAATAATCGCCTGCTGGACAGGGGCGTTTTGGAGAAACTCGAACTTCGACATTTGAAGCGATTACGCCGTGGACGAAAATCCCTATGCGGATTGTTTGCGGGTAATAAACCACGAAGACACGAAGGCACAAAGTCAGAGATGCCCTTCGTGTCTTTGTGCCTTTG
>SYJV01000538.1 GCA_005798335.1 Planctomycetaceae bacterium | reverse complement strand
TGCTCGGCGATCGAGGTGATGACCTTGACGACTTTACCAATTTCCAAACTGCTTTCGCCGAGCCGAGAGATGATGGCGTCGGTGTTGCTGACGACACTCACGGCATGTTCGGCTACAGCAGCGGCTGAAACGGCGCTCTTAGCAATTTCCGTGATCGCGGCATTCATTTCGTCCATTCCACCCGCCACGGTGGAGACATTCTGATTGACCTGTGCGGAAGACGAACTGACCGAATTAGCCAGATTCGATGTATCGGACGCGGTCGCATTTAATTGCAGACTTACCGAAGACAGTTCTTCACTCGACCGCGCGAGCGTGCCGGCATAGTTCGAGATTGAGGCGATACTGGATCGCAGTTCGGTTAGGAATTCCTCTAGACAACAACCGAGTTGGCCAACTGCATCGATTCCACAAATCGATTTAGTGATACGCAAGTCTCCCATGGCGGCGGATTTCACAATTTTGAGAATTGCCCCGACTCGCTGCTTGAGCAACTCAGCTTCTTTGATCTCGCGAGCCGCGTGCTCCTGCATCGCCTTGCGTTCTTGGCCGATCGTCTGCCAGTTAACTTTGGTAGAATCGATCGCGTCGCGTATGCCATTTAGCGTAAGATTCAGCGCGGACCCCAGTTTCCCAATTTCGTCGCGCGACCGCACGTTCACTTGGTAAGTCAAATCTCCGTCCGCGACTCGCGTGATTGCATCGAGCACATTGCGAATTGGACGCGTAATTCCAGTTGCGATTGCCAGGCCCAGCACGGCCACGATAATTACAGATACCAACACGGCTATGCGGATGAATTTCCACAGTTCAATGATCATGGCTTGAGCTTCGGCTGCATCTTGACGTGCCAGAACTGACCATTGGTAGCCAGGGAAACCTAGCGCACCTTTCGATTGGCAATAACCATTGTATTGCAGTACGCCACTTCGTTTGTGCTTCTCAACGGTATAGCCACTTTTGCCCGATGCGGCTTGGATGGCCGCATCCAGTCCGGCTGACACCAAGTTAAGATTCATTACTTGAGCTGGATCTTCATCATTCAATAGGACGCCAGTCTTAGTAATCACTTGCAACTGAACATTAAGTTGCTTGGATTTCAGCTCGTCCATCGTTTGATTCAAGATTTGCGCGACGGTGCGATCAAACGAAGTTCGGTTGGACCAAACTCGCACCACCTTGCCGTTCTCGTCGAAAATTGGGGCCGTAAAACTGAGGCACAATTGATCCCGTTTGTAAACTTCTTTGATCGCATCACATCGGGAGACGTCGGTATAGAGAGTTTCGGCGGGCTTGACTGCCCCGCTGATACATTTGTCAAACCACTCGCTACCTTTAACGCTTCGTCCGATCAGGAACGAAGTATCAAGGGGCTTGCCATCAAACGTTTCGTTGTTCACCGCAACAATTTTGCCATCGGCGTCTGCAACCAGCATCAGGTCATAGCATCCATAAGTCTTCATATAGAAGTTCATGGCCTGCGTAATCTGATTGGCATCGCCTCGAGCCATTGGGTTGAACGCGAAGGCCTGAACATCACCATAGCGTTCGAAGAGATTGCGGTCGATTTTGTCGGCGGTATCGTGCGTACACGTTTCCAGCATCGCACCGGCGCGTCGCGCCAGTTGATCGCCACTGCGTTGATACGTAACGTAGGCCACCAAGCACAATGGGGTCAAAGTAAGCAGGAGTATGTAAGTAACTAGGCGGGTCTTCAAGGACCGGAATTGCAGCCAAATGGGTGTGTGCATGTGGATCGACCTCGATTTTCTCAACTTTTTTTCTACGGACGATTATTCAACCGGCACTTGTACAGCAAGCTCGCAATCGAGGAGCAACAGGAGCTGACCGTCTAACTTGTACGCGCCACGAATCAGCTCGCGAGCGGGGCCTCGCAAGGTGTCAGGTGGTGCTTCGAAATTCTCTGCGTCGACTTCGACTACATCGCCAATTTGATCGACTAACAAACTGACTGCACCTTCGTCGCCACGCACGACAACGTTCATGGGCAACGTGTCTTTGTCGCGCGGTTCCAATCCCAAGCGTTTGCGCAAATCGACCGCAGTTACAATTTGGCCGCGCAAGTTGATCAGGCCGCTGACCGCCGACGGCGCTATGGGCACGCGCGTCATCTCCTGATAACGAATGACTTCTTGGACATTTTGCGCTTCCACACCGTACAGATTGTTCGCCAATCGAAAGGTGCACAATTGATTTGAGGCGATCATTGGGTTGGTCCTTTATACGCTGGCCAAGTCTTCAAAGAAGGAAGGATCGACCATGCGAATCACCGCCGGAAGATCTAGCAAATCGGTCACGTGCCCGTGAATCACTGCCGAACCGATGAGGCCCGAACTGTGTGCGTTGCGCATGTTGGTGATGTCGGACTCGACGATATCCAAGATCGCGTCGACCACCAGTCCGACACTTTTGCCTCGTTCGGAGTAAACCACTACATCCATCAGGTCGGATTCCGACATCAAGGAAGGTACTCCCAACGAATCGGACAATCGGACCAGCGGCAAGATCTCGCCGCGATACTGTACGACCTCCTGATGACCAGCTCGCTCGACTGTCCTTACCGAGACTTTCTCCAGTCGAGTGACTTGATCGATCGGCAGTCCGAATCGGCGATCCTGGCCAACCCCGAGGATTAATAATGTCTGTGAGTTACGTCCATTCGTTCCCGAGCGATCGACGTTGTCGGACAGCGTACGATCACGTACTCCAGAGATCACGTGTGCTGAATGAGCCAAGCCCATGACGTCGAGAATCAACGCCACTCGGCCATCGCCCATGATGGTCGTGCCTGCGTAGACGGCAACTCCCTTGAGTTGCTTGCTGAGCGGCTTGACCACAATTTCTTCGGAATCGTTGATGTGATCGACCACCAAGCCGAACTGGCGATCATCGGCTCGTAGCACCACGATGTTCACTACATCATCTTCAGAGCCCGTGTCGGCTGGTAATGCACCTAGTTCGTTGCGCAAATAGACCAGCGGCAACAGTCGGCCTCGCAATCGATGTACCGGAGCCCCTTGCAACCACTCAATACCTAGCTTGGTTTGGTCACCTTCCAAACGAACCAGTTCCAGCAAGTTGACTTGAGGTATGGCGTATCTATCGTTGTCGCAAGTGACGATCAGCGCGGGAATAATTGCCAGGGTCAGTGGGATCTTGATTTTGATCGTGGTCCCCTTGCCTTGCAGACTCTGCAGATCGACGGTACCACCGATTTTCTCGATATTTGTCTTGACGACATCCATCCCCACGCCTCGTCCGGAGACGTTGGAAACCTTCTCGGCAGTCGAAAATCCTGGCAGGAATATCAACTGACCTACGTCGCGGTCGGGCATTTTGGCAGCGTGCTCGGAGGTGATCAGTCCCTTCTCAACGGCTTTGGACTTGATCCGTTCAATGTTCAGTCCCGCGCCGTCGTCGACGATTTCGATATTGACTTGACCACCTTCGTGGTACGCTTTCAACGTCAAACATCCTTCGGCCTGCTTGCCGTTGGCCGTCCGCACTTCAGGCCTCTCGATGCCATGGTCAACGGTATTGCGCACCAAGTGAGTCAGTGGATCTTTGATCGCCTCAATGATGGTTTTGTCCAGTTCGGTTTCCTTACCTTCCATCTCGATACGCACTTGTTTCTCACACATCGTGGCCAAGTCGCGGACCAATCGCGGGAATTTGCTCCAAACATTACCGATCGGCTGCATGCGCGTTTTCATCACGCCTTCT
>SYJV01000537.1 GCA_005798335.1 Planctomycetaceae bacterium | reverse complement strand
GATGGGAATTTACCAATACAAGCCCGAAGCGCAAGCGAGTGCCGAAACCACGCACCAGTCAATCCAGGCTCTCACTCGCTTGCGCTTCGGGCTTGTATTGGTAAATTCCCATCTGCCGCTCGCCTAACAATCTTCACGGGAGAATGGAATGTCGCGTGAAATAGTATCCAATTGTTTCTCAACAGGAGCCTTTTACTAAGATGACACGCCCCGTTGTTTTTGTTGGTCGACGAATTCCTCAAGTTGGTTTGGATATTCTGGCGCAACACACCGATGTTCGGGTGCACAGTGGCGCCCTGCCTCCAACGCGCAGTGAACTCTTGACGGGTGTCCAGGGAGTTGATGGGATTCTGAGTCTCTTGAGCGACCGAATGGATGGCGAAGTATTCGATGCCGCTGGACCACAACTGAAAGTGGTTGGAAATTTCGCTGTCGGTTTTAACAACATTGATGTCGAAGCGGCCAAGCAGCGACGAATTGCTGTGGGTAACACGCCTGGTGTCCTGACCGACGCGACAGCCGATATCGCAGTAGCTCTGATGATGGGCGCGGCGAGGCGTCTGAAGGAAGGCTGGACGGCAGTCGACCAACGGCAATGGCGAACATGGGAGCCCCTGGGTTGGATCGGATTGGATATGAAAGGCAAGACGCTAGGGATTATCGGCATGGGGCGGATTGGCCAAGCCGTCGCCCAACGACTGCACGGGGGTTGGGGCATGCAAGTGCTGTACACGTCGCGCCAGCCAAAACCCGAAGTCGATCGAACCATGAATGCTCGCCGCGTTGAAGTAGACGAGTTACTTGCGTCCAGCGATTTTATTTCGATCCATGTGGCCTTGAATGAAGGCACTCGTCATAGCATCAATGCAGCCGCCTTCGACAAAATGAAATCGACGGCCGTGGTGGTAAATACAGCCAGGGGCGAGGTAGTGGATCAAGCGGCGCTCATCGATGCACTGAAAAACAACCGCATTTTTGCGGCTGGACTGGACGTGTGCGAGCCGGAACCTTTACCCGACTCGAGCCCTTTGCGACAGTTGGTCAATTGTCTGCTGGTGCCTCATATCGGCAGTGCCACAGTCACCGCGCGGAACGCAATGGCCGAACGAGCTGCTAGAAACGTAGTCGCCGGCATTATGGGAGAACCGTTACCGTATCCAGTATATTGATCGTTCCGCCGTCTCTCGAATATCCCAATCAATCTCACGCGATACCGTTGACTGAGATGGCTGGGCAATTCTCGCAACGAAAACATGCAAACCATGGAATCCCGTTCAAATTGTACGACACGGTGGTTGCTGCATGGCGGTCTATTAACAATCTTTTGCATGGGACATCTGATTGTGCCGGGAATGCTTGTTCCCAAAACGGTTTGGGATCCACTGGTGTATGAAGTCGCGTTCTTGTGGGGCGTCGCCTACTCCGAGATAGGCTTGATCGCAACGTTCGCGACACTCGGTACGGAGCGTGCTACCTATCGTTACCTGTTTGCCGTTGCTTTCTCATTCGTGGCGGTCACGACCCTCGCAGTCGGAATTCGGCCAGGCAACTACGCGTTTGTACTTTACCTCCATGCATACGCTACATTTTCCGTGTTAGCTCTGTTGCTGGCGACATGGCGGCGACTAGCTGGGGTATTTATTTCCCACAATCCAGCTTCGGTCGGTCCAATGTCGCGTCCATCGAATATTTCCATTGGATTCTTGCTCATCGCGACGACTGTGGCTGCGGTGATGATTACTTTTGGCTGGCACTCATTGGGCCGCGATTGGACCAAGCACTTGGGGAAACTCCCATGGAATTTGATTCTTGACACCAGTTGTCGGTTGATCATAACGATGATCTTGATTTTCTTGCCATGTATCTGGATTGTTTTGGCGGATCGGTATCGCATTCACATATTCTTGTCGCTTGTTGTTTTGATTTTTTGCAGCAACATGCTCATAGGTCCACTTTTCGGCAGCTCAATTGCCGTCGCCTTTAGTTTTGGGTTGGTTTCCGTATTAATGGGCGTACTGATCCTTTACCGACGGGAGGGATATCGAATCATTCTCCCAGGACGAGAACACTGATGTCGACAGGCTGCCTGGGTTAGCAGTAAGATCATAGTGTGTGAGGAATTGCGACTCTGGGAGTTGCCAGCCGTGAGTGGCCAAATCGGAGGAGTTGTCTTGTGTCTGTTCGATCAACTGTCGTCCTGTTGCTGACCGCGAGCTGGAGTTTGCTGTCAGTCGAGCTGTACACCTGGGCTCAACCGCCGGATGCTTCGTCGAGTGGTCTCCCCAAAGTTCCTTCCATCGAACCGAAGCACTTCGACGAACTTTGGTTCGGCATCATGCGCACTGAAAATCAATGGTTACGGATGGCGTTCTATTTACGGCATGAGGCCAGCGGATGGACTGGACACGTTGTCTCACTGGACCAGCGCGCCGCGCGCATCGCAGTTGCTTCTGTTCAACGATCGGCGGAAAATCTGGAAGTTGCCACCGAAGGTGTCATCGCAAAATATCGTGGAACGATCAAACCCAACGAGCCAAACGTGTGCGAGGGAACTTGGGTACAATCAGGAGCCACGATTCCGTTGGTCTTATCGCGCGTTGAAAAATTGCCTCCGTTGGAAGCCAAGCAAACGTGGCGTGGCGAAGTGAACGCGATTCTGGCGAAGTTAAAAGTGCAGTTGCGAGTCATTGACGACGGCACGAAAACTGTTTCCGTCGTGCTATTTGACAGCCTCAGTGAGGGTATCTCTTCATTTATTGGAACGATGCAACGTTCTGGCGAATCGGTGACGATTACCGTACCATCGCTGAAAGCAAAATGGCGTGGAACCATCTCCGCCGACGGCCGAGAAATGAAGGGTACTTGGTCGCAAGGGTTGATTCCCATCACTTTAAACCTTCGACGTGAAGACTCTCCGATTGAACCCGACGTCGCTCCCCCGGCTCGCCCGCAAACGCCTCATCCTCCCTATCCCTACGAAGAGCGCGATGTCGCATGGAAAAACGATCAGGCCAACGATGTTCAGATTTCCGGTACTTTGTTAATTCCCTTGATGGACCATCCATTCCCAGCGGTCGTATTAGTATCAGGCAGTGGCCCACAAGACCGTGACGAGACCATTGCAGGTCACAAACCGTTCTGGATTCTAGCCGACCAATTGGCACGGCATGGTATCGCAGTATTAAGATACGATGATCGCGGGTTCGGGCGTAGCACGGGGGATTTTGCCAAAGCAGTTACTGAGGATTTTGTTTCTGACGCGCGCTCGGCAGTCGATTGGCTCGCCAAACAGCCAGGCATCGATGCCAAGCGCATCGGCATCATCGGCCACAGCGAAGGAGCCGCAATCGCCACCGAGATCGCTGCCACAGATGAAAATATCGCGCTCGTAGTTCTGCTGGGTGGCGCCGGATTGAATGGCAAGCAAATCGTGGTTGGCCAATCCCTGGAGATGGCGCGACGCGGACGCGAGTCGGCGGCGAACTTGAAAGCTCTGGAAGCGTTTATCACGGCTCAATGCGATCTGGTTATTTTCGACGACGGCACGCGCGACCTTACCGACACGCGCCGCAAAATTATCGCCGACTACATCGAGGCGGTGCGAGTTCCTGAAGCACAGCGAGGAGAGATCACTGATGCGCTGGAGAGACAATTCGCGCAGGTTTCGCCCTGGTATCGCGGTTTTTTAAAACGCGACCCTGCAGTTCCACTACGCACGCTCAAACAACCTGTGCTGGCAATTTGGGGAGCCGAAGATGTCCAGGTTCCTGCCGCTGCCAACAAGCAAGCAATGGCCAATGCGTTGGAAGCTAATCCTCACAAATCACGGCGCGAGTTAGTGATCGTGCCGAGTCTTAATCACTTATTACAGCCGTGCAAAACGGGACTACCGTCGGAATATGGTACGATCGAAACTACGATCGACTCCCAAGTGCTGGCTCGAATCGCAGTCTTTTGTGAATCAATGAAGGACGCGAATTAATCGCCTGCTAGGGCAATGACTGCCGGGATAGCACCTGGTTGAGAACAAATGCGCGCGGATGGATACTATAGACAACTCAGCGATCTAGCCACTCGTTTACTATATGCGCTCTCCAGGAAGTGAAGAAGATGGTACATCAAAACTATCCAACCAATAGCTTAGCTGGTGCGGCAAGCATTCTTAAGTCTGTCATTGGCCGTCTTGCGATTGTTCTTTTGTTCACAATCGCGATTGCGCCACAGCGGCTCGCGGCAGACGATTCTGACAGATTGCGCGATGATGGATGGCGAGAATTGCCGTTGATTCGAGATGGAAAAATTGACTCTGCATGGAAACATGCCTGGGGTGGCAGTTTTTCGGTTCAGGACGATGGATGTGTGCGTACTCAATGCACGGACGAGGGCATGGGTTTGCTCCTTTATACAAAGGAAAAATTGGGCGACTGTCAAATTCGCATCATGTATCGATGTGAAAAGCCGCAATCGAATTCTGGAGTCTATGTGCGAATTGACGAAGGCGTGCTGCAGCGATTGGACGATGCGTTGCCCATGCGTGATCGCGACTCACAAGGTCGGTTGACGAAACAGACCATTGCTCGATTGGAGCAGTCCTCCGATTCAGAACGGGAAGCATGGTATCCGGTGCATCATGGATACGAAGTGCAAATTTGCGATGCAGCAGACGAGTTCCATCGAACGGGGGCGATTTATTCACTCGCCGCAGCTCGACAGGTGCCGAACAAGGACGTATCAAAATGGCTAACGATGATCATCGCTCTGCGCGGCAACGTCGTTGAAGTTGACGTCGACGGAACTCGTATGTCGTCGTTCAATTCGGATGCTCGAGAGGTGCCCGCTCGCAAGAACTGGACTGAACCAAAACGGGAACACCTTCGTCCGAGAAAGGGCTATATCGGCCTGCAAAATCATGATCCTGGCGATGTGGTGGACTTTCGCGAAATTAGCGTCCGATCGCTTCCCCTCGCAAAACCGTAGCGCAAGAAACACTCGCGGGATTTAACCCATTGCAGTTGCGAGAATTTGTAAGTTTTCTTGCCAACGCAGTGTGTAGCATTGTTAGACTGCTGCGGCTAATGTTTGTGTATCAACAGTTCAAATCCAACATTCCAACGGAGGCCTGCCCATGAGCAGAAATAATTATCGACAATCGTGGTTGTCTGTGGCTCGCTTCGCTTGTGTAACTTTTGTGCTAGCAGTGTCGAGTTGCCCGAGTTTCTTGACGGCGGATGAATCGCCAAAGCTTGAGGAGGGATTTCGCTGGCTGTTTGACGGCAAAACGCTGGACGGCTGGGAAGGGAATCTCAAATGGTTCCGGATCGAAGACGGTGCGATCGTCGCAGGTAGTCTCAAAGAACGAATTCCTAATAATGAATTTCTGTGCACCAAGGAAAAATACGCTGATTTCGAAGTGCGCATCCAAGTGCGGCTGAAGGGACAGGGCAATAACGCGGGCATCCAATTTCGTTCTTCGCGAGTTCCGAACAACCACGAAGTCAGCGGCTATCAGTGCGATGTGGGCGTGGCTTGGCAGCGACCAGTTTGGGGCGGTTTGTACGACGAATCGCGACGCAACAAGATGTTGGCGGAAGGTCCCAAGGACGAATTGCCCAAGTGGGTTAAGGTGGACGATTGGAACGAACTATGGATTAGGTGCCAAGGTAACCAAATTCGTCTTTCGCTGAACGGCCACGAGACATTGACGTATAGCGAACTGGATACCAAAATCGCGAGCGAGGGAATCATTGGCTTGCAGATTCACAGTGGCCCGCCGACTGAAGCCTGGTATCGCGCAATCCGAATTCGCGAAACGCCCGCGCAGACAAAGAGCAAGTAGCAATAAGAAGGAACTTCGTGTACGAACGATTTGTATTTTTTGATCTTGGCAACGTGCTGGTGAACTTTGATCACGAGATCGCAGTGCGCCAGTTAGCTGAGCTGACGAATCGATCGCCGGACGTAGTTCGACAAGTCGTTTTTCGCTCCGGTCTTCAGGATCGTTATGAAACGGGATTGATTTCTTGCGAGCAATTCGCCGGTATTGTGTTGGAGCAACTTCAAACGCAACGATCGCACCAAGACATTCTCGAAGCAATCAGTGCGATTTTTGAACCCAATGAGGCCATTGAGAAAGTCTTGCGATGGCTAACTTCGGCAGGAGTGCCGTTGGGGATTTTATCGAATACTTGCAAAGCGCACTGGGATTGGTTGCGACATCACAATTGGCCAGTGCTTGACGGTTGGTTTAGGCATCAAGTTCTTAGTTTCGAAGTCAACAGCATGAAACCTGATGATGGAATCTACGCATGCTGCGAACAGTTGGCGGGCTGCAACGAGCCGCACATTTTCTTCATGGACGATCGTGTTGAAAATGTGGCGGCGGCTGTGCGACGCGGTTGGACCGCGCGCCAGTTCCGGCATGTCGACGAGTTGACAACGCAGTTAGTCGATTGGCTGGCTAGCACCGAACCGCGATAGTCGAGGTTGTGCTCTGATGGCCTGGATTCTCGGTGCATATCTTTGGAGCGACTGTGGCTATCGCGCCGGATATCGAATGCAAGTATCCGCGCGGCGAAAAACGTATCGTCTGATCTCTCCCAGCGGTAGAGTACTGGTGCGTGGCAGCCGTGATGAAGTGATTCAACCATTCGAGTCGATAACGTCGAACGGCTCCCTGGCCAGCCCCACGGGAACGGTCATCGTACTACTCCATGGATTGGCGGTTGGAGCTTGGTCGGTCGGCACGCTGCATCGCTTCCTGCGCCAAAACTATCCCGGCGCTGACGTTGTTTCGTTTCAGTATGCCTCGACAGCGGCGCCCGTCCAAACGCATGCCCGCGACTTGATCGACTTTCTCGATTTCGCTAAATCCGCCGAGCGCGTTCATTTCGTTGCGCACAGCTTAGGAAATATCGTGCTGCGGCATGCCTATTTCTTGTCAACACAAAACCAGTGTTCGTTACCATCCTTGGGCAGACACGTCATGCTAGGACCTCCCAATCATGGCGCGACGCATGCCCGCATTTTGAATTGGCTGGTACCATTACGGCTGGCCAACGGTCCAGTTTTTCGGCAACTGGGAAAAGACTGGCCAGAATTTGAAAAAGTTCTGGCGTTGCCACCCTGTGAGTATGGAATAATTGCCGGAGATATAGGGATATTCAACCGAGTCAGTTGTTTGCTGTCTGGTCCCAACGACTTGATCGTAACGGTCGAGGAAACGCGATTGCCGACGGCCAAGGACATTCTAATCGTACCGCGTTCGCATCTGGGAATGTTGTTCAGCCGCAGTGTATGCGAAGCTTGTTTGTCTTTCCTACAATCGGGCAGATTTCACGCAGGATACTAAACGGATAGAATCTGCGTGGACTATGTTCGTGTCAAACTGGGTTCATGCCAAACTAACAGAGTACTACCATGAGACTATTCTCTCTTCTGATCGCGTTTCTTTTGTGTGTGCCGTGGACTACGAATTCAGCGGCAGAGAAACCGAATATCTTGCTGATCGTTTCTGACGATCACGGATGGGGAGATGTCGGCGTCAACGGTTGTAAAGACATTCCGACTCCGCACTTGGACTCGATCTCACGAAACGGCGTTCGCTTCACCAGCGGCTATGTCAGTGGACCCTACTGCAGCCCAACGCGCGCGGGCCTGATGACTGGCCGATATCAAACTCGATTTGGGCACGAATTCAATCCAGGACCCGCGCCAGCGGCCCTCAAGTCGTTCGGATTGTCGCTGAACGAATCCACCCTACCAGCCAAACTCAAAGCGGCCGGTTACGCAACAGGCATGGTGGGCAAGTGGCACTTGGGATACGAGCCCGAGTTTCATCCGCTCAGCCGGGGATTCGACGAGTTTTTCGGATTCCTCGGCGGAGCGCACTCGTACGTGAATGCTGCTGCGGATAATGCGAACCCGATTATGCGTGGCCGACAATCGGTCGCTGAGCTCGAGTACCTTACCGACGCATTCCGTCGCGAAGCGGTGGCGTTCGTTGAAAAACATGCTAAACAATCGTGGTTCTTGTACCTGCCATTCAACGCGGTGCATGGTCCCATGGATGGTGCAGCACGTTACAACCATCGATTTGCTGATCTGACCGGTGGCCGCAAGACTTATGCCACGATGCTGACTGCGATGGATGAAGCGATCGGTGCGGTGCTGGCCAAAATTCGCGAACTGGGACAGGAAGAAAACACGCTGGTGCTGTTCACTGCCGATAATGGCGGCCCGCTAGGGAACTCGTCTAGCAACGGTCCGCTGCGTGGCCACAAAGCGCAAACTTGGGAAGGTGGCATTCGCGTACCATTCATGGCGCAGTGGAAGAACACACTTCCGGCCGGCAAAGTGTACGACCAACCTGTGATTCAGCTCGACTTTCACACCACAGCGCTGGCTGCTGCGGGAGTCTCACCGAATCCGCAATCTAAACTGGATGGCGTCAACTTGCTCCCCTATTTGAAAGGCGAAGTTGCGAGCGACCCGCACGAAGCGCTTTACTGGCGATTCGGCAAACAGATGGCGATTCGCATGGGCGACTGGAAACTGGTGAAAGCTGCCAATGTGGATGGCGCCCAGCGCAGCGACATCATCCGTGATCTGGCGGGCGCGGAACTTTACAATCTCGCTCGCGACATCGGCGAGTCAACGAATCTGGCCGACAAAGAACCGGAGAAATTCAAGCAACTTGCTGGCGCGTGGGCCAAGTGGAACGAGGGTAACGCCGAGCCATCTTGGTTTCCTGGCCAACGCAACGCCAAGCGAAAGAAGCAATAAAGTCGCATCAAACGAAATTGTTGATATGATCTAGCTTCCTAAGTGAGCAACTTCACCATGCCCTCCACCATCGTTGATTTCCGCCGCGACTTCGCGCGCGATCACTTGAGCTTGTTGACACCTGCAGAACGCCTCGTTTGCCGTCGGAGGAGCGATTAGAGGGCTTGCCACTGGAAGAATTGCGGGAGTTGATAGAAACTGCCAAAAGGAAGCCGACAGGAGGCAGCGACGTCAAAACGGCTCCTTCGAACTGATAAAGGTCCTCGGTTCACTAAGGAGCAAGAGAAGATCCTACCAATCCCAAAGGCACGCCAAATTGTCTAATACCGAGGAATGCGAAGCCGTCGATTTGAGATCTTCAACAGGTTTCGCAATCGCCGGCAAAAGTTGCGACAGAACCTCTCGGCCTGCATCGAACGAGTTTTCTCACAGATGGCTAACGCGTCGCGAAGTACTGAAACAAGGAGGATATGGAATCGGCGTTCTCACGTGCGCTGCTTCGGCATGTATGGGCGACGCTGGGATTAGCCAAACAAGTCCTTCAGCGCTGCGCGATGGAATCGGACTGCCCAAAGGCTGGCGTTCGATGCGCAAGATTGATGTGCATAATCATGTCTTTGACGCGGTCGACCAGCCGGGTGCCAATTGGGCTCGCGTGGAAAGTATGATCGAAGCGGCTGAGTGGCTAGGGATCGAAACACTCTGTTGTTCTCGACCGATCACGGGTGGTGCGATGGCGGAAATCGCTGAAGTACGTCGAGCCAACGATGCAGTGCTGGCGACCATGCAGCGATACCCTGATCGCGTCCGGGGATTCTGTTTCATTCAGCCTGGTAACGGGCGCCTGGCGATCGATGAGATGCAACGTTGTTTCGATCAAGGAATGATTGGCGTAAAACTTTATAACCAATTCAAGTATGCCGATCCCATGGTCTATCCGATTGCCGAGAAGTGTATCGAACTGCGAATTCCGTTGCTCGGGCACTCAGCGCATTTGACAGATGCGCGTTCGATCGCGGCCCAGCCGATGACGTCCGATTCGCTGGAGTTTTGCAAACTGGCGACACGTTTTCCTGAGTTGATTTTGATACTCGGCCATATCAATGGTGGAGGCGACTGGGAATGGGCGATCAAGGGACTTCGCGAATGTGAGAATGTCTATCTGGATACCAGTGGCAGCGTGCTCGAAAATGATACGATCGAAATGTGCGTGCGCGAGTTGGGCGTCAAACGCATTCTATTCGCCACCGACCAGACGATGGAGGGCTGTGTCGGCAAGATACTATCGGCGCAATTGAGTTCCGAGCAGCGGGAAGATATCTTTTGGAAGAACGCCCACGCAATCTTCGCGCGAAGAACATCATGATTATTGACATCAATGCCTTTCTTGGTCATTATCCGTTTCGTCGTCTGCCTCACAACTCGGCACGTACGATGATCGAATTGATGGACGCTCACGGGATCGATTCCGCAGTTGTCTCGTCGTTGCACTCGGTATTCTATCGCGATGCACACCGCGGCAACGAGGACTTATTCTTAGAAACTAAGGACTTTGGTTCGCGGTTTGTTCGTGTCGCCACAGTAAACCCAAAATACGTGAGTTGGCGACGAGACCTGGACGAAGCAATGGATCGTTGGAAGATGAAAGCCGTCACTCTGTTTCCCGCTCACCATGGCTACCTCTTGTCCGACGTCGAGTGCCAGCAAGCGATCGAAGAGATCGTCCGGCGCGATATACCCTTGGTCCTAACGCAGCGTTTGGAAGACCGGCGCCAAAGGCACCATTGGGATGCAGCCGAGGATTTAGAATTCAAGTCGGTGCTGGAATTGGTGCGGCAACACACGAAGTTGCGTTTGGCGCTGGTCAACTGGATCGGCCTGGATGGCAAACGCATGGCTGAGGCAGGTCTGCAGGGACGATGCCTGATCGACTTCGCTCGACTGCATGTACTGCTGAACAAAGATGTTGATAAACTGATCAGCTCGCTGGGCATCACATCCATTGCCTTTGGAACCCACATGCCCTTCGATTACGTTGGGCCATCGTTGGTAAAATTGGCCAACTTGGAATCCAATCCCGCGATCGATTACCCGGCAGTGTCCTGGCGAAACGCAGCTCGGTTTTTTGGGCTTGAGGGTGGCGATTGACTTGCCGGTCGCGAGCGTCCAAGCCGAATGATTACCGCCAGGCGCCGAATCTTGATATTGTTTGTAGGTAGCAACCAATTGACGAGGAGACCCGTGTGAATAATTTCATGCAGCAATTCATGGACCAGCATGCTGAACTTACGAGACGCTGGTTCTTGCGATCGAGTGTCCTGTCTGCGGCGGCATGCGGATTGTCGCCGCTGGCTGCGAACCGTTTTGCCAACGCTTCGGAATTATCAGATGCGATTTCCAAACTGGAATCGTTCATGACTAAGCCCGATGATTTTCGCGATGTGTCGCGCGGTACTCCGCTGCCTCACAAACTGCCGGATGAAAAGAAAAACGAAGTTGGATTAGCGCGTCAATCGTGGCGGTTAGAAGTCATCAGCGATCCGGACAAACCCGCCAAGCTGGGCCGGCAACTGACAGTCAAAGACGGTACCGCTCTCGATTTCGATGGATTGCTGAAGCTGGCCGAAAAACATGCTGTCCGTTTTCCCAAAGTCATGACATGTTTGAACATTGGCTGCCCGCTGGGTATGGGAATTTGGGAAGGCGTGCCGATGCGCGAGGTGTTGTGGATGACCGAACCGCGCGAGGATATCCGGCGCGTGTTTTATTACGGCTACCACAACAACGATCCCAAGCAGTTGTTCCGTAGTTCGCTGCCAGTCGGGCGCATCTTGGAGGATCCCTTTGACTTGCCACCTGTTATTTTGTGTTACAAATTGAATGGTCAATGGTTGTCCAGCGAGCGCGGTGGGCCGGTGCGAGTCGTCGTGCCGGAGCACTATGGATTCAAGTCCATAAAATGGCTGACGACGATTGTGCTTTCCAATTTGGAGCACGCGAACGACACTTATGGTGAAAAAAACAACGACGTCGACAGTCCCCTCAAGTCATTTTCCGCAGTCCTATCAGCTCCGAAGGAAGTCAAGCCCGATACTCCGTTTGCGATTACTGGGTATGCGCAAGTTGGCATCGCGAGTGTGAAGAAAGTACAGCTCGCCATCCATAACGATCGTGACGAATTGCCGGACGACGATAAATACTTTTCGTCGCTCAAGTGGATAGACGCGGAAACGCTCGGACCGCCCAGCGACTGGGGTGGCGGACTGACTGATGGCAAGATCCCCGCGAACACACTTGGATTTGATAGCGCTGGCGCACCTGCAGCTTGGCCAATGCGGTTGTGTAAAGTTCATTGGGCCGCGATGTTACCCGGCCTGCCCGCGGGCGAGTATACTCTGCGGAGCCGAACGGTCGACGAAAAAGGAATCGCCCAGCCAATGCCTCGCCCGTTTCGTAAATCGGGACACGCCGCGATTGAAACCGTCTCGTTCGTAGTAAAAGCAACTTAGGCAGTGTTCCCAGGGCGGCGCTCTGCCCTGGGCTGGTTTGTGCCTGGCCTTTCAGGCCGTCAATGAATTGAAGTCGCAGGAGATCCGCATGCTACGTTTCGCGCTCGTTGGTTGCGACTCGAATGCCGCCAGTCGCTATGTCCAGGCATGCAAACGGTTTCGTGATATCAGCATCGTCGCTGCCAGTTGTGAAGATCCCACACAACGGACTGCGATTGCCCATAACCTTGGCGAGGCGAATACCGAAAGTAACTTTCGAGAGTTGCTCCAACGAATGGGTGGGCAGTTCGATGCGGTGATCATTGACAGTGCGCTTGATCGGCGCTCGGTCGATGTGAGCTTGGCTGCTGCGGCGCACAAGCATGTGCTCGTGGCCTCGCCCATCGCGCCGTCGATGGCTGTGGTCCGCGAAGTGCTTGCCGCTTGTTCGGCCAGCGAAATTCAAGTCATGCTGGCAGGAACCACGCGACTGCGACCAAGCCTAATCGCGATCAAGCAAGCACTCGACGCGGGCAAATTGGGTGTCCCTGCGCTATTGCGCTGCCAAGCGTGGCGGCCACGAAGCGATGGAGCAAATAACCTCTGGTCGTTGCTAGTCGAAAAAATGGACTTGGTGAAGTGGTTTTTTGGCGCGTTGCCGGTCGATGTATTGGCGGTGGCTCGCCCAGCCGAGCCTGCGGACGGTGAACCTGGATACTTGCAAGTACAGCTTGGCTTCCCAAGCGACGGAATGGCACTTGTCTCACTTGCAAATTTGATTCCTCAAAGTTCGCCTTACGATTGCACCAGTTTGATTGGTTCGTCCGGAGCGACGTATTTGGATGCGCATGAACAGACACAATTGCTGTATCGTACGGGACATCCTCAGGGAATCGTGACCGAAGAGGGAATAGCGGCAACTGTTAATGAGATCCGCGAAATTCGCGACGCGATATCGCAGAAACGCAAACCAATTGCCACCGGCGAAGATGCTGTTGCCGCAATGCTGATGGCCGAGGCCGTCATGAATTCAGCTCGACTTTCGCAGCCCTTCGAGCTACACGGAGGCAGCACTCAGACTCCTGAATTCCGCGCACGCGGCCACGAAGGAAGCGGCATGAAACGAGTTGCAGACTTGCAGAACTTGCGCAGTACCGAGCCAATGGCTCCAACTCGGCGCACTAGCCCCGATACTCAGTTGCCAACAGGCGATCGAGTCTTGCGTGTGGCAGTGCTGAGTGTCATCAAACACGATTATGTGGCGCGAGGAGTGGCCAGCCATCCAAGATTTGAGTTGGTAGTCGTCGCGGACGATCCCGATGTCCCCGATTGGGTACATCAGCGCAACCAACAGTTTGCCGATGAAAAACGAATTTCCTACGTTCGCGATGTCGAGCGAGCACTCAAGGATTTCAAAATTGATGTGGCGGTCGTCAGCTCCGAAGCGGAACGTCATTGCGACTTGAGCGTCCGCGCGGCCAATCTCGGTGTGCATGTGATCCAAGATAAACCGATGTCGAATCGACTGACCGAATGCGATCGCTTGATAGAGGCTGTTGAACGCAATCGCGTTACGTTTTCGATGTGGAATCGCAATATGCTGCCCGCGGTAGTTCAGGCGACTGAACTGGTGCGCGCGGGAGTAGTTGGTAAAGTTGTGGCCATCAATGCCGATTTCTACTTTTCGAAAGACGCTGGACCTCCCAAAGGTTCGCGTAAATCTGGTGATCCGTTGATCGATTGGTTGGAGTTCCAACGAGCCGCGCATATTGACGGCTCGGATGGAGCGGTCGGCAAATCACCGATTGGCGAGCTGCAAAACGAGGGTATCTATCCACTAGCCTACATCCGCCAAATCACGGGCGGCCGCTTTCTGCGCGCTTATGCTAAAACGGCTGCTGCGTTTCATCAAGTAAACGTGGATAACAATGTCGAGGATCTGGGCACGGTCACGTTGGAAATGAACGACGGAATGATCGCGACCTTGGCCATTGGTCGAATCGGCGCGGCCAGCCATCCGGACTTGGGAGAAATCAAGTTGTGGATTGTGGGCACCGAGGGATCGCTGGTGATCGCCGAAGCTCGACCAGAGGTCGCGATCCACTATCGTGGTCAACCAGAAAAAGAGTTTCGGCGGCGACGCGTCGCGATTGACAACGACTTCCTAATCATGGACAACTTTGCTCGCGCCCTGGATGGTCAAGATACACCGATTCTCGATGCGCGCACGTCTCGAGAAATTACAGCGGTAATACAAGCGGCGTTACGTTCGGCCAAGTCAGGCAGATTTGAGTTCATCGGCTGAGCAGTTTTTAGAATGCATATTTCAAACCAATTGTTTTTCAAGAACTACAAGCGAAGGAGAATCTGATCGTGGATGCACTGCAAGTACGCAATTCGTTGCGCGAAGGGAAACGAGTCTACGCAACTGCGGCGATATCACCTTCGTCGAACTGGCCCAAGGCTCTTCAGCGTATCGGCGGCATTGATTTCGTCTTCATCGATTCGGAACATACTCCGCTCGATCGCGGCACGTTGTCGTGGATGTGTCACGCCTATTCGGCCATGGGCATTCCACCGGTAGTGCGCATTCCCAGTCCCGATCCCTATGAGGCGTGCAAAGTGCTCGATGGAGGTGCGGCGGGGTTTATCGCGCCGTACCTGGAAACTCCCGAGCAGATTCGGCAGTTAGCGGGTGTCGCTCGCTATCGACCGCTGAAAGGTGCTCGGCTGCAAGATGCCTTGCGCGATCCCCAGACGCTCGAGCCAGAGCTGCGAGACTACTTGGAGGCGCGCAATAGGTCCACGATCTTCATCGCAAATATCGAGAGCATTCCTGCGATCAACAATTTGGACGAGATGCTCTCAGTTCCGGGTGTCGATGCGGCGCTGATTGGCCCACACGATCTGTCGTGCAGTTTGGGAATTCCCGAGCAGTATACACATCCCAAGTTTGCTGAAGCCGCCGAGAAAATTTTCCGCATCGCGCGATCGAAGAACTGCGGAGCCGGTTTGCACTGGTGGCAGGGAGTCGGCAGCGAATTGCACTGGGCTCAGTCGGGTGCGAATCTGATCATGCACAGTACCGATGTGACGCTGGTCATCCAACATCTGCAGCGCGAGCTGAAAGAGTTGCGCGAAAAACTGGGAGAATCCGGTTCAAGCGTCGGTCTCGGTCCACTGGAAAGCATCTGAGGCGCGCACTTGATCGCCAAATGAAGCCATGCAAGATCGAAACTCGTCGTAGCAGACTATGTTGTTCAGTGACCAAGCTCCACTCTTTCAACAGAGCAGGTGCCGGCTGCTGAGACAGCGATCTGCATAAAACCCATTGATTGGACGAGCTGGCTCAACGTGTCGTGACCGAGGTAGGCTGCCAGCCCTGGATCGTTCAGGGCTGGATGAAGACTACCAATGCGGAAACAAATTCCGATCAGACGCACATCGTCTTCATGGTTGCCCGGGCCATATACTGCGCGCTAGGGATCGGAACTTAGATTACGCTTAGACAACTGGCGCGCCGGCCGCTCGAACGCGCCGGAAAGTAGAGCCTACGGAGTCCCGAATATGCAACCGGAGTCGATACTCCTGCTGGAATTGATGCTGGGATTGGTGCTGTATGCTGTCCTGGGAGGCGCCGACTTTGGCGTCGGCGTGTGGGATTTCAATCATGCGTTTCGTGCAAGCCCCGAAGAGTACAAATTTCGCCACGACGCCATGGGGCCGGTTTGGGAAGCCAATCACGTGTGGTTGATCTTCGTACTCATGCTGATGTGGAATGGATTTCCACTAGCTTTCGCGGCGATCACGCAATTGATCATGGGACCTTTGTGGCTCGGATTGATGGGCATTGTGTTTCGCGGAGCGGCCTATGCGCTGAGTGGTCCCCAGGCCATGGGCAGCTTGTCGCGTCGTCTGTGGGATGTAGTTTTTGGATTATCGTCGGTCCTTGCACCGTTTTGCTTTGGGGCGGCGTTCGGTGTTCTGTCGAAGGAACATCCGACCATTACTTTCGACCGAAGTACATGGTCCGCTGACATTGGCGTTTGGCTGAATTTACCCTGTTGTTTTCTCGGCATGTTCGCAGTGGGGATTTGTGCTTACATTTCGGCGGCATTTTTGACTCGCGACGCAAGCCTCCAGCGGCTTGCAAACTTGGAACTTCTTTGGCGGCGACGCGCACTGTGGGTTGGTTCACTGTGCGGTGTCATGGCCATGGCGGGGATCGCAATTGCTTGGCGTGAATTCCCAAGCTTGTTCGACGGATTACGCGTACGTGCCTGGCCGTTAGTGCTCGCCTCCGTTGCGTCCGGTGCTGGCGGATTGATATTGCTGGCCCTAAAGCACTATTCGGCGGCCTGCGTGTGTGTCGGATTGGCCATCGCCACCGTCTTGTGTGGATGGGCGGTCGCCATGTACCCATATTTCTTGATGCCGCATTTGACGATTGCACAATGCAGTTCGCCCAAATCGGTAATTGTCGCCATGAACATCTCGATCGCAATTGGTTGCCTGGTTTTGGCACCCAGTTTGGGATGGTTGTTGTGGTTGTTCAAAAATGAGCGGCCTTGAGTCGAGCAATGCGACCTCGAGATAGACGGATTCTAGCAATATTCGCTCGCACATATTCTTGCAGACTCGTCCAGTTCAAATCGAAGGCCAGTGCGAGCGTCGGATTATTTTGGACGATTGTGCTGGGTTGAAGAATGATCGGCCGATGGCAGTGCTTGGAACGTGTCGGATTCAAGAAACGCCAGCAAACTGAGGATCTCGTCGCGCGAGAGGACGTTCAGCAAACCATCGGGCATTGATGAAACTCGTGATGGAGTCTTGATTTCGATCTCGTGCTTGCCAATCTCGGTGAGTATTTCAGGGGCCAGCATGTTTGTGATGACAAACACGGATTGTTCGGATTCCCGTTGAATCATTCCGCTGACGACTCGGCCAGAGGTCGTGAGAAACTGCCAAGCTCGGTACTTTTCGTTGATCTCGTGCGATGGTTCTAATAATTGCCTAAGCAGTTTTTCTCCGCTGAATCGTTTTGCTAGACCAGCCAGATCGGGACCTAGGTTCACTCCGTGCCCAGCAAAGGCGTGGCACTGATTGCAACGAGCTTTTTCAAATGCCCGAACGCCGGCGGCAATCGCAGATTCGTCTTTCGAAACACTGATATTTTGGAAATCGCTCATCGACCACTGTCGCACCACAGACGGTGTGCTGCGAGCGAGCAATCGGTCGAGCTCTGCTAGGTCTTTAGCGACGACTAATTCGCCATGCATAACGATCCAGTGTCCGGGGAAGGTACAGACGTAAGGATAGATACCCGGTTCGGACGGCGCCTGAAAACGCATAACCGCGATCCGAGACTTGCGTGTCGAACCGATCATGGGCGACGCTTGTAAAATCAGCGAACGTTTGTCCTGGGGAATGAAATCGGAGTTTGCGTTCTTGGGGTCCTTGGCCATGTTGTTCGCGGCAACGCCAACTTGTTCGAGCGCATCGGGGCGGACCAGCACCCAATTGTGGTCGGTTGCGTCGGGATTCGTAAAGACGATCTTCAGCGGCTGGCCCGGAGTTGCGGTGATGCGTTCCACAGTAAATCGCATGCGTTCGGGGACGCAGGAGATCGGCACGACCTTGAGATTGCTTTGGCGATCGAAGACCGCTTCCGACGCGGTCGGAGGCGGCTCGCGCAGGCCATCGTCTGCGATCGTCTGCCTAAGCAGTTTTTCGATGCCGTACTCAGGATTGTTCTCCCAATGCCGCCGCAGCGTGTGCGAACCCAGCGCGCACGTCACCGCATATGCAACATGTTTTTCTCTAGGGTGTTTGAATACGTCCAACATCGCGTCGAGCGCTGGTTTGGTGCCAATGTAGCTGGCCGCGATCGCCGCTTGCATGCGCACGATGCCATTGGCATCGTTCGCAGCAGCTCGCAGTAGATCGATCGAGTCCGGTAGCAACGCGTGCCAGTATCGCAATTGTTGCGTCGCCGCAGCGCGCGCATGATGGTCTTCGCAAGCCAGCAGCTCGTGCAGCAATTTGGTATTCGTTGCGCGAATTCCGCGATACAGCCACACGGCTTCCATTTGATGATGACGGAATCGCGAGTCGCGTGGATCCAGTTCGCGAACCCATTTGTCCAACGCGGCTTGCACTTCGTCGGCAGGTCGGTCTCGCAATTCTCGCTTGGCCCAGTATCGATATCGATACTCGGGGCGTTTGAGAAACTCCAGTAACTCGGGTATGGTCGCTCCTTCGATGCGTGGAGCTTGCTGCTGGGGCTTGCCTTTGGCAGTGATGCGCCAAATTCGTCCGGAGTGCCGATCGCGTCGCTCATCGCGCAAAGAATATTGTGCGTGACCTTTTACCGGATTGTACCAATCGCAAACATACAGCGCTCCGTCGGGGCCAAACCCAATATCCACAGGGATGAAGCTGAGGTTGGTCGAAAAGACCAAATCGCTGACATACTCTTCTTCATATCCCGACTCGGTTTCCTTCCACTTCAGAATCTCGACACGGTTGGTGGGTTTGTAGCGGGCTTTGATAAAGCTGCCACGCAGTTCGTCTGGAAAGGTTGCAAAATCAACAAACTCATGGCCACAGGTTCCGGAATAGGCGTTCAATCCTTGAGGTTTCGGATGCTGCTCTGGGTATGGTGGATCGAGCGAATGGAACGCCTCAGCGTAGATCGGATGGCTGGCCATGTGCTGCCCCCAATCGTCAAAGGTCACGCCCCAGGGATTGGTGCTCTGATAAGTGCCAAAACTGGTCAGCCGATGGGAATCCGGCTCGAAGCGAAACCAGCCACTATTCTGTTGCCTGACCGGTCCGTACGGAGTTTCCACTTGCGAATGATGGAAAATGGATTCGCGCATCAGCAGATCACCATCGGGCGTCCACACGAAATCATGCAATGCGTGATGCGAATCCTCGGTGCCAAAACCTGTCAGCACGCGTTTTCGCAGATCTGCTTTCCCATCACCATCGGTGTCCTTTAGGAAGGTTAGGTCTGGCATCTCCGACACGTAGACTCCTCCATCGCCCAACTCGAAGGAAAGCGGAATATGCAAGTCATCGGCGAACACGGATGATTTGTCCGCTCGTCCGTCGGCGTTGGTGTCTTCAAGAATAACTAGTTTGTCGTTGGGTTGGTTGCCGGGATACACGTGCGGGTACGTCGTCGAGCAACTGACCCACAGCCGCCCGCGCGCATCCCAACGCATCTGGATCGGAGCAGCGACGTCGGGAAATTGCTCTTCGCCAGCGAACAATGTCACTTCGAATCGAGGGTCGACCTGGAACGCTTTTAATTCCTCGGCCGCTGTCAGCCATTCGTTTGCGCCACGGTTCTGTTTGGTTTTGGGCAGCAAAGGCAAGTTCGAATCGTCGAGTTTTTCGGGCACAGTTTTTCCTTGCGCCAGATCCATTATTCGTTGATCGCGATTAGCGACTAAGATGTCAAAGTTTTTCATCGCCGGCAAGAAATCGAGGTAGCCGTATTCCTTGCGTCGGCCGCCGGTGTAGTAAAAAGTATTCAGCGGTCGATAGCGTCGAAAATACTCTTGATTCTGCTGCACAACTACTTTACGAATCGATTGGTCGATCGGCGGAGCAGGTTCATCGAACATGGCCTGATAAAGCGACTGAGCAAACAGTTCGTATCCTTTGCCAGTCAAGTGAATTCCGTTTTCGGTAAGATCCGATCCAGGCGACTCCATCTCGCGCCGAGTGGTCTCAAACACATCTGCGAATCCGCAATTCTGCTCAGCCGCCACGACTCGCATGGCTTGCACATACAGCGCGATGCGCTGGTTATTCATGTCCGCAGCCGGAACGCCCGGCACGTTTTCATTGCCAATTGGTGACACCAGAATTACGCGCGCACTAGAGTGGCCGTTGAATGCTTTCGATTGGATCGAAGTCAGGAATGATGCCAAGTCCTGTCGAAATTTATCCAAGCCCGGTTCGCCCGCAAAAGATTCATTGAAGCCGAAAGCAGCGATAATCACGTCGATCTTTTCGTGGGCTAGATGCTGCTCAAGATCGGCAAAATTCTCTGGCCGAGGTTGCATGTCAACAGTATCGGCCGACCAGGCCAAATTGCGAATCACCAGTTGGTGTTTGGGAAACCGCTGATGTAACAGCGCTTCGAAATCGCCAAAATGTTTTGCGCGATCGAACAATGTGTTACCAATCAATGCGACCCGCTGGCCGGGTTTGAATTCGAAAGGCAGAGTTGTGATCGATGCAGTCGTTTGGCCAGCGCGAGGAGCTGTATCGAGATAAATGCCATACTGCAAAAGAACGGGATCTTCTTCGGGCTCGGTCAGTCCCGTGGTGGTATGTTTGGCGTCCGCAAGATTCAAAGGATTGGCCGCCGATTTTGGCCTAGCCGGTCGCTTTGGCCTCGCCCGCTGCTGGGCGAAAGTCTCGCCAATCAGTCCAAATGCGAAAGCAACGACCGCGAGCGTAAAAACAACACGACACATTAATGCTCGATTCATGGTTTTTTCCGGTGGGGAAATAGCGCGTTCCGTGGTATATCAGAGCACCATTCGCCAACTATGAAATCAAATAGTTCCAGTATACCTTCCGGCGTCGACTTTGCTGGGAACGCGTGCGCGGAACTACCTTTGCATTGAGCGAATGATGAGTGGAATTCTAGCTTTGCCCATGAGTACTTGCAAACTGTAAATTAATTCGTCAGCTCGACCATCTCCCGGCGTTGTGTCCGTTCGACTTAGGAGTCTATTAGATTTGTATCTCAACGTAGTTGGTACCATTGCGTGGCACTTACTTCAAAAGTGTGTTCGGTGCATAGCTCACCACGAAACACTGCGGTTTGCGTTTTCGCAAGTTCAAATCCAAGCCGCAACAGTAGTGAGATGGAAGCCCTATTTCGTTCGTCCGTAGTGGCGGTTACCAGGTAGATCATATTGGTTCCAAATAGAGCAACCAGAATTGCGGCTGCTGCCTCGGTTGCATACCCTTGTCGTTGAATCGTTCTGGAAATGGTGAACCCCATTTCAGCAATTCCGCGTCGCGAGTCACGCACGCACAAGCCAAAGTCGCCGATCAATCGCTTTGATTTGATACAAGTCACAGCTATCTGTAGCCACTGTCCGTCCGGTCCAAGTATTTGATCGGATTGTTCAATCAAAAAAGCGAGAGCATCTTCGTCGGCCGTTGGTTCCCACCCTTGATACTTGGAGAGTTCTGGATCGCGCCGGTACTCCTGGAATGCACTGAGGTCATTGCGCGAGAACCGTCGCAATTCCAATCGGTCAGTCAGAATTGCATGGAAAGGGAGCATTGTTCGTCGCAAACTCGTTTGCCAGTCACTCTTCAACTCGTAGCGTCTGATGGATTCGCCGTAACTCTTGTGCCGGAATTTTGGCGACCTTGCGATCGTAGGTCAGCAGTCCGTTGATCTCTTCTTCGACGTCAGTTGTCTGTGTGTAGACTCCTGCCGCTATTCCTTGCGACTTTAGCTCAGCCAGCAAGCGAATCGACTCGACGTAGCGATCCTTATATTCCTGTTCGTTGCGAGGGCGGTCGTTGTCTTATTGCACCAAACACACATCATGACAAGTGCGATGGACAACAGGCGCATGCGCATCATGTTGTTTCTCCTTTGGCTCTAACGAGAGGTCGGCGGACCGGATTGCTGCCTGCGATAGAATTCCGCTGCGTGCGAAATCTGTTCTTCCACTCGTGCAATGTGTTTGGGTGGAATCTGGTTGCGTTTACGAACATCGTCGCGCAAGCGATTCAACCACGTCAAAAAGTAACTCGCATCCTCAGCGGATATTTTCGGTCGCTCGCTCACCGTGATATATACCGGACTGGAGTGGGCAAACATGCCCGACGAATTGCGTGCGCGCAATGCCATCCAGCAACTTTGGGTAACATCGAGCCGTTGCTCAAATGTCGACTGATTAACGGGTTCTCCCTCCGACTTGCGCCGGTCAGTTAATGGATGTGGTGTGCCGTTGATGACTATTTCAACCACGTCCATCGGCGCGCGGGCCGTGACCGATGCCTTGACGACTACCGCTCGCGGACTTGCAAAGGCAAGCGACGCTCCTGCCGGGTGCTCATCGACCGAAAATCGCATCACCGGTCCATTAGTTGCAAAAGTTCGACCGGCTTTTAAGTTCTCGATCCAAGTCTGGTAAGTGAACTGAGGTTCGCAATGAACATAGACGCGCACCGCACCAGGCAGCGTGCTAGGAATGCGATTCAGAAAACAGTCCGTGCCGGCAGACGCTGGAATACGTAGTCCGCAATTCAGCAACCGGTACCACACGACCATGTTGGCGTTCTGGTTCGACATGATATCCATCGAGTCGACCTTACCCAGCGCCACGTCCATCGGCAGTTCTTTGGCCGTATAAGCTCCCAAGTAAGGATCGGCAGGCTGCTGAGCGGGATGAGTGTAGTTGACGTGACCATCTTGATCATGAACATGATCGGCGACATCGGCATTGGTCGGCACATCATAAGGGCTGGTCGTGTTCTTAAAGCCGGAGTAAATCGGCGGAACAAGGTGCTTCAAGTTCAACAGAGTCATATGTCCCCAAATGGTCGCGCGATACTCTTCGTTCCAATAAAGTACGGTGCGATCCGTCGATCGCGGATCAGGCTTGCCTAAGAAAAACTCGCGATCAAAGACGCCATTGCCATCGGAATTGGCCACCATCAAATTGGCAACCGTCAAGTCCTCGCCTTCGCATTGTTGACGCATGAACTCGGGAGTACAGTACCAATGTCCAAAGCCGTAATTCGCGTGAATGTGACTTTCGCCTGCAATCCAGTTTTCACTCCGTTGATTGCTCCAGTGCGAAACCTTAAGAACTGCCTCGGTTGTTTGTCCCGCAGCGATGTCGATGGTACTGATCGCTGGTACGCTTTCGGGGCCGTGTGTTGCAGTGACTGTAAACTTACCGACAGGCAGATCGAACGTAACAATTGATTCGGGATAGAAGTGCAATTCACCACCCCATAATCGATACAGCGATCCCGGAGGAGCAAACTGTTTTCCATCCGCTTCACGCACCGAAACCCTCGCGGGAATCTCGCGGTTGTCCGAGTCAACGACTTTCAAAATCACCTTCCCAGAGGGGCATCCAAAATCATATCTCTTGGGTTCGATGATAGTCTCGCGATTGGTCGCTAAATTGCGGATGACTGACATCGTTGGACCGTTACGATTGTCCGTGTAGCACAGAAAACGCCCATCTGCTGAAGTATCGGGACTGCTCTCGTCCGCTTGACCGAACGTAAGTTTGCGAGCGGATCGCTCTGCGTCGGCCAGCGGAATTTCCCACAAATCGTGATGAACACCACCGAATTCGTTCGCCGCAAACAAAGATTTGCCATCGGCGCTCCAGCACAGCTCATGAATCCTCGCCGGCCAAGTAACGATACGTTTGGGTGCGTCGCCGGTCAGTGAGACGAGCCAAATATCACATTGTGGCCCCTGGTTTCCCGATTGTTCACCGGGAACGTCCGCTGTCGCCACCACCGCCAGCGTTTTTAGATCGTGAGCTAACGAAAAAACCAACCGGCGGTTGTTAATGGCTTCCGTCAATTGCGCTGGCCAGTGCTCCGCCGCGACCGCATCTTTCAATTCGCCTGTTGCCAACTCGTACCAAGCCAATCGTGCTCGCGAGTTGCCTGTTCGATAAACTCCCAACAAGCGTTGGTTATTCTCGCTAAAGAACACGCGATTGCTAGTCAATACTTCAACCGGCAGCCGAATCGACTCACCATTTCGCGCGTCGACTAGCGCTAGTTGGCCCGACATAAAGTTATCTGACTGAATATACGCAATCTTTGATCCATCATGTGACCAGGCTGGTTCGATATCGAAGGACCTTCCGGCTTTCGTCAGCCGCACCATTTCACCGGTCGAGGGTGCGATACGCCAAATTGCCCCATGAAAGGAACATGCCAACGACTCACCGTCGTCCGCGAAACGCAACATAATTGCCCCGACGGCTCGCGAGTCCACAACATGGGAATCGTGCCCCAGTAGCAATTGGCAACTGGCAAACAGCAATCCCAGAGTTACCACGAGCAGAAAAACTCGGTTTGATCTCGCAGCTAGCCCCATCGAAATGTCAGTATTCTGCATTTGTAAAATCTCCTTGATCGATCAGCCAGTATTCCCACGCTCACGGTTCGATATGCACGCACAATCTCGTGGTCATAACTGCACCACCTTTGCCAGGATGCGTAACACAAACCAAGTAATCGCCTGGTTTCTCGAACTCATGCGTGGTGACGGCGTAACCATCGGGCGAATGGCGATTCGCGTTTGCGTCCGAACGCACAAGGGTCGGGCCAGTGCCATCACCGAAATCCCAAGTCTCGCCCAACGCTTCAGCAAAGTACGAGCGAACTTTAATCGTTACCGGCTGTCCAACGCGATTGCCAAATGTTGGCCAGTAACTCGCGTGAATCGTCGGCGAGTACTGATCCACTAACTTGCGATCGATCACCAGTACCGTCGCGAAATCATAGTCGATGTTGCCACTGGTATCGATGATTTTCAAGATCTCTGAGTATTGCCCCGGCTCGCGATAGGTATGCTCCACTCGCTCGCCAGCGGCCTTGTGTCCATCCGTAAACGTCCACTCGAAATGATTAATTTTGCCGGTCGCGCTACATGATCGGGAACCATCGAGAACGACCTTTTCACCTGGCCAACACAAATGATGAGGTCGCGCTACGGCAATGAGCTTGGGGCGATATTGTCGCTGATAGGTTTCCCACAAAAACGCATAACCCTCTTCGATTCCCCATTTGCCCGACGGTTGCATCGCTTTGATGTCAAAGTGCAAATGCGACCAAGCAGTCGCGCCTTCTTTGCCCACCAAGCCAATTTTCTGGCCCATCGAGACCTTGTCGCCCACGCGAACATCGAACAATTTGAGATGGCTGTATCGGTAATACCAATTTCGCTGGTCGCGAATGTAGACCACATCATATCGTTCAGCTACTGGCGGACTCGGTACGTCCGGCAACTTTTCAAGTCCAGCAGAAACGACGACTCCGTCAGTGGCAGCGACCACTTCTGTCAATCCTTCGCAACCGCCAATATCGAGCCCATAATGGTAGTAGGTCTTTCTTTTCAGCGGGGCATCGCCACCGTCGACGAACGACGGCTCGTTCCCCATCTGGGTCGCGCTAGCAAACCAACGTTGCTTCAGTGGATAGACTATTTGGCCTTCAGGCATCCACGCTGATCGCGCCGGCCACAAACGAATTCGCGCGTCCTTGCGCAACCCCCACGGATCATCGCGACCATCGACGCTCTCATTTAGTCCTCGGGTCGCAGTACAATCTACTTGTACTTTGCCGATCAACTTCGGCAATCGATAATTCGCTGCTTGGATGATCGCCGGTTGCCCATCGATTTCCAACGTCAACCGAGCTTCTCGAATAGCCTGCCGTACGCTATCTCGCGCTTCACGTAAATCGACTAGTTTCATATGCACCATTGTGTTATCAACCAATTGCACCGAAACACATTCCCCTATATTCAATTCCACCGTTCGGTGCCGCGGTTCATGGGGCTCAACAGCCGGCGCAATGTGAATTCCGAGAGTTGATTGAATACCCATCACTAGCATCACACAGTAAATTGAATGCTGATACATAGGTTCATTCTCCAACGAACAATTCGGTACAGCCGACTATCGTGCCAACCATAAATCGATTGGTTTGGCCGCCGAAGACTCAAAAGGTAGGCGAACTTTGCTGCCTGTGCGAGCCGATTCGTAGGCTGCGAAGATGGCTTGTAATACTGCCCGGCCATCTCTACCTGTGACCAATGGCTGTTTGTCGTTTTGTACACAATCTACGAAATGCGCGAACTCTTGATGGAAACCGTAATTCCACGCTTCGTCATAGATGGTAAAACTCCAACCCTGCGTTGAGCCGCTTTTTTCGACCGCGTAATCATATCCGACTTGGCTGTACGTTTCGATTGAGTTGCCATGCAGCAAGTCGGCATACGCAACTCCGCCGGACCCATACACTTCCGCGCGATCGTCCATGCCACCTAATTTCGTCCAGCTTTCTTCTGCAATGCAAGTCACGTTTCCGGAAAATTCGAGGATCAGAATCGCATTGTCATCGCCACGCGTTTTGCTCCCGTGTACTTGCGTTCCCATCTGAGCATAGACCGACTCGATCGCTGGCCGGCCAAGCATCCAGCGAAAAAACTCGATCGCATGGCAGCCCATATCCATCGTGACTCCGCCACCAGAACGCTCGACATCCCAAAAATGTTCGGCGTGTGGACCATCGTGTTTCTCTGACTGCTTGATCAAAGTCGGACGTCCAAGTGCACCCGAATCGAGCAGTTGCTTCAATCGCACATACTTTGGAGCGAAACAAAGCTCCTCAGCATACATCAGCTTGACGCCAGCGTTATCACAAGCTGCGATCATTCGGTCCGCTTCTTGCAAACTCAAACACAGCGGCTTCTCCACCACCACGTGCTTGCCCGCTGCCGCAGAGTCGATAACGACTTGGCAATGCAAGTCGTTCGGCACTCCCACCACGATCATCTGGATATCCGAGCGTTCAAGCAACCGGCGATAGTCAGCAAACACACTGGAAATGCCATATTTCCTTGCCAGCACTTCGGCGTGCCTCAATGTCGGTGATGCCACAGCCACCAAATTAGCCTGCGAGCAACGGCTGAGCGCTTCGGCGTGTATCGTCGAAATAAACCCCGAACCAACCAAGCCAACTCCCACCGGAGCTTTCGTCGAACGCACTCTTTGATTCCTATATGCTAGAAAGATTTCGATAATGCCGGAAAGCAACGTCCAAGCGAAAGAGGATCATCGATCTCGCTCCGTGCAAACTCGATCAACTGACCCGCAGAACATCCTTCATCATAGACTGCTTACACGCGTAGCATTGTAGAGTTACCCACGCGGCCATCAATCGAGCTCGATCGATACAGTTCGGCCAACAATTGCCATCAGCAACGACACGTTGTCGAAGCGTCATCAATCGCATAAACTCACCATCTACACAATTGCGAAGCAATTGCATCGCCCTAATTCTGCGCACCGAAGTCCTCGTAGCTCAACTGGATAGAGCGTCGGCCT
>SYJV01000536.1 GCA_005798335.1 Planctomycetaceae bacterium | reverse complement strand
CGTTCGTGTCTCTTCAGTGGCCAAAAGTATTGCGACTGCCAAGAAGTTGCCGGTGGCCACAGAAGTACACCGAATGAACACGGAAAAGAAATCAATGGGAAGAGACGTGGGATAAGCTTCCAGCTTGTCAAAAAAAATTGTAGATTATCGGCCAAGTGCATAGCCTATCGAATTGACCAGTCTTACTAAATCAGCAGCGTTACCTTCCGTGTGACGTCCGTGTCTCTTCAGTGGCCAAAAGTATTGCGACTGCCAAGCAGTTTTCGGCGGCCACAGAAGTACACCGAATGAACACGGAAAAGAAATCAATGGGAACGTATAATAAGACTGGAAGCTTATCCCACGTTTCATAAACCATGCGCGATTTTCTACATAACACCGAGGCATCAATGAAAAGTTGGCCAGCAGTCCATCCAGCGTCGGACCGATTGTGCCAGCTTCGTTGAAGCAAGCAATAACGACGCTTGCTGCGGCTAGCAACGCGTTGGATTCGAGTCGCTGGCATCACACGAGTCGACTGCGTACGCCTCGCGCTCGAAAAAGTTGTCGCGGTAAAAGTGTCCGCCGCGCAGCCAGGCCCAGGCCGACGCAAAAAGGTACGCTGGTCCCATCAGCATTCCCCAGCGTTCGAATTGGTGCACGTGGACCCGTTCGTGGGCAGAGCAACTGTCCAGCCCGTCGGACGACTGCCCGAGAATCACGTGTCCAAGTGTGATTGCCACCGTGGATTTACCTAGTGGAAGCCTGCGGACAAACCACCGCGTTGCTCCGCCGTAAAACTCGATCGCACCGCTCCGCATTCTCCACTGTCCGCCGGTCATTAGGCCGATCGAGCCGATCATCAGTCCAATAAAACTGTAGGGTGCCGGCCAAGCAATTCTAATTAGCGTTGCGATCAGCAAAAGCATTCTGCGCGCTCTGTCTTGGTGCTAGCAATAAAAAACCATCTTGACCGCACTCCCACTGGTCGGCTACTGACGGTATTTCAGTCGAAGTTCGCCGAAGTTGAAGTTCGTTCCTATGATCTCATAAATGTAAACACGCCACCATGGTTCGCACGCCATTCGTAACAACTAGTTAGTGGTGCATGTAAGTTGATTTGGCGGCGATAAACCAACGGGTGCGAAGTGCGGAGACATTTGATAGCAAATTCTGCGAGATCGTTCACGACCAACAGGTTTTGCTGGCAGACAATACTCGTCGACAATTTAATGCCGAGCAAGCAACGAATGGTGTGGAGGTAGAGTACTGAGCCTCGAACACTTGAGAATTACGCTGCAATGTGGTGCTGGGAAATTGATAATCGCTGCAATGCTGATCGCAATGCTGGCGCGACCTGCGATCGGCCAGCTCATGCGTTTCCCATCTTCGTCCGGAGGCGCTGGTTCGTTGAGCGCGATGCAAACGACGCCAGTGTTGCCGCCGAACCAGCCCAGTATGATCCCGTTGGGCAATGCGGCTCCATCGATCAACGTCCCCTATCCCGGAACTGGTTTTGATGCGTATGCTCCTGCCAGCGGTGGAGCACCAGGGATGTTGGGGCCAGGGATCGCTGGTCAACCCGCGCCGCAGATCTTTGGAAATTCACCAAACTCGATTCCCTTTCTGCCAAACAATTCTGGAGCGTTTTCAAGTACTGCGCCATTGAGTGGCTTGTTTCCGCAGAGTATTCCTGGGGCAGGTGTCAGTGGCTCGATTGGCGCCTATCCAGGTGGACTGCAAGGTGCCTATCCAACTGGCACCTATCCTCAGAGCACACCACCGGCACTATTTCCGAACGGTTTTTTCACCGGCGGAGGAGTCGGTTCGGGTCCCATCTGGGGAAACCTGTTCGGCAATTCGTCAAGTTCCTGGAATGGCGTCGCGCCGGGAACCTATGGCACTCCGGGAGGTTCTTTGGGACCGCCTGGATCCATGGGACCTCCAGGCCTTGGTTCATGGAATCCTCCAGGGACAATGTTCGCGGGCAATGGACCTTATCCCGGTTTCATTCGATTGTTCCAGGGCCCACGATTCCGGCACACGTGGATAGCTGGCAGCGAAGATGACGAAGCGCTGCAAGTTAATGACTCCGACGTTTCCTTGGCGTTCGCCATTCCGAATTTTCTATTTTCGACTCAGCCTCTGTATTTATTGCCATCATTTTCGTTGCACAGTTGGGACGGTCCAGCGAGCACGGGCGGCGCCGATTTGCCTGCGCTGGCCTACAGCGCGTTCTTGGATTCAGGTTGGCAAAGCGACTCGTCGCGCATCTTAGGCGCCGAACTCGGCTTGAGAGTTGGGATGTTCTCTGACTTTAATACCGCCACTTCAGAGAGTCTGAGAATCATGGGACGTGGATTGGGGCGCATTCGCTTGACGCCGGCGGCGATGCTCAAACTGGGTGTCATTTACTATGATCGAAACAGTTTGAAGCTACTTCCCGCAGGTGGGCTGCTTTGGCAGCCTGACCCGCTGACTCGTTTTGATTTGTTCTTTCCTGAACCGAAGCTGGCGCATTATCTGGCGACGTTGGGGCGATTCGATACTTGGTGGTACGTTGGCGGCTATTACGGAGGCGGGAGCTGGACTATCGAGCGCGCATCGGGCGCTACGGACTCGATCGACATGAACGATATTCGTTTACTGCTGGGACTAGAATGGGGTCGAAACGAGCAGATTCGCGACGGGCGTCGAGTTGGCTTTTTTGAGGTCGGGTATGTGTTCAAGCGTGAGTTAGAATTCAAATACGACCCGGTCGATAATATCGATTTGCAAGACTCGCTGTTCTTGCGCGCGGGATTTGGATATTGAGAACTGCCCACTCTGGATGACCTAAGTCAGTTGTCTCATTTCCGGGAGCAGGGAGAAAATGAACCTGCTTGTATTCAACGCGCTGATCGATTTGCCGCGGTCGCTGTTCTGATTTCGGCCATCGTCTTGTTTTGTTGGATCACGGATTGGACGGGTCAGTGTTCGCCGTGTACGGGTCCTCGACGATTGATCTTACTTGCCTTTGCGAATCGCGATTTTCAAAGTGAGAATCCTCTCGAATTTCATCTCCGACCGTGGTTGAAATCGACTGGCTTGGTAATGGTCACGGCACCCGGATTGTTTTCGATTTGAGTGTGAGTGCACCTGGGATCGACAACGATCTTGGCGGGCTTGGTTTGAAACGAGTTACCAGTGAATTGAATGTCCCGACCGTTGGCGGCCAAGGTGACGACTTCTTCCGGCGCAGCCTGACCAAGTATGAAGATGTTATCGCGCACGATGACAGGTCCGTAGCTCGCGCCGGGTTCATAGAGAGTGAAATACAATTCAGGAAATTGGCTCGGCTTGGCTGTTTGATAAGCGATTCGACCTCGACGCATGTCCGGTTCGTTCTTCGTTGTGTTGTTGATGAAGACATTGCCAACCATGACAAAGTTGACGGGTTGGTTGATCCATGCGCCCCGTCCACCATTGCGAAATGTATTGCCGGTCATCGTCACATCGGTACAGCTTTTCTCGACGCTAACGACTCGCGAGCCGTTAGTCCCATCGACGATGTTGCCGGTGATCGCGGCATTTTGACAAAACTCAGCCAGGAAAAATGCTCCCATACGACTGCCGAGAATCTGGTTGTTCGCGAACACGATGTTGCGCGAACGCTGGATGTGCATCGTGTCGCCGATGGCGCTGAGCATGCAACCGGTGACTCGTACGTCCTTGGCGGACGTGATATCGAACGCGCCTTTACCTGTCCCGCCGCCAGTCGGCGCGTATGCGGCCAGGTAGGTGGCTTGAACATTGTGAGCCAACGCGGTGCCGGTTCCGCTGTTGCCGTAAAATTTAATGGGTGCGCCGCTGAGCCGGTCGGCAATCTTGATGAAATCGTGGCTGAATTCGACAACGAAATATTGCTTGCCACGCTCGATATTCTTAGGCAAGCTGGTTCCAAAAAACGTCAAGGCCTCGCTGGGTTGATCGGTCTTACTGACAGGTAGCGCGTTTTCGCGATTGTCAAAATGGACTCGATCGTCACCGGCTTGCATGGTGACGTTCTCGCGCAGTCTGTCGGTTCGGAAGTACATTCTTGCAACCCGGGTTCACGGTGTTCGAGCTGCCACCGCGATCCCAACGGCGAAAGACGCCGACTCCGTTCGCTCCCGCCAGTACAGGTGTGGTTTGCGAAAGTTCTCCAACCATGAACGTATTAGATGTGCCGTCAGTCACCTCACCAATCGCTACGCAGGCGTCGCCGTACAACACTCCACTAGTCGCCATGCCGCCGTGTGTTTGGTTGGGTAAAACCACTGGATAGTTGGCATTGGTTGTGGGCGCTCGTTAAAAGGCAAAGATGGTCACGGCAACTTACCAGAACAACAATTCACCAACAGATCACACTGCCGAAGCAGAGAAAACGATCCCACCGCTAACGAGCACTTAATTTATTTCTCAATTCTATAAATCGACTCTCGACTCGATCGAAATCCGGCCGATTCATTGTTTCCAACTTGCAAAATTTTTCCCGATCCAAGAGATCTAAATTAACTTCATTTCCAAAACGCCAATCTGAGAACAGATACTCCGTCACCGCTCTAGCACCTGTCGCATTACTGCTATAGTCGAATTTGACCGTAAGCGGTACAAAATGTCCCGAAACTTCGTGCCATCGACACGTAGTGACATTATATGTCTCCCATTTCTCCAAGACATCCAAACTCATACCAGGTCGCCATTTAGTCCCATTCCTGGATATTTTAAATCGTGATTCGATAGGTAGCCAAGGAACCCTTGGGTCAAAAGTAATGCGTACCGCGCCTGTGCCCGACTTTCCTAGCAGCACAGTTGAACATAGGCCGTCCCTCGGATTTTTTTCAATATCTTTGCCTATCACGCCAGTTACAAATAACGAATTCCGGACATCCAAAAGATCCCCAAGTTGACCACCATAATCTGTGGCAATTAGTGCAAGTGGATTTAGCCAACGGCAGCTCTTATCAAACGATGGATTACCCTCAAGATCCAATTGTCGATCAATAACCATCGAGTTATCATCCCCTCGCCTCCTGTAGAATCCGCCTTGCCCCAAAAAAACGGATTCCAACCGATACATATGAGGGCCAGCGATTTCTTGAAACGCATCAGTTTGAGCTTGATTTCCAGTGACATTGAAGGAAAGTGTGCTTAATCTCTTTCTCTCGTCAATCCTCTTCACAGCCATTGACTTCCCGTACACACTGTTAGTTCCTTTGTGGTTTCACGCTGTTCGGCTACCCAAGATCTTTCGTATAAACATTCCATAGGTTCGTCGAGCAAACTTTGCAAATGAACGAGAAACTCAGCAATTCTGTCTTCTGCGTTTTCCTCTGATCTTAGATTAGAATTGATAGCGAGTATGCATATTAGGGCATGCGACACGACAATCGGAACGCTGCGACCGACTTGCGAGAGTGCGGCGAATCTCATTGGCTGGTTCTCCCAAAAATGCAAGTATAACAATCCACTGTCAGCACTGCTGACAGTGGACAAGACAGATCAAAACTAGCGAAGTGAAAGCCTTCGTCGCCTAGCTGGTCCAGCTATCCGGATTACAACCATCGCATCACATCAAGCGACATCCCCAGCTGGGTGCGCATTTCAATAGAAAGTACTACGCATCGTAGCATTCCCAAGGTTCTACATTTATTTCCAAAAAACCATAGTCTTGCTCGTCCTCTCCAGTTGTGCATGTAATTACCGAGTTCACCTCAGTGCAGTTGGGTTGTAACCGGCGTTCCGCAATGCTAGCAAGCCAGGAATTCGCTGGGAATATGTCCGAAATGCAACGAGACGTTAACCAGCGTCAACGATCGCACGAACTTGGGCAGATGTTTTCGTTGTAAAGAGAATTGGAACCCGATCGACTTCACGATGCACGCCTGGGAACTAGAGTTCAAGAGTGCGGTCGTGGTGCTAGAGCCACTGCTCCCCAACCGCTAGAATCCCAATCGAAGGAGGTGCAAGAAGCACCCTTCTTTTACCCCACTCCCCGGACAACCAAACCGAGAATAACCCGGCCACTCAAATCAGGATCTGGCATCCCTGAAGATTTCGCGTCGTTTCCATTTTTACTATGCGTCTAACGCGCGAATCTTAAAAAGAGTTCGATCTTCACGACACTTTTTGCAAATTTTGCCAAGATTTTCTTGCGTGAAATCAAATTATGGACAGACACTAGCTAGTACTACAGCGCGATTTGGTAGGATCGTCGCCTTTCGCTCCGCGAAAGGTTCCTTTTGCGGAGCAAAAGGCGACTATGTCGCACTGTAGTACTAGCTAGCTAGTTATTCTTGGTTGAATGCCGTAATCGCCTCTGAACGGTCAAGTAGGTCGTCTGGAACGCTCTGGCAAGCATTTTGCCGTATGTATCCTAAACTGCGAATTACTTCTAGAATTTCGCTACAAGTTGGGAACATCCTACCGCTGGAACGCTTGTATGCATCCATGGCTTGCATGAATTCAATTTCTTCGGTGTTGTAATCCCGTTCGCAAGTCGTGGGGTCGATTTGCCGACGGCGTTGCTTTTTGCGTCTTGGTTCGGCAGCTTCAGCCGAAACGGTCGAGGCACTTTGCTCTAAACGTCGTTCTTTGCGGCGCCGATCCATCTCAACTACGGCTGCTTCTGCTCGGGATTTTTTGACAACCGACATATTTTCCCCGTTTACTCGTAAAGTGAGTTTTAGACTGAAACACAATTGAACAACGGTTAGGAGGCGACTTCCGAAATTTGCGCAATTCGCGGAATTACCTAATGCATGTAAATGCTCTGCAGAAATGTACCGCCAATTGATAGTTTGTGACGAACAAACAAAGCTGGCTGGTCAAGAAAAGCTGCCAGCATGGGCGATTGGTATCGATTAGATCAATCGTGCAGTGGAGTGCGCTATCGGCTGATTATGCTAACTCCCCTTTGGAGCGGCATTAATAGAGTCGGAGCTGAAACCCCTCTATCGATTAGTGACTGGCAAAGGTCTTCCCATCTTAACATGGGTTCGATTGGTGCAGGGAACTTTCATACCCACGTTTCCCTCCAAGAGGCAGAAAATGGGTTGGAGAAGTAGCTGCTAATGTTGTGCGGTTGGGCCTAGCCGTTCGGGTGACTGCTGCAGAGTTTCGATTCAAAAAACGAATTCGGAACGCGCGCAGGATGACCAAACCCGACTTCCGAGCACTTTGGCGTTCGTTGAAATACTTCAACGGCCAATTACAATCCAACTCTGCGGTGTTGTGTTTATCCATATGCCCCAATTTCCCTGTCTTCGCTCCTTGTCGTGTGCCGCCTTTGGGATGCACCGCGATTTGCTTATCGGCGGGTGGGAGTGTTGGGTGACGGTTGGCTCGTCGTTTCGCTGTTCTTGTGGCGGTCCATCGAGAGGTTGATTCAATGGCCATTGGTGGTTCGGGAAAAATGTCTTCAGCGTCCCGTAACAAATTTAATAGCAATCACTTACGTCGAAAGAAGTTAGCTCGGCGCATGCTGCTAGAAGCTCTCGAAAATCGGCAGCTCATGGCCGTTGGTCCACAATTATTGGGGATACAACCAAATGCAGGCAGCCTGTTGGAAAATGGGCAGATCTTGCAGATTTCGCCACGAGAGTTGGTTTTTCGCTTTGATGACCCATCGGGGATCTCGTCTACCTCGCTGGATGGCATACGAATTATTCGTAGCGGGGAAGATGGCGCGTTTGATCGAGCGAGCATGGCAACCGACTTGGGTTCTTCCGGACAAGTTCTGGTTGAATTCTACGCGCGCGAACCGGGTTCGGTTGGCAATGGGATCCAAGTCAAGTTTTCGCAGCGCAGCCGTGGCGATAGTCGTCTGCCGATTGTTTCGGTCAGCGGCAATGTGGTGCAGGTCGAAGTCAATTCGAATCCAGGTTTGGAAACGCGGGTTGAAGATTTGCTTCAGGTTTTTGATCCTGCTCAGCAAACAGCAGCGACCAATCTGGTTTATGCGCTAAGGTTGCGCGGGTCCAGCTTGACCACGATAGGTCGCACCGTTGATGTTGCGAAGCCAGTGGTTCTGACCGGTGCTAATTCTTCGAAGATAACCACGAGCTTTGGCTTAGACCCAACTGTGCAGGTCAGGTTGACTTCGCGCGATTCCGGCGGTGCCGGCATCGGTGTCACGGTCAATGTAACTTCGCGTGATAGGGGTGGTCCGGGCAGTCCGATCGTCACGGTAAATGGCAAAACAGTTAATGTCGAATTGAACAGCAATTCACGTTTCCCAACTACCGTTCAAGAGTTTGTGGATGCTCTCAATAGTAGTGACTCGCAATCGTCGGCGCTAGTCGAGGCACGTCAGACGAGTGGTTCGCCGGTAACTCGCATTGGTAATGTTTCAACGTCTTATTCGCCGCTATTGCTGACGGGAGTTTCCGACCTGGAGGTAACTCCGGCATATGTTGGGCTGGGTGACACGAACCGCGAAGTCATCATGCGATTTGCCGAAGCACTGCCTGATGACAAGTACCGGATCGAAATCATCGGTCGTGGTTCGCGAGCATTGCGCAATGTATCGGGGCAAGTATTCAATGGAGGAATTGATCAGGCTGTTGAGTTCGAACTAGATCTTGGAGCTCAAATCGAATCGATCGTGCCACAGCCGGTGATTCGCAACTCGGCTGGTCAGTGGGTTCACCATCGCAATCGGCTCGACATTTATTTCAATGATGATGATCTCATTGATATCTCCAGCATCGCCACGGTCAATGGTTTGCTCATTGCTCAGGTGAAGATCCAGCGCGTACCGTTCTTTTTGCAAAATACCGATAACATTGTTTTTGCTGCTGGCGCTAATGTTGGGCGCAGTGCGATCGACCCGAACTTTTATCAATTGTTCCATACTGCCAATACTCTCAATAATGATGACGATACTCGCGTTATTCCTAACGCGGTGCAGTATTTTCCCGACTCGGATCGAGTCGTATTGACGTTTAATCGGAACCTCGATCAACTCGTAAATCCAGCGAACAATAATGCTCTTCCGCCCGCTGAATTGCGTCTTCGCGTTGGCACCAACGAATCCAAGCCATTGCCGCCCATTTCCTTTGCGCCTGCGGTCGATCCGGCGGACACATTTACGGGCGCGACGAACCTGGGTGGAGCCTGGACTCCGGGTGGTGCGGGTTCACAGTCAGTTCTAATTAACTCAACAATTCGCAATTCGACTCCGCTGGCCTTGGATTTTCCCGGTGGGAGCAACGAGCCTGGAAATCGCCGCATTCGCATGCAGGATAATTTGCTGGGAGGCGCTGATTCGGTCGATGGTACCAGCGTCATCTTTTACAACTTTCAAGGTCAACTGGGCATCTTTAGCAATACGGCATTGCTGAACGCCATCACTGAACAGCAAAAGCAGCGAGTGCGTGAGATATTCACGCTTTACGAACGGTATTTAGGTGTTCGCTTTGTGGAAAGCGATAATCTGGGCCTGACAGTAGCAGTCGGCGATACACGCGCGGTCGTGCCGTTTCCATTGGTTCCCGGCGATCTGCGCACCAGCGTTATTACATTCAATCAGCAGGGAGGTACGACGTTCGAGTCGGGAACTCTTGGAGTGAGCGGTCAGCTAGCGACCGTAATGGACATTCAGGACTTTGGCAGCTCGTCGGTCAATGACTTTGGCGGACCATTTATGCGCGCCGCCATGCAGGGAATTGGACAACTGCTGGGACTGGGAACCGCCGATGAAGTCGCCCAATTGACGATCCAGTCATTTAACGCAGTCTTTGCGCCGGGCGTTGGAACGGAAATTGTCTTGCCCGGTGACGCGGATATCGTGCACGGTCAGTTCTTGTATCGGCCAGACAGCAAGGATATCGATCTCTATCAATTCTCGTTGGCCAAGAGTGGTCGTATATCCATCGAGGCCTTTGCCGAACGCATGAGCCAAGCAAGTTTGCTGGATTCGCAGATTCGGCTCTACCGACAGAATCCTGCCGGCGCTTGGGAGGAAGTCGCTGCGAATGATGATTACTACAGTTCCGATTCCTATATTGAACTGGATCTGGCGCAGGGCAATTACATCGTCGGAGTCAGCGCCAGCGGTAACCGCGGTTACGATCCAACGATTTCGGATACGGGAATCGGCGGGCGCTCGCAGGGTGAATATCAGTTGAGAATGGACTTCCGGCCACCTGCGAATGCAGTTTTGCGCGATGGTACGGGAACCACAGTCGACGGCGATGGTGATGGTTTACCGGGCGGCGTTCACAACTTCTGGTTCCGACCTTCGGGGCCAAGCAATACAAAGTTCGTCGACAAATCAGCGGCCTCCGGAGGCAACGGGACGCTCGCGACTCCCTACAAGACAATCTCGGCGGCGCTCACTGCGGCGCAACCTGGCGATGTAGTTAGAATTTTGGGCAACGGAGGCGCGGATGGACGAATCGCCACGGCGACGGACAATCTGCCCTATGAAATCGGTTTTGATACGATTGGTCGCCCGCTTTCGGACGGAGCAACTTTGGACGTTCCAAGAGATGTTGCGGTGATGATCGACGCCGGCGCGATCCTCAAGATGCGGCGTGCGCGAGTGGGTGTCGGCAGTACTTCGGTGAACGTAGATCGCAGCGCCGGCAGCCTCATGGTGCTGGGAGCTCCTCATCTTCTGGATTCAAGCGGCTCGATCGTGACCAATTCGGCTGGCGAAGCGGTTTCCGGCAACGTCATTTTTACGGCGCTGGGCGACCAGACGGCTGGCAAGAACACCAGCCCCGCAACGTCGGATCCGTCTCCCAAATCTGGCGATTGGGGTGGCATCGATTTTCGAAATCGCATCGACAATCAAAGTCCTGGGCGCAAGAACTTAGAACCCTTGGGCTTATTCATGAATTACGTAGCTCATGCCGACATTCGTTATGGCGGTGGGCAAGTAGTGGTTGATGGAGTTTCGCAGCCTGTAACGCCGATCTACATGGTCGATTCACGTCCCACGGTCGGCTTCAGCCAAATCACGCACAGCGCGGATGCGGCGATGAGCGCTACGGCAAACAGTTTTCTGGAAAACAACTTTCATTCTCCTGCTGAGCAGGCTGGCGGTTCCTTCACGATCGACTACGACCGAGTCGGACCGGACATTTTCAACAATCGGTTGACCAGTAACTCGATTAACGGTTTGCAGATTCGCACAAGTACCTTGGGTGGAACGCAGCTAGAGGCGATGACCGTCCAAGGACGATTCGACGATATCGATGTCGTACACGTCGTACCTGAGAATTTGGAAGTGCGCGGAACCGTAGGTGGTGTAGTAGCCGAGCGAAGTGCGCCCACCAGCACTTTAGTAACTGTTGCGGCTCAGGCGGGCGGAACGCTGATTCCGGGAACCTACAATTACCGTATGACGTTTATCGACAGCAATGGAGTTGAGGGACCTGCTTCGGAACCGACAACATCGGTATTCGTGTTGGCCGCCAATTCATCGGTAGTTATTGGTAACTTGCCACCAGGAGTTCGTCGCATTTATCGCAGTTCCGAGACAGGCGCGGGGCCCTATGTCTTGATCCGTGAACTCAGCGGCACAGCTTCATCGGTAATCGACGACGGTACCTCGCTGGGAACGACCCTCAACGCAAGTGCACCTGCGGTGCGCTCGCGTTTGGATGCTCGATTGGCGATCGATCCAGGAACGATTGTCAAGCTTAAAGGCTCGCGCATCGAACTAACACTCGGCGCTCAATTGTTGGCCGAAGGCACTGCTGACGCACCGGTGATATTCACGTCGCTGAACGATAATCGCTACGGCGCCGGTGGTACGTTTGATACGGCCAATCGAGTCGGTTCCCAAGTAGCGATGCCGGGCGATTGGGGCGGATTGTATTTTGGTCATACGTCAAGCGCCAGTTTGGATCATGCAGTGGTAGCGTTCGGTGGTGGTACCACGCGCGTTGATGGCGGATTTGCAGATTTCAACGCAATTGAATCGCATCAAGCGGACTTACGTATTGCGAACAGTCGCATCGAAAAGAACAACGACGGTGTTGGTACGGCGACCAGCGCCGAACGAGGAGGGCGGCAGACAAACGCCAATGCTGCGATCTTCGTGCGCAATTCGCAGCCGGTGATCGTGAACAATATCATCGCCGATAACATTGGTCATGCTATCAGCGCCAACGTCAACGCCTTAAACCAACTGCTGGTTTCCGACTACGGTCGCAGCACAGGCCAGATCGATCGCATTAGCGTTGGTTTGGGAAATCGTGGTCCTTTGGTTGCGGATAACAAGCTTGGAAATAATGACATCAACGGCATGGTCGTGCGTGGAGGCAATCTGACCACCGAAGGGACTTGGGATGATACTGACATAGTTCATGTTGTATTGAATGAGATAGTCGTTCCCGATCATCAACACTATGGTGGTCTGCGGCTGATGAGCGATGGAACCGAGAGCCTAGTCGTCAAGCTGTCAGGCGCCAACGCGGGCATTACAGCAACTGGCCAGCCGCTTGACAACGCCAACCGCATCGGTGGCTCAGTGCAGATGGTTGGCGCGCCAGGGTTTCCAGTAGTGCTGACGTCACTGTCGGATTGCTCAGTGGGAGCCGGGTTTACCGTCCAAGGACAACCGCAGAACGATACGGATAATACGGGTGCTTGCAACTCAACGATTACTCAGTTCGCGGATATCGTGGTGGTCATGGATGAATCGGCTTCGATGGGAGCTTCGCAACAGTTCGTCGCCGGACTCGTGCCTCAATTGGACACTGCGTTGATAAGAGCCGGAATTGGCGCTTCTGCTGCTGGGAATAACCGATTTGGGCTGGTGGGTTTTGGCGACCGTAACACCGATGCGCGGACCATTCCGCTGGGCGCTAGCGGCGCACTTTTCGGATCGTCGAGTGAATACGTCATTGCGTCCGGGCAATTGACCAGTTCGGGTGATACTGAGGACGGCTATGATGCCATCGATCTGGTATTGAACAGCTATCAATTCCGACAAGATGCGCAGAAATTTGTGATCCTGGTTACCAACGAGGATCGCGATATTGTCGACCCAAGTCAAACTTTTGGTTCGGTACTAGCTGGTCTGCAAGCCCGAGGCGTCAAGTTAGAAGGCATTTTGACGACGCAGATCGTTGATCAAAACCTCGGACAAGCTTTGGCGATCGATAGATCGGATCGAGTGTTCACGGCTAATGGCAGCGGAGGATTTACGGTATCCTCCAACGGCAGCATTGCAAATAGTTTTGGAACTACGCAAACGGACTACATCGATTTAGTCTTTGAAACTTCGGGGATCGTCGGCGATATTCAACAGATTGCCCAGGGTGGAGTTACCGCTCAGAGTTTTGGCAATGTGCTCGTCAGTTCGATTGTGGTCCAGGCGGGTGGATCGCTGGCCGCGGCCGGTGATTGGCGTAGTACCCGCTTGGAGACGTTGAGCAATGATCGTAATGTTGCAATTGTCAATGAATTCGAATCCGCAGTTTCTAGCGCGGGCGCGAATAATACTCCGCAATTCGGACAGTTCTTAGGCGAAATAGCACCCAATACGAAATCAGGTGACGAGAACCGCCGACTGGGATTCCAAATTGACGGTGTAGTGTCGGCTCCAGCAGATCTCGACGTATTCAGTTTCCGCGCCGTTGCAGGAACGGAAGTTTGGTTGGATATCGATCGCACTAATAATTCGCTGGACACGGTTGTTGAGTTGGTCGATGCAAACGGACGAACACTTGCCTTGTCCGATGATTCGTTGCAAGAAGAAGCAGATCCCAACAAGCTAGTCTTGTCGTTTGATATACCAGCTGGTTCGGTGCATTCGCTGCGCAAGAGTCCAGCGGAGTTGTACTATCGCAGTGCGCTTGGGGCGCCTAAAGATCTCTACAGCACGAATCCGCGCGACGCAGGACTGCGAGTCGTTTTGCCTGGTGAGACAGGTGCGAATAACTTGTATCACATTCGAGTTCGCAGCAGCAGTTTGAGAGCTGGCGACGCGGCCTCGAAATTGATTGATCCGGCACAATTGAATGGCGGTTTGACCTTTGGCAGTTATCAGTTGCAAGTTCGCTTGCAAGAGATTGACGAAATTCCGGGTTCGGGAGTCACTTACGCGGATATTCGTTATGCTGCGAATGGATTGGATTTGACCGGAGTACCTCGTAGTTCACCGTTGCTCGGGGAAAATCGAGAGATTCCTGAACCATTTACCGGTCCACAGATCAATGACACTCCTGCGACGGCTCAGCGGTTGGGGAATCTGCTGCAAACAGATCGAGGTGCGATCAGCATTGGAGGTAACCTCAACGAATTTACCAATACCGATATTTGGGCTGATGATGTTGATTGGTACCAATTTGAAATCAACTACGAAGCAGTTTCCTTTACCGGTTTGCGAGAGTACTTCTCGACCGTGTTTGATATCGATTACGCTGACGGAATTGGGCGTCCCGATACTTCGATGTATGTTTGGGATACCGACATCGCTGGTAATCCTCGAAATTTGATTCTTATCGGTTTGGACAGTAATCGAGTAGACGACCAAGCTGGAGCGACGCGCGGAGCTGATAATGCAGATCTGTCGCGCGGTTCGGGTGGAAACCTGGACCCATTGATCGGTCCGATCGAGCTGCCGACCGGTAGGTATTTCGTGGCCGTGACCAACAGTGATCGCACTCCACAGATTTTGGCGACCTATAACGATCCCGCGTCGAACGCCGCCAACATTCGTTTGCAACCGATTGAGAGTACGCGGTACATTGCGGAAGACCACGTGCTCTACCAACAAGGTGGATTTACGGGAACGCCACCGATTACTCCCGTGCTATTTCCAACCGCGTTTTCATTTGATCCAACTACCGGGACGGTATTTGACGCGACCAATGACTCGATCGTTGATTTCGATTTGAACGATGTTCCATTGTATATTACGCAGGACGTTGGGTTGGAAGAGACCAATCTATCTATTGCCAATGCGTTCACAGGAGGTGTTTCCGGTCAAGTTGGGCGAGTTAATTTCGACGTGCAAGATATCGCATTCCGTGCCAACGGGCAGTTGCGAGCTTTTGACCGATCGTTGGAACGACGCCTTCCAAACAATGACCAAGATGGCGAAATTGACTACATCAATATCGAAACCAATTCGACCGGCGGCGCCGCCACACAGGCCGCCACGATTGGTACGTCGGGCGTCAATACTTTTCATATTGAAATTACACCAGGGGCGCCACCCACCATTGCCGCGGTCGACAGTAACGACGGTGTGCATGTCGAAGCGATTACGTTCGGAGATATTGGTGAGGAACGTGGTTTCTTTGTCGGCAGTCGACCGATTCCGCCGAACCAGATAACGGCAGATCAAAACTATCCCACTACATTCTCTCGTCAGAACGTGGGTACAACGCGCCAAGGGCCCAGATATTTTGCAAACATCATTTACGAATTCAACGAGAATACGGGGGCGGCGATCAGCGCTCCCGCTCAAGATAAAACGGATATCGCGCAGGCGTTAGGGGCCGGAACTCAGATCGTGGAACGTGGGTATATTGAAACCCGGCCACTCGTCGCAGGTGCGCGACCTACCTTGTTGGCAGCCAAAGAAGCCACCACCGCGCAGTTGGGAACCGTTCCGCTGCTGAACATTCGAGACGGCGATGTATTCACTTTGCGCGACAGTTCCAACTTTGCGGTTCGGTTCGAATTTAATTTTGGTCCGGAAGTCTTAGCAACCCTCGATCCTAGTCAAGGTCGGTTTATCAGCGATGGCATGCGATTTACGTTGGATGGCAAGACCTACGAATTCGATGCTGGATCAGTGCTGGTCGTGAACGCGCTGAGCGGATTGCAATTGGTCGATGGTGCAACTGTAAGCGTGACGAATTTGGCCGGCGTTCAAAGAGTATTTGAGTTCGATAATAATAACTCGCTTTCAAGTGCTACGAACGTCGGCGTTCGGTTCACGAGCGCAAGTACTCGGACTGAAATGATCGGATCTCTGATCGCGGCGATCAATACACAGGCTGGTTTTGGCGTTGTTGCATTTACTAACGCTGGCAGCAATCGCGTTTCCTTTTCAGGCGTTTCCAACACAGTACCGGTGTCAGTGACGGGCGCAGGATTGTCTGTTCAAGGTGCACCGGGAATAACGGCAGGCAACACACTGATTCGCATCGAAGAAACTTCGACGCTGAAGGAACTCGTCAGTGCGATCTCGGCTAATGTTGGTCCCAATATTACTACTTCGTTCGATAGCGGACGACTGAGTTTCTTGGGCGCGACGACGGGTTCGTTCTCAGATCTTGTAACAGCCGGCGTCTTTACCGACTTGGGAAGCAATGGAACAACCAGCGTCGGTGCGATTCCCGTTCGCCTTTTGGCAAGCGACAGTGCCACGACGGTTGCGGAGAAGGTAGCTCAGGCTATCAATTCGGCGGGAATCCCAGGTTTGTCCGCGACGGTAACTGGCGTGGAAGTTTCGATCATTGGCGGAGGAGTTGACTCGACTGTCGATCCGTTTTCTGGCGCAGTTGTGTTCCTCGATGGACCACTAACCGCAGCCGGTGATGCAGCCGCTCCCGGAGGCATTATCAAAGGTGCCACAGTGATCGGCTTTTCGATGTACGCAGTCAGCGATCGAGGCGGACTTTATCGCGTAGATTCTCCGAATTTTCCTCGCAGTGGAAATGCGGGGATCTACATTACTTCGTCCTATGAACTTACGGGCATTGAATTTACCGCCTTGACCGCAGCGCCACGGCATTTGGCCGACAATGCCAATATCGATTACAACAACTTGCTGATAGGTATCGATGTCAACGGTGTCCTGTATGCGTTTGACACTCAAGGTCGGTTGCAACCGGCATTCGCCAATGGTCAAAGCAGTGTTAGCACTGGATTATTTAATGCGAACGGATTAGCGTTCTCCACGTTGGATTACAACTTGTGGCACGTTACGACTCGACGTAATGGTGAGGTTGGTCATGGCGAAGAATTGACCGGCAACGTCGCTGGCCAAAATATGCAATCCACAATTGGCGGCGGGGCGAGCCTCTATTTTGGCTTTGAAACACCAGGAAATAACAGTGCATCGGTACCTGGCGGATTGGGAGATATCTCGGGCCGACAAGATCCCGGAAATCGCAACGACTACAACTTCCCCGGTGGTGCTGCGGGTACGATTGAAAGTCAGCCGTTTGACCTGAGCGAACTGAGCACAGGCGATCAACCGACGCTGTACTTCAATTACCGATTCGATACCGAGGACGCCAATTCCATATTGCCACTGGGTAATAGCCAAACGGATTACATGCGAGATGCCTTGCGCGTATACGCCTCCGGCGAAGATGGCAACTGGTTGTTGATGGCGACCAATAATTCGTTGTCCACCAATAATAACTCGTTCAACGACGAATTCGATTTCCCGGTGGTTGGTAACGAAAAAGTTCAGCAGCTATTCGATAACAATAACCAATGGCGGCAAGCTCGCATCTCACTGGAGAATTTTGCGGGCCAGCGCAATGTTAAATTGAGAATCGAGTTTTCGTCTGCTGGTGGATTCGGTTATGGAATGCAGGGCGGCAGAGGAGCTGAATTGCGAGTTATCCCTGGCAACCGTTTGGTCGATGGCCAAACCTTGACGGTTCATGGTCAGACCTTCGAAATCGAGATGGGCGCGACTGTGATCATGCCCAGCGGGGCCTCAATCCGCAATGGCGATAGCTTGACCATCGATGGCACTACGTACGTCTTTACCGATGGTACTGGCAACCCGCCTGCTGCACCGGCAATCCCAGTTTTGTATTTAGTTACAGATACGGCCACGCAGATTGCGACCAAATTGCGCACGGTTATTCAAAACACCGCTCGCGTGGCTCCCACATTTTCCGGTTTGAATTTCACTAGTGAAAGTAACGATACCACCACCACTGCCACCTCCAGCGGCATTGTCGGCGATTCCGTGATAGTGATCGGTAATGGAGTTATCGGCGACAATGGATCCTTGCCGGTTGCGGGACAAGACGTTGATATGGTGCGTTTGGAATTGGACATTGGCGCAACGGTCACGGTGTCTGCGGATGCTTCGGCGGGCAGCACTTTGGACAGTTTCTTGCGAGTCTTCAATTTGGATGGCTTGCCGCTGACCAATCAGTTTGGCTTCCCGATTCAAAATGACAATTTCCAGGGCTCAAACAACGCGCGAGTGACATTTACGGCGCCTTATTCGGGATTCTACTACGTCGGCGTTAGCGGAACAGGTAACGCCGGATACAGTGCGGTGGTGACTGGTCGTGCAACTACAGGCAGCACGGGACCTTACACTTTGACCTTGGACGTCACCAGGAATCTGAATCCGATTCAGAGCGAAAACCGACTTCAGCTCGAAGGAGCCAAGAATATTAGTCGGCCGACTGGTTCGCAAATAGTCGTCCAGGGCCAGGTTGGTACGACCGGCAATCCGATCGTGACCAATGTCGGCATGACTACTGCTCAAGTCGCAGCGGCCGTCCAGCAAGGGTTAGCCAACGTATTTGCGCGAGGCGCCATCAATGCCTACAAGATTCGGGGAGGCGACACGGTTGATTTGACCGGATTGGTCGTTTATGACACTTTCGACTTTGCGACGGGAGCGAGCGTGCCTTCTGCTACAGAATTGTCGCCAGGGCCATTCGGTGCTACGCGAAGTTTTGTGGGTGACATTTTCGGTGCGTTTAATACATCGTCGAATTTCAACGGCACGTTGAATAACGGGAATCCGGGAATCTTACGAGCCAATGCCAACGCAGTCGAAGGTGTGTACCTGGACGATTTTATCATTGGCATCGCCGGTCGCGGCGAAATCATCGTTGATCGCAATCGCCTTGGTCCGAATAATCCGGTACACGGCAACACCACGTTTATCGATAATCCTCAACCGCGTCAGAATAATCCCATCTTGCGCAATGAAGAGGTACTGGTTGGCCCGTACCAACTGGAGATTCGAGGTGGCGAAGAATACGGTGTACCGCTGCTGGAAGACGCAGGCAGAGTGACCTTCTCCATCGAGGACACTCTCCTTCCTGGTAGTCGACTCGCACGAGGAATAGCGATTCAGTTCAATTCTTCGGCGCAGTTTTCACCGGGCCAGACCTTTACGATCAGCGACGGTACTCGTTTGTTGACGTTTGAACTGGACGATGTCAACGATGCAGTTGCTGTAAAACCCGGCAACATTGCTGTACCCTATAGCACTAGCACGTTTGATCCGCTTACCGGAAATCGGACGAGTGAAAGCGCGAAAGTTATCGCTGCACGTATTCGTGATTTGATCAACTCACCAGCCTTGCAATCGCGATTTCAGATTTCGGCTAATCTGCTGAATGCAGATCGAACCGGGGCAACCTCCGATACCGTGGTGTTGATTGGTCAGGCGAATGCAACCGTCCCAGCCAACATAGGCACGGTGATCGTGGCCGACGGTCGCGGCGATTCGAATCGTGAACGCGAGCAAGGCCAAATTGTCGTTCAGTCCAGTCGAATTTCACATTCCAGTGGCTTTGGAGTTGTCATTCAACCCGCCCCGCGCGATCCAATTACGAATGCACCCAACCCGGGTTCGCCACGCAACACGGTCACGCTGAATACCGAGCGATTGATGACCAGTGCCGTGGTGATGAACAACGAATTCTTGTTCAATCAATCTGGAGGTATCAGTGTTTCTGGCGATTCGGCAACCGGCAATGTTCCCGAGGCTCCGGTTCCATTTGCGCGATTGGTTAACAACACAATTGTGGGAGGTACCGTTAATTCGGTAACTTCATTTACATCGACTTTACACCGCGGCCAATTATTCGCGATTGGAGATTTGGCGTTTGCCGACGCGGTATCCGATTATGCGCCGTTGGCGGGCGCTGGCCCGGCTCCATTGGTTGGATTGGACATTCCGACCAATTCACTCGGTATTCCAAACTACACCGGGACCGCCGAACCTGTGATTAATCAGGGTGTGGTCAGCTTGGGACGCGGCGGACAATTAGTTGTCCAGTTCGTCGATAATTTGTTGACCGGTTCTGGCAATGCGTCACCCGACTTAATGATTTTTGAAGTTGGCGATTCGGAAGAAGTATTGGTCGAAGTCAGTGCCGATGGTTCGCGTTACCGTTCGGTGGGACGTGCGTCGGCGGCATCTCCGCGCATCGATATCGATGCTTTCGGATTTAACCAGACCAGCCGATTGGCGTTTGTACGATTGTCGGACGTGGCTAATCAAGGATCAGTTACTGGCGATTCTGTCGGTGCAGACATCGATGCAGTCGCGGCAATTACCAGTGTGGCCGTGGATCGTTTTATCGCAGGCGGCGAGGGTATTCGCGTGCGGAGCAATGCCAGCGCAACCTTGTTGAATAATGTGTTGGTCAACTCGACAACTGGAATCAACATTGACGCGTCGAGTGCTTCGACGGTTGTGGGCGGTAGCGTATTCCATCGCAACGTGGCCGATACCGGCGGCTCGGCAACGACCGGGCAATTTTCGACTTTAGTGGGTAACAATGTTCCAGTTTTCGTCGCTGTTGGAATCGGGAATCTCTATCCAGCCGCGTCATCACCGGTGATCGATAGTTCGATCGACTCCTTGGAAGATCGGCTATCACTGGTCGCAGTCAAGCAACCGTTGGGAATGGATGCATCACCGATCAAGGCGCCACAGTATGATGTCAATGGCCAGTTGCGAGTTGACGATCCATCTGTCGAAACGCCATCGGGATTGGGCGAGAATGTTTTTAAGGATCGTGGTGCTCAGGATCGCGCAGACTTTGTGGGTCCGTCCGTCGTGTTGGTACAGCCTGCCGACAACGACCTTGGGGGCAACGACAGGAATCCTTCGCCGTCCGTAGTTGAATTAACTCGCATAACGCTGACGCAATTTGATATTCAGTTGGTGGATGGTTTGGAACCAAGTGAACCAAGCCGCGGTGCAAACGTGGATGATGCCACCGTGAAGTCCTCAGCCGTGTTGGTCTATCGCGATAACGTGCCGCTGGTTGAAGGGCGAGATTATACGTTTGGTTACGATGCTACCAATGGCATTATCCGACTGACGCCACTGTCCGGAATTTGGAAATCGGAAAGCGTTTACACCGTCCGCTTCTTGAACTCGCGAGAAGCAGCAGTTGTGGCCAAAGCACCCACAAATTACCTCGATGGCGAAACGTTTGATCTGGCCGATTCAGGCGGTAGCCTCACAACTTTCGAATTTGACCTCGGCTACTTAGTGCGCGTCCCAACGCTGAACGGTGCCGACGCAAACATCACCGAGGGCGGTACGTTCACCCTGGACGATGGTCTCCGTAGGCTGACCTTCGAATATGATGTCGATGGAAGCGTCGCGGCAGGCAATTTGCGAGTTTCCATTGGTGCGACTCCGACGCCCGATAGTGTGGCGGCTCAAATTGCTTCCGCGATTACACAATCGGGTCTGCAAGTCACCGCCTCGCAACATGCTGGCGGGATCGTTCAGATTCAAGGTGGATTTCTAGTTACGCTGGAACCAGCTAATAGTGGATTGGTGATCAGCGGCAAACCGGGTGTGCGCACAGTCTTCGGGCTCCAGATCCCATTGCAAGCGGGATTTCCGGCGGGCGTTTCCGATGGTCAGACATTTACGATTGACCGCAGCGGAGCGCCGGTGACTTTTGAACTGGATACCAATGGAGTCGTCGTAACCGGCAACATTCCGGTGCGGTTCGGTGACGGAGCCGGCGCCAATCAAATCGGTTCGGCGCTGGTCAGTGCGATTGCTGGAGCCGGATTGGGACTAAGTCCCGAATATATCGGCAGCGGATTGGTTAAGCTGGGAGGAGATCGTAATACGCGAGTTGATGTCTCGAACACGGTATTGCGTCCTTCGGGCACTCCCGGTCTACCGGCAGCAATTGCTATTCCGATATCGATCGCGTCTACGAATTCGGCGGACCTGATCGCCGCTCAGATGAAACAAGCCATCGATAGTGCTCGCTTGACCGGAGTGGTCGTCACTATTTTCGGAACTCGCATTGTTATCGAAGGGACACAAGGCGTTGCTGGAACTGGTGCCGGGCAAATTCAAGCTATTCGTGACTTGGCTGGTAATCCGTTGAAAGCCAACCAGGCCAATGGATCGACAACCATGACGATTTTCCTTGGCGAGGGCCTCGACTACGGCGATGCCCCTGCTCCCTACGTAAGCGGACAAGATGCCAACGGCCCACGTCACACAGTAGTCGCGGGCTTGAGCCTGGGAGCATCGGTCAGTCCCGATGCCGATGCCAAGCTGCCTAATTCCGATGACGACGATGGTGTAGCATTCACTACCAGCATCGTAGCTGCATTCCAAACCAATGTGCAAGTTACGGTTACCAAGCCCAACGGTACGAATGCGTTTCTGACGGGTTGGGTCGACTACAATCGCAATGGAATTTTCGAGCCAACCGAACGCATTGCCAGTAACCTGCCGATGACTCAAGCGGTCACAACGCTGTCGTTCCTGGTTCCAGCTTCAGCCTCGACGGGCAACACCTACGCTCGGTTCCGTTTGAGTTCCGACGCTGCCAGCACAAGTTCGCCAGTTGGCCCGGCGCCAGATGGTGAAGTGGAAGATCATCTCATCACCATTCAAACCAATCCATACAGGAACCCAAGCAATGGTTTGGATGTGAATGCCGATGGATTCGTGTCCCCCATCGATGTTCTGCAAGTAATTAACTATATCAATGACCCAAGCAAGCCCAAGACACTATCTTTGCCGGTTAATCAGACTTTACCTCCCTTTATCGATGTGAATGGAGATGGGTTTGTATCGGCGATTGATGCGTTGTTGGTGATCACTCATTTGAATAACTTGCCACCGCGTGGAGGCGCCGAAGGCGAAGGCGAATCAAACGAAATTGCCTTGGAAATTGGGCGGAATTCTCAAGACGTAATCAATAGCAATTGGCACGTAGGGTTGGAAACGATTCTGGCTGTTCGATCGCCAGCAACTCGACCACAGTCGCGAGCGACCGAGCCTCACACCGAGTCGGTATTTGAAACCTTGGATTTTGACTTGCTCTCGGGGGCAACATCATCCCCGGCGCTGACTATCGACTTGGCACTAGTTGATCTAGATGATGTTTCCAGTGATTTTATCCAAGATGTCCAGTCCGACGAACTCCAATTAGACTTACGCAATCCGTTGCATTTTTTTGATGTGTAGGTGAAGAAAATGTGAAAGAGAGTAAAACGACTGTCCCCAATCGTTTTACTCTTCAATCGTTTTCTGGGGTTTTTCGGGGTTTCTCGCTGAGGCTAATTGGATTTTCTGAACCGAGATATTCTGAGCAATTGAGGACAATTGCCCTACTCTCGAAGCTTTTCTTAAGCTGAAAATACCGCATAATCGATCTATGTGGTTCCGGTTGTGCGCTGGGTGGCAATTCTATGTTGACGTTGCATTGTGGGAACCAATCTGGGTGTCTAGAGTCAAACGGAGTGGAGCTGTTAAGACCCTCCGAGTCGATTTGACGGGCTGTTCAATTTATGATTTGGCCATTTCGATCCCATTCTCGTGCAAATCGGCCAGCGTTGTCTAAGCGATTGCTGGGTGTCGAGAAGCTGGAACATCGTCAAGTTTTTGCATCGCTACCGTTTGGGGCGACTCCTTTGGATACCGGCGAGTTCATGCTTGGAAGGGTCGCGGTTACGCCTGTTTTGCTTGAAAGCAATGGGCAACTGGACGCGAGTACTGAGAACTGGACCGCCGAGCATGTGCAGGAGGTTCTCCAAAAGATCGATACCGGCCTGCAGTGGTGGGAAGATTTATTAGCCACTAAGACTTCGGTACACTCGCTGGAATTTGTGGTTGACCAAACCTATGCCAACAACCGCGTTGCTTCGAAGTATGAACCCATCGGTCGAATTTCAAACGATTATGCTCTGTGGGTACAAGAATTCTTGACGACGACGGGATTCGCAGCCACCGGAAATATCGAGCTGGATATGCGCGCGTTCAATCACGCACAGCGCGAGAAATTGAATACCGATTGGTCGTTTACGATTTTTGTGGTCAATTCGAAAACGGACGCGGACGGGCAATTCAAGAGTGGCGGATCATTTTCGCGAGCATTTGGATTTGCCGGTGGTTTATTTGAAGTTGTGCCTTCGACTCGCCCCGCGTCGACATTTACTCACGAAACCGGCCATATGTTCTGGGCCAAGGACGAGTACTCCGGCGGCGCCAGCTACTTCGAACGTCGTGGATACTACAGCACTCAGAACTCCAATGCAGCAGATAATCCCACGCCTGGATTTGTCCAGCAGCCGAGCATCATGGCATCCGGATCGTTGCTGGATACCGCATACGACACTCGCGTCTCACCCGCTAGTACGCTAGAGATGATCGGTTGGAAGGACAGCGACGCAGACGGCATTTTTGATGTGCTCGATGTTCCGCTCAGTCTCAACGGCGTAGGACATTTGGATACTAGTTCGAATACCTACAAGTTCCAAGGCACTGCCAAAGTTCAAACTCTGCCAAATCTAAATACTGAAGGATTACGCAACGACATCACGCTCAATCGCATCAGCCGCATTGAGTATCGACTCAATGGTGGCAATTGGCAGGTCCATTCGCAACCCAACGTATACTCGGCGGACTTCAGCCTACATATTCCGGTTCCGACGGGAAATCAAACCATCGAGATTCGCGCGATCGACGCAACGACTGGTATCACCAGCAACACTTTTACGGGCCGGATCAGTCGAGCCGACTCAACAACGGTTTCTGGCATCAACGGTTTCGTCTGGATCGATGCCAATAAGAACGGCTTGCGCGATGCTGGCGAGTTCGGCGATTCGGGTTGGACCATCGACGTTCTAGGCAGCAATGGCCAACCCTTGGAACTTCGCAAGTCGGTCGAACCCGATTTGCTGCCCGACGGCCCGTTGACCAACGGCTTCAATCCGCATGTCAGCTTTAGTTCGATTGGCACTGACGCAGATGGACGTGTTGCTGTTTTTGTCGATACTGTGAACAGTACCGGCAGCAAGAACTTTCGAGGATACTCGCGCGGATCGCAAAGCTGGATGTCGAACTGGAATGGAAACACGCGACGGTTGCAGTTGAATTTCAATGTTCCGACCAGTGTCGTTGAGCTGGACGCGATTGGTTCTGGCCTCGATTCGTACGGACGATTAGAAGCCTATGATTCCGCTGGTAACCTGTTGGCGCGGTACACCACGGGCCCGCTTGCCAATGGCGTTGTGGAATCGATGAACATTCGGCGAGCGAATGCCGAGATCGCGTACGTGATTGCCGGTGGCCACAATTCGTCCGCAGTGCGCTTAGATAACTTGCGGTTCGGTCCAGCGACCCAAACCGTGACTGGAACTAATGGCCAGTATTCATTGGGTAGCCTGCCGACAGGAAGCTACCAGGTCAAAGTAACGCCTTCATCTTCCAGCTATATCGTAGTTCAACCCGGCAATGCCACGTTGTCGGCCACAGTTGCGGCTGGACAGCCAACCGTCGATGTTGATTTTGGCGCGCGGTCATCTGCCAGCCAGTGGCAAAATCCGCAAGATCGGTTTGATGTTAACAATAACGGCTCGGTAACCGCGATCGATGTGTTGCTGGTCGTTAACGAGATCAATCAGAATGGCAGCCGCAACTTGGCGGAATCGAATATCCAGGCTCCACCATTTGTCGACGTCAGCGGCGATGGATTCGTCACAGCGCTCGACGCATTGTTGGTCGTCAACTTTATCAATTCGCGAGGTACTGGCGAAGGTGAAGTTCGATCTTCTGGCAGTTCCATGGGAGGTCCAGCCAGCGAAGTTTCAGGCGAACCACAATTGAATAACGTGGATGAAGTCATCAACTCAATCGCACCACCATGGCTGGTGGAAGGAGAAAGTGACAGCGATTTTTGTACGCAACGAAAAACGCGAAGTTTTTCCATGCGTCGCTGGAATCGATAACGAATCCCTCTTGCTGCCAGCGAACCCTGCACTTGTTCACTGGCCACTTTTTCTGCCGGAATTGAACATCGAAGAACGCGTTTGTCTACTGCGCGGCTGGAATTGCAATGGCCGGGTGGCTGCGAGCGCTACGAACTGTTCCATGTACGAGCCACCGCCGGAACTGATTGATGACCAAGTGACAACGCTTTTGTTTGGGATACAAAGTCACCATTCGAGCCGGTTCTCGCGTCGCGTTGCGTTTCCAGAAGTCGACCTGCATGGCAAAGAAATTAAGATGCCATAGTACGGCCTGGCGCGCTTGCCGGATTTGCTCACGCCGTCGCTGGAAGGTATTGGATTCAATCGTTTTTCGAATGATAGAAATTGCGGCCTCGGGTTGGTACATATCGATAGCAATGAAGCTGTCTTGGGGCAGCAGCCGGTTTGCTGATTTGCCACCTGAGTAAAAGGGCAGACTCCAACCGAGAAAAGCGTCGGGGAGTTTTTCGGTAATGAAGAAATCGGAGTGATCGTTTTCTAGAACAACATGATATTGATACGGAAGAATCGCTTCGGCTTTATCGGCAACGTCACGAATACCACGACCAAATACATCCAGTTGGTTGCCGAATGATTGTTTCAGTCGCTCGACAAAGTGCAAGCGTTGACGATGATCCTCTGTAATCGATTTGCTACTGCAAATTACGCTCAATAACTTCTTCTTCGTGGGACATGGGAGTTCGACCAGATCTTCGAAATTCAACTGTTTCGGAAACACGCTTGATGGATAGAGCCCAAAGTGCCAATGTTGTGCTTCGTGTTGTAGCAGCTTGTTGGGATGTTGAATCGCTTGGTGGCTGGTCCAGATATGCCCGAACTGACTGGTAAACCTGCTGCGATAACAGCGAATGGACGACGGTTCTCCAGTCACCAACAACGTGTTCGCTGGCGGGCATTCTTGGCGGACGACCTTGCTCAAGTTATCGTACACCACCCAGGCGTCGATCGGTTTGCCGTCCGGTTCGAACAGGAACTGGCAATCATCCCAAATTCCGCTTGCGTTGATGGTTTGCCTTGCAAAACACTTCTCGGCGAACGAAGCGGAAATGAGAATACGTTTCATTGCACTTGACTCTAACGGGCCGTTTAATTCATGTGTGACTCGCCAGCGATCGCAACGACCAAGAGCAACCTCGATGGCTGTCCGCGTTATGCGATCGCGACTCTATCGATTTACGCCGCGCAAGGTTTCGCTGATGATGGAAACCTTGCGACCGAATCTAGCTCGTTGGCAATTCTTCGATGCCACTGGGTGAAGTCTGGGACTCTCAAAGACTGCTCAGTTAATAAACGTCTCGCTAGACCCAATATGCTACTGACACCGACTTCCGCAGTCATACGCATGGCGTAAACTTGCCGGCCCTTGTCTTGCCACATGCGTCGCACATGCTTTAGAGCAACCAGCGGATGACCGCCGCGCGCCGCCGCACGAGCCCACTTGCCCGGTCCAGCAGGGGAACGAACTGTCGTGTTCGTAACGATGAGTTCGTCAGGGACGGTTAGTCCTCGCATTTGATAAGCTTCCATCAAGAGATCGTTCATCTTGGTTCTTTGTATCTGACTCCTTTGCCAACAAATGCTGCTGGCATGCTGGCGGTAACAAAGTACCACGCGTTCAATGTTCGCCAACTCGCCGCGCAGCGCCAGCCTTAGCCATAGGTCGTGATCCTCAATCCACTGATACTGTTTTCTATAACCACCCACCGCTCGCAGTGCCTCGGATCGAATCATT
>SYJV01000535.1 GCA_005798335.1 Planctomycetaceae bacterium | reverse complement strand
TGTCTCCCAAAAAAGCCAAACTGGCTCGGCGGGAGCCTCGCCCTCCCTGTGCCGGTGACCAAGTTATGATCGACGCCCACAATACGGCTTAACGATCGTGGCTGAGAAGCTAACGGCTTGGCAGTTTGTGTGATAAACTCGTTTCGCAAATTTATTGGACGATTGCGTTTTAGGACCAAGATAACGAGTGGAGAATCAAACTGGCACTTAAAATATTTATGCCGATTGGTGACGGTACGGAAGTGATGGATACGATTTATCCCATCTTCCGTTTGCGTGAGGAGGGATTCGACGTAGTTGTTGCAGGTCCAGAAGCTCGGTTATACCACGGAGTCATGCACGAAATTCCGCCGGATGCTGCGATTCCCTGGGACATCACACGCGAGCAACCCGCCTACCATGTGCGAGCTACGGTGGCGTTTCGCGACGTTCAGCCCGAGGATTATTTTGCAGCATTCTTTTCCGGTGGGCGCGCACCGGAATACCTGCGTTACGATCAGCATTTGCTGGCTATCACGCGCCTTTTCTTTGCCGCGAGTAAACCGGTGGCAATGCTGTGCCACGGTGTCGAGATTCCTGCTGCGGCCGGGTGTTTGATGGGCAGAAAGGCAACGACGGTTCCCAAATGCGCGCTGGATATCACACAGTTTGGCGGTGAGTATTTCGATCAAGAGGTGGTCGTTGACGGCAATCTAGTCAGCGCTCGTGGCTGGCACGAAAATGCTCCGTTTCTGAAAGAGTTCTGCAAGTTATTGCGCAGTCGGATGCCAAGCTAGTTGAGTATATCAACCGTCATGCCACGAGTTGTTAATTGAGGAAACCGAAATGCTGGTCGAGGAATGTTTGTTGCAAGCTGAAGAAATTCGCGATTGGATGATTGATTTGCGGCGCGAATTGCACCAGTTCCCGGAGCTGATGTACGAGGAAGTCAAAACGAGCGCACGGGTGCGGCGCACGCTGGATGAGTTGGGGATCGTTTATCGCTACCCAGTCGCACAGACAGGCGTTGTGGCTTCGATCGGTCGCGGCGATGGACCTTGTGTGGCGCTGCGAGCTGATATGGACGCGCTGCCAATCCACGAACAGACCAACGTCGAGTTTCGCAGCCGCAATGACGGCAAGATGCATGCGTGCGGCCACGATTGCCATACAGCAATGCTGTTGGGTGCCGCCAAAATTCTCAAACAAAATGAATCCCAAGTTGGCGGGACAGTTAAGTTACTCTTTCAGCCTGCCGAGGAAGGAGGCGCCGGAGGCAAACGCATGCGCGATGAAGGAGTGCTGGAGAATCCCGCTGTTCAGCGCATCTTTGGTTTGCATGTATGGCCCCAATTACCGACCGGGGCTCTCGGTGCACGGCCTGGTGTATTTCTCGCCGCGGCAGGATGGGTCGAAATAACTGTGCGCGGCAAAGGTGGGCACGCTGCGATGCCACATTTGGCGGTCGATACGGTCCTGACTTCAGCGCAGATCATAACGAATTTGCAGTCGGTGATTTCGCGGGAAATCGACCCACTGGATTCAGGTGTCATCAGCATTACCATGGTCCACGGCGGCGACGCTTACAACGTGATACCAGAAACAGTCCATTTGCGAGGCACCATCCGCTCGCTTTCACTGGCCGGCTTGCAGCAGATTCAACAGCGCGTGCGCGAAGTTGCGGCGCAGATTGCGCAAGCGCATCGTTGCGAGGCAGTGGTCGAATTTCCTGGCAACGATTATCCGCCGACAGTCAACGACGAGCATTGCTGGAACGTCGCCAAGGATCTAGCCGGAAGGCTAGTTGGCGGCGAACATGTAGTCGAGTTGGCACCGGTGATGGGCGGTGAGGACTTTGCGTACTTCGCCGAAAAAGTCCCAGGGTGTTTCGTAGCTCTTGGCATGCGCAATCCCGAGATCGACGCGGTCTACGGTGTTCATCACCCGAAATTCAAAGCCGACGAAAGCGTGCTGCCTCTTGGGACTGCCATGCACGTTGCTTTTGCTCTCTCGTCGCTCGACGAGTTACGGCGCGATACTTACCAACCGTAGTGACGATGAAAGATATCGTCGACAACGCCAGTCAATTTGCTCAACGTAAAAGGCTTCGACAAGATCGAGGTTGAATTGATTTTGCTGGCTTGCGCGACGATCGAGTCGTTAAGTTGAGCGCTCATTAGAATACAAGGGAGCTGCGGGACGGGCAGTCGACGAATCTCTTGCAAGGCCTCCAATCCAGTCAATTTCGGCATATGTAGGTCGAGCATCACCAGATGCAGCTTGGTTTGGCTGCGCACAATTTCAAGCGCTTCGCAGCCGTCGCCGACCAGCACCGTACGGTACCCTCGCCGGTGAAACACTTCGCTGAGCGTCTCCCGGAAATCGGTATCGTCGTCCGCAATCAATAGTTGTGGCTCGATCCACTGCACGAGTATTAACCCTCAATCGCCCGTTATCCAAGCACGCATTTGAGACGACCACGACCGCTCTTGACGATTCTTGTTGTCGAAAAAATAGTGCCTTTACCGGGGACGCGCCCAATCAGACTGTCACAATGACACTGGAATCAACTCATTGCATGCAGCATTATGCGTTCCAGTTCGCATTGGAGCAAATAGAGAATTGAGTCTAACAGGCACCTGCAAAGCATTTTTTCCCAAAAAAATTTCTGGTACATTGCAGCTTGGTAGATGCAAGTGACTCACAAACTCCTAACTTTGCGGAAATCGTTGATCCTCGTCGGCTCCCACGCGTCGGGGACAGAGTCTATTTTCGCTTCGTTGATTCACGAAGATCTTCGTCAAGGAGAAATAGTATGAAGTCGAGCGCTGGACCAATTTTTGTAGGCGTATTGACTGTATTGTGCAGCGGTACCTGGCGAACGTGCCTGGCTCAGAATGCACCTGCTCTAGTTGCTCAGGTCCGTGAGGCTCCGATGGGTTTAATTTTCGATCCCAACGGTCGCCTTCTGGCGTCGAATCGATTGCCGTTGCTGCGCGATCTGGTCCAAGCCAAGCTCGATTCGATCGACGGCCAGAGAAAGTTAATCGTTATGGTCGAAGCAACGCAGTCTAAAAAGCAAGCGGTTACGACGATTCGTCAAGAAATCCGCACGCGAACAATTACCGATGTTAACGGCAAGGAGCGCGAGCAGCAGTACACCGTCAGCATCCCGGTTACCGAAGAAAGCGAGATATTCGTTCCAGTATCCGGGCGAAAGCCAGTGGTAATTGACGCGACGGAATTTCGTTTTTTCAGTGTCGATGGGAAATTGCTCCCGATCGAAGAAGCAGCGGAACGACTGAAAAAATTGCGGCCGCTGTTTCTCTTGGAGCGTTTTACAGGCGAGCTTCCCAAGTTGCCCGATCTCTATCAACAAGTTTTGGTCGAAGATTGCTTAATTGCTGTCACGGAGAAACAGATTCGGCCCACCGGTTCCGCGAACATGGTCCCTCTGCTGCCCCCGGCCGCAGTGCGATAAGGCGCCAATACCAGCTCGATGCGCAGGCGAGTGTGTGCCGTGTCGTGCATACAGTGTCGGGATTGACGCACTCGCTTGCGCTTCGGGCTGGTAATGCTCTGTATTGCAAGCAATTCTGCAGTGGCGAACTGTGCGAAACTGATGTTGACCGATTGCCAGTCGCATCGTAACGTGGGTTTTGACACGGATTCGACAAGCGATTTCCACGATTCATCATGACCGGCCCCTATGCAGGATGCGAGGGACAATGCGAGCAGACCAGCAAGGAGCGAAGCTCGTTCGCGCCTGCGCGTAGCGCTGCTGATTCTCTGCGTGTGGCCCATCGTCACGGGTTGCGCTGCTCAACGCTATCTCGTCGAACGCTCCGAGCCCGCCAGCGCGCTGGCGATGCAGCTCAAGTTCGCCAGCGTCAAAGGCCCCAGTGCCAGCGAACGAACTGAGAATCTTTTGCGGCGATTCGATTTGAGCGATCTGTACAAAAAAGATGCTCGCGCTTGCCTGGAAGGATTGCAGCAACTTTCCGAACAAGAACCATCGAGCGATCTCAATTATGCTGTTTCCGAGTTGGCATATATTCTCGGCAAACGCGCTGAATCCAAGGACGACGAAGCGTTGGCCCTGGATATGTATGGAGTGGCCGTCAGCAACGCCTACATGTTCCTGTTCGCGCCGGAATTCGATTTGGCTCGCAATCCTTACGATCCGCAGTTTCGCGGAGCTTGCGATGTATACAACGAATCGCTCGAAGCTACGTTGCGGTTAGTCAATGCGAAAGGTCAGCTCAAGCCCGGATTCAATTACTCCGTTACCACCGGGAAACAAACTTACGAAGTCGCCACGACCGTCAAAGGCAACTGGCGCAACGAAGATTTCGAACGCTTTGAATTTGTTAGCGATTACAAATTGGAGGGCTTGGCAGTATCCGGTGTAACTTATGGACTGGGCGTACCACTGATCGCTGTCCGACGCGAGCGAGATGAATCCGATCCTCGTGAGAAATACTATCCCGAGGGTTTGAGTTTCCCGGTCACCGCGTTGTTGCGCGTTGTTCCCAGAGACGCAGGCAGCTCGCGCAAAACGGCCGATCATCGGCATCATTGTGTATTGGAACTGCATGACCCACTGGCCGCCAGCGATCTGCAACTTGCCGGCCGGTTAGTGCCACTACAAACCGATTTGAGCACGGCCCTAGCCTATTTCCTCGACAGTCCACAGTTTCGCGAAAAGAACCAGGCCACCGTTGGGTTGCTCAATCCGAACAAAACGCAAGGTGATCGAGGCATCTACATGGTCGAGCCATTCGATCCCAATCGCATCCCGGTGCTGATGGTGCATGGCGTGTGGTCCAGTCCCGTGACTTGGATGCCAATGTTCAATGATCTGCGCAGTTTTACTGAGTTGCGCAAGAACTACCAGTGTTGGTTTTATCACTATCCGACCGGACAACCATTCTGGGTTTGTGCTACACAATTGCGCAAGGACCTTGAAACTCTGCGCCAAGGCATTGACCCCGATCATCGATATCCTGCGCTCGACCAAATGGTCTTAGTCGGGCACAGTATGGGTGGTCTACTGTGCCGTTTGCAAACCATCGAGAGTGGAAACGAGTTTTGGAGTATTCTCAGCAATCAACCGTTTGAGACTTTGAAAGGCAAGCCGGCGGATTTGCAATTGCTGCGCGAAGCTGCTTTCTTCCATCCCAACCGATCGATTCGCCGCGTCGTCACGATCGGCACACCTCATCGCGGCAGTAAATTCGCGAACGACACCACGCGCTGGCTTGGAAGACAATTCATCAAGCTGCCAACCATGATGGTGTCGACTGGCCAGGAGCTGATCAATGCCAATCCAAATACCTTTCGAGCCACAGAGCTGCTGACCACGAACACCAGCATCGATTCACTGAGCGAAGATTCGCCAGTATTTCCCGCCATGCTGCGCGCTCCGCGAGCGACGTGGGTCACCTACAACAATATCGTTGGAGAAGTCCCCAAAAAGAGCATTCTCGGCCAGAGCTATCCGTCCAGCGATGGTGTCGTAGCTTATGAAAGCGCTCATGCAGACGACGCCGCCTCAGAAATCAAAGTCTTGTCCGAACATGGCACGATTCATCGTACACCCAAAGCAATTCTTGAAGTGCGCCGGATACTCTTGGCACATCTCGATCAAGTTCGATCCGAACAGCGTGTCGCCGATCGACTGCACAACTCCTCGCCACAACGACTGTCAACGGAGAAACCGTCAATCGCGCCCGAGCCGTCACTAATCCAAGTCTCCCAGCCGATGCCCGATTCGCAACAGGGATCGGGCACCAGTGCCGCTGTCGCTCCTTGGACAATTCCACCGCCCGAATCTAGTCAAAAGTTGCCAGTCATTCAAACCAGCCAGTCCAGAAGTGTTGAAGCCCAAAATAGCGGAATTCAATGAGCTGAAAATTCCTCGCATCGGTCCTGGTGAAAAAGTGAGATGGAAATATTACAACTGGCGGATTAGCTCGCGAATGTAATGCTGGATGTGAATGTAATGTATGTGTATCGGCCTGAATTGCCAGTCACAAACCAGCCCAGGGCAGAGCGCCAGGGACGAATCTGCAGAGCGTCACCCTGGGAACGCGGCTGGCTGTTACCAATTCACTCGAGTTTTGAACCGCGCCCAGAAGTTGCGATGGGCAGGTTTTCCTCGCCCGCCACGATATTCTTGTCACAAACTTCCGATCTCATCACGCGTACGTCCTTGGGCGCCTCGATGCCCAGGCGAATCGTGTTCCCTTTCACCTTTACGATGCTAATGGTAATTGAATCGCCGATCCGGATTTGTTGATTGGGCTTGCGAGTTAGTACCAACATATGCGTCTCCTTACATTCCATTGGTCCTGAGTATAAATTCATGATTATCCAGGACGCAGTGCGAAACTTGTACCATTCAAAGAACAAACGGCAGATGCCTCTAGTAACTGCAAGGGCATCAAGGACTTGCAGGATGCGAAATTCTTTCCACTAGAATTTAGGCAGATCCGGATCAATCCTGTTTCGCCATGTCAAGGTCGATTTTTTCCAATCCTTGACCCTCGCTGCTGCTCGTACTTGTGTAGTCACGATAGTTGCCAAGCTGATTTGATGTTACTTTATTTAGCAGCGTCAGCCCTAACTCAGACTTACCTATGAATGTATTGCCGGATCTTTGGAAAGCTTGCACTATGAACATCATGAAATCCAATTTCGCGTTTGCCAATGCGATCTCGGCCAGCACTTTCGCGATCCTATTGATGGCTATGCTGGCCAACTATCCACGCTGGCTGCATGCACAGGATGAATTGCAAGTTCTCCAAACAAACTCCGCTGGAATCGCACCCGGAAAACAGTTGGAACTTTGGCTCAAAAGCGAGTTCTACCAATTGGTAGATCAGCGCACCGAAGCGTTTGAGAAAATGATTAAGAGTGAAGCGGCATGCAGGTCGTGGCAAGCGCAGCGCAAGGCATTCTTTCTCAAGCAGATTGGTCCTTTTCCAGAACGCAATCCCCTAAACGCTCAAGTCGTAGGTCGATTGGTAGGACGCGGTTACTCGGTGGAAAAAATTGTCTTGGAGAGTCGTCCTGGATTTCACGTTACAGCGAATCTCTATCTTCCTAACACGCCACCACCTTGGCCGGCGGTGCTGGTTCCCTGTGGTCACAGTCACGAGGGCAAAGCGTCGGGACAATACCAGCGTGCGTCGATTCTGTTGGCCAAGCATGGTATGGCAGCAATGTGCTACGATCCCGTTGGGCAAGGCGAACGCTACCAAATGCTGGACCTCACCACTTCGCGTACAGTTTTCGACGATGCACCCCATGTAAAAACACCTCATCCCAATGTTCGATTCTTGTGTACGATCGAGCACACGATGATGGGGTTGGGATGCACGCTGGTTGGGGCAAACATCGCCCAGTTTCGCATTTGGGATGGAATGCGCGTTATCGACTATCTGCAGAGTAGGCCAGACATCCTGGCGGACAAGATCGGCTGCGCAGGCAATTCGGGCGGCGGGACCGAGACAGCTTATTTGATGGCATTGGACGAGCGTATTGCGGCGGCATCACCCGGAGGATTCTTGACGACTTATCGCCGGCTGATCGATGGCCAGGGACCTCAAGATGGCGAGCAGAATATTTTTGCGCAGATTGCGTTCGGGATGGACGAAGCAGACTACTGCATCATGCGCGCTCCCAAGCCTACTTTGATATGCAACGGCATGCGCGAAACTACTTTTGATATTCGCGGGACTTGGCAACTGTTCTTTGAAGCCAAGCGAGTCTATTCGCGACTGCGACGTGGCGAAGCGATCGATATTAACATTCCCGATGCTCCGCATGGCTTTACTTTCCAGCAGCGCGAGGCGGTCGCAAGCTGGATGCATCGTTGGTTGCTCGGCAGCGACAAGATCATCCGCGAAGTGGAAACTTTGCCAGATACGTTGTCCGATGAAGAGCTGCGAAAGTTCAACGATGGAGATTGGACAACCGAGCAATTGTTGTGCACGCCCGCCGGTCAAGTGTTACTATTGCCTGGCGAGCGTACGGTTTTTGATATCAATACCGAATTCGCACAGAAGCTGCGCGAACAGCGAACACCGCTTTGGGAAAAGTCGAGTGCTGATGAGAAACGCCAAATGGTGCGATCGGTGATCGGCTTGGAACAAGACCCTGCTTCACCTGCGACAAAAATCGAGAGCGTGGGCAAGCTGATGCGCGATGGGTTCGACATTCACAAGGTGGTGATGCAGGTGAACGATCAGTTGTCATTACCGGCGCTAGTGTACGTACCGACACGATCCGCCAATGGCGTCACTCTGTATTTTCACGGGTCGAGTATCGCAGCCAACGCTGGGCCAGGTTCGGCCATCGAAGGGTTGGTACGGCAAGGGCGCATTGTCGTCTCAGCCGAATTGCGCGGGATTGGTGAAACCGAAACTGGCCACGACAAACGAGAATGGAGCTCCGGCCGCTTTGGTCGCGATAACTTGCAAATATTCCTCGCATATTTGATCGGCAAGAGTTATGTCGGCATGCGCACCGAGGACATTTGGCGGTGGCACAAAGCCATACCGAACTGGTTCAACAGCGAATCGATTCAAGTTCCGGCTTCACATGTGCCTAGCGTCATCGCCACAGGAGAAGCCGCCATTGCGGCACTGCACGCCGTCGCTCTCCATCCAGGGCAATTTGGCGGTGTGAGCTTGCACGGAATGCTCGCCAGTTGGGAAACAATCGTCAGTTCGACTCAGTCGCACAATCAATCCGTCAATGTAGTCCACGGCGCGCTCACCAAGTACGATTTGCCCAATCTGATCGAGCTAACCAGCCAAAGCCAAGTAAAACTCATCGACCCAGTCAACGCGATGAACACTGAGGTTCAATAACCTATTCAATCAAGTGAACCAGTAGAATGAATATCCACAGAGTAGCTCCAGGTGAATCGCTTTCCTCCATTGCAAAGAAATACGGTCTAAAATCGTGGCAAGAACTATACAATCATCCAGACAATGCAACGCTCCGCAAGAATCGCCCGGATCCAAATCGCATTGCGGTTGGTGATCAAGTTTCTATACCCGTGAGTGGACTAGCCCTAACTGAGGCTATGGTTGCGATTTATGCTTGGCAAGGAAAGAAACCGACACGAGGCTTTGAACTCTGCGCGAAAACGATCTCATCGACCTTCTCTCAAGGGAAATCGATAGTAAGGCATACTCGTTCGAAGGTTGAGTTTCTATCTCTATGTGGTGAATTAGCCAAATCTTACCGAATATCCGCGTTTCATGTTTACTCTCACTTTGGTATGGATGGCCCCATATTCAGCGATGGACAATTTCTAGTCTCAGAGATGAATGAGTCCATTCTTCCAGTGATGAATTGGACGGAAAATGCCTGCGCGACTTTCTACGGCTGTAATGCTGGACTTTCGCCGTGGATCATCGCATTTATGGCTGGACAAAAAACCAGAGTACGTGGAAGTGCAGGATTTAGCCTTTTTTCGAAGCGAGCAAATCAGTTTTACCCTTTTGATGGCGACCCAGACTCTACTCCTTGCTATTTGGATTGTTTCCCCGGGATGACAGATCTACTTGTCGCAAAGTTTGGTAACACGCGCCCTGAAAATTTCCTCGAAGACGTGTGGCGAAAAGCAGTCACGTTACCTGATTGGATACAGGGGCGATCAAAACATCTCCCACCTCGTCCAATGCGAGAATTCCACCCTCAATAGTGTTCTTAAAGTAAGAACAGTATCGTCGATCTGTAAGCGGAACACGGCAGGGAAGGTTGAACGGGAAGCCATTGCCAATCGGCTTTGCCTCTGAGACGAGCAAATTAGCAAATGCACGTCGCGACCCTGGTCCGGGCGAATTTGCGTTTTTTTGATTCAAGGAAAGTCGATGTTTAGTTTGATAAATCGACTCCGTTTGAGGTCTACCTTGACCGCGTTTTGGGGCGGGCCGTTGAAGTTATCAACCGATAGTTCCACCGTTCCAATATTCGAGCGAGGTAGATGCACGCTAAACATTCCATTCGTGTCCGTGGTCGCTAGCCTGAGGTACAATGGTCGATCGGTATCAATCCCCAAGGCACGCCCGGATGTCAAGTCAAACTCGACTCGAATGGGCTTGTCAGGCAATGCAAACGTGTTGCCTTCGTCATCAGCGCGTTCGACTTGAGCCTTTATGACGATGGTTGGACGCAAACCCAATTGCAGACGATTTTGGGGCACGCCCTTGAACGATTTGAATCCAAATCCGGCTTTCGACGATACCCATATGTAGGCTGTTCCATAGATCACGCGATCGACGTCAAATCGAACGACACCTTGGCTGTCAGAAATGGCGGATATCGTTTGTCCTAAGTACGGCCCAATGCACAGGTTCGCCATCTCTCCGAGAAGCGGATTGCCGGACTGATCCAGCACCAGCAACTCGATCGGAGCGTAGCGAAGGATCGAGAAATCTACATCGGTGACATCGTTTTTTAAAAGGCTGACTTCCCTCCGGTGGATCGCGGGGTCTAGTTTCGCGTGGGCCTCTTCTGTGCTGCTGGAGTACTTCCAAACAGGCAAAATGTAAGGGCTCCTGGGGCCATGCACTTCGACTCTTGCACTTGGCTGGAACGACGACAGTGAATATCTGCCGTCGGCCGCCGTAGTTGTCCATTCGTAGTCGCTACGTCCGCGCGCACCGATACTGACACCTACTCCTTCGATTCCTTTGCTGGTCTCCTTGTCTCGGACGTGACCGGAGACTATCCGCGTACTGCGAATGCGCAATTCATTCATCGCCGACTCGTTTGGAACTCCCTCCATGTACCAACGGGATTCCCCTGGCTTTCGAACATAGACCACTAGATGAGATTCGCGTTTCTGCGTACTGTCTTGAAGATCAGAGTGTAGCCACTTAGCAACTCCATTGTCGTCGGTGGTTACGCTGTGACCGCTTAGATGCGAACAGATTTCCACCCCGGGCAACGGCGAACCGGAAGCGTTGTCCACTGCTTTGACGGTTATCGATTTTCCCGCTCGCATCCGAATTTGCTTGCCGTACTCCGTGTACCAGTTACCAAATTCACCGGTATTCTCTGTGGATTGCATTTTGCCAGGTGATGCTGCATCAATCGGATGGAATTTGCGAACAGATGGAAATTCGGGATGATTTATGCGTAGAAGCACCATTTCGCCCGAGGATAGTCCCGGAATGCGAAACCGACCATCGGCGTCCGTCTTCGTTTGGGGGCGCGATGTGCGACCAATAAAGCTCAATATGCCATCGCTTGACGACAGAAAATGAATCCGCCCCATGTCGCGATATACTCCGTCGAGCAGTACTTGCGCATCGCCGAGCGGCCGACCGCTTTCGTCGACCACATGGCCAATGCAATCGACTCCTGCCGCTAGCTTGATTTCGCGAAAATCCTGCACCCAATTCAATGTGAAGTTCCGATGAGCGATCGCGTATCCCCGCGCACTCACGACTAATACTGCGGAGTGGTTATAATTGTCCAATGCGTTTACTTCCTTAACGCGCCACGCGATCCTAAATCGTCCCAATGCATCGGTTGTCGCGCTGCCAAGCACGAAATCCCGTTCGGGCATCGAGGCTAGCCAGTCAATGTCAAGAGAATATGGATTGTCTTCAACCAACACCTGCGCTCCCTGCACGGGATTACCCATACCGTCAACCACCATGCCTGCCACATCTGGAACTGTCTGGCGCAGGCTGACCTGAGCTAGTCCTGACATAGCACAGTTGACAAGCAGAAGGATGCCCCACGCGAAACTGGTGCTGAGTCGGGCCGGCAATCGATCATTCAAACGCATGGCCATCGATCCCTCTCGCAAGCGACAGAAGGTACCCATAGAGCATAATGGATGAATCGCAATATGCACTCATTATAGGACTTCCGTATCGGACGATTCAATTCGCTCGCAATCCAACTTCTACTTACCAATTTTGAATTTGAACCCACGACTCTTTCTTAAATCTTGCCGAGACAATTGGCTTGCCGAAAGCCCCATCACAGCTAACGTATCGCGAAATCGATTAATCGCGGCCGTATCATTGACTTTCTTTCGCCGCATCGATTTGTAGGAGGCGATCTGGTGATTCGTTTGCTCTTCAATATGCCAAGTACCAGAATCTCACGGGCTGTTTCGCCCCTGCACGCTAACGCTGCGATCTTAGTTTGCTGGTCCAACTCCAGACATTGCGCTGGACCAAGGCGGGGGAACAATCGACTTCGTGCTACAATTGACCTTTACTGTTGGTCAATGCTATTGGTGCTAGATTGGATTCAGTAGATTATGAAACCCGTGATTGGAAAAATATTGAAACGAGTTGTCTCCCTGGTTTTTATTCTTGCACTCGCCTCTCAATTGGCGTTATCGCAAGATCGCTTGGTAACTGGACGTGTTCTCGACACACACGGAATGCCTGTCGCGAACGCGACCGTTTCGACTTTTTGGCGGGCCAACGGCAGTTCAAGGAAACCTGACGGAACAACCTTTGATCTGAACGACAAAGCCCAACTGCATGAGTATTGGGGGCGGCATGGTCAAATGGAATCTGATCAAGCAACGAGGACCAATGAGGACGGCTCGTTTGCCGTTTCGCTAAACTGGAGAGAGCGAGCTCTGTTTGCGATGGATCGGGACCGCACTTATGGAGGCATCGTAGAAGTATCTGACGCAACAAGCGACCCGCTTGTCGTTCAACTTACTCGGCTTGTTACGGTGACGGGTGAGTTTCGTACGTCTATCGCATCCAAATCGATCAACTGGTCTCACGCCTACGTTGAGTTGCCTCCCAACGAGAAGAATCCACTTGCAACCAACCGTTTAGTTTCATGTGGATCTTTTGATCGACACTTTGAGGTGCGTTTGCCGCCTGGAACTTACCATCTGGACGCATACGGCGTGTCCGATCCCATTGCTCTGGTCACAGATCTTCGCGTTCATCCCGCGCCCAAATTTACGGTTCGGAGTACGGATACGAAGCTGGACATTGGCATTCTCGATCTAACGTCTTCACCACCAGGACTCGATAGCCTTAAAGGCGAATCGATAATGAAATCGCGATGGCAGGATTATACGAAACACTATGGTGAACTAGCTCCGCAATGGCATTCCGTCGATGGACGAGGTATTGATCATAAGAAGAATCTGATGGGCTTGAGGGGCAAATGGGTGTTGCTTGATTTTTGGGGCATGAGTTGCAAACCGTGTCTTGGACACGGGATTCCAAAAATGATGGAGTTTTATGAAAGGAACTCAAAATCAAAGGCAAGATTCGAAATCGTTGGTGTCTGCATCGATTTTTCCGGCGAAATCGACCAAATGTCAAAATTGGACAAAGCGTTGTCGTCGGTTGAAACCCATGTCTGGAAGGGAAAGAAGATTCCGTTCCCCGTCGTACTCGACAATACGTTCAACACCTGGGAGCGATATGGTATCCCTGGGCTCGGTACTATGGTTCTCATCGATCCTAACGGCCGCATTGTCAAGGGCGACGAATCCACGCTTCAAGCAATACTCGATAGACTGGACCATCATTGACCAGCCTCATCGCCACCTTCACCTGCTCGGGTAATACATTTGGCGAGCACTGAGAGCGCGGTAGGGTCTGATGGATCGAGCGTCACTACTCTACCGCTAACCATCACGAACGTAATCGGATGATTTTCGAAAAACATCGCCTGGCGCAAATCGCTGGGCTTGGCAAACTGCGGATCTTCTGGTTTCGTCCATGGGATGGATTGTTGGGATTCCATGACCAGCAGCGTATTGTTGGTTCCGTCTTCAATGTCAAATTTGCTGACATACTCTCCGCGCTGTTGATGAGAATCTCCCCTGCCCATGATGGCTTTCGCATTCTCGATTTCTTTCGCAACGCGAGTTCCAAGCGCCGAAAATGGACCTGAGAAACCGAGAAAGTTAGCATGGCCTCGCGTTTGGCTTACGGGCGCGTTTGGACTGCGAAATATTTCGGGCATCTTGTCCAACAATAACAAGTTGTGTGAACTGTCCCAGGCTTGGTTGAAATCGTACTCTTGCATGAGCTGCGCATGTCCGATGAAGGGGAGGATCGCCACTCGCCAGCTAAACGGATGCGGCACCGCAGCGCTATCTACGCCCGTGCGCATGTTGCGGTAATTGACAGAGCTAGGATACGATTGATTTTGTTCGTGAAATTCATGGAATGCCTGAGCGATTTGAAGGAGTTTGTTCCCGGTTTCGGTTTGTCCTTTGGCATTCGGTGTGTTGTCGGAATGCGGCGACTCAGGCGCGTTATCGCCTTTGGTATCAGGCTTGGCCTGAGATTGTGGAGCGACGAACGGATCGCCGTTCAGCCATCGTTGGAGTTGTCTCATATCGTCAGTAGTAAGTCGAGCTTCCGTGATATCCATACTCCTGGTGAATTCACGTTGTATCACCGGAGCAAAGACGACTTGGCCGTTGAAGACTAAACCGAAGTTCTGTTGGATGTTCTCGGAAGACAAGAGTCTCAATTTTTCCAGCAGCTTCGGCCCAAAGAGCAGAGTACGGCCTCTGCTGTCTTGTTGCATTCCAAGCTGACCGACAAGCTCATCACCAGTCACAATGTAATCGGGACGATTGGCAGCCAGAGCCCAAGTGAGTCCCCACGCGGTCTTATCGTCGCGCTTGATCTGTGCAATGAACTTGGCTTTCACGCCGTTGGCCAATGGGTACCACGTTCCTGCGTCAGTGACGACAGGCGTCAAACCCGTACTTGACCTGAGTTTTTCTACTGCCTGCGTGATGGCTTGTTCGTTTTCGGCTTTGGATATTAGAACGACCATAGAAATCGGAGATGAATTCACAGCCTCCACAGGCGCGGACTTGATTTCGACCCTAGCTTGATTGTTGTCAACGCTGGATTGTTTATCGGCTTCCTTGTCGTCAATCGATTCGATGCTCACTTGACTTCCCGAGGGTAGTTTGACGAGCGCAGTGCTGCCATCCGGATACTTGATCTTAATGAGAATTCCCAAGCAAATCCCAAATATCAATGCTGCGACGACGGCTCCAATCGCGGTCGACATGGAGACTTGACGCTTGAAGAATGTCACACGCCGCGCCTGAGAATTCGATGGCACAGCCTCCGTAGTGCGCGTCTGGTTTGATGAGTCTCTCTCGGCCCGTTGAAGCAAGTGTGCGAGATTGGCGCCAGACGAAAACTTTTCCAATTGACGAACGACCAGTAGCGGTCTTGCCGGGCGATTCGCCGGTTTCTTGTCTAGCATTTTGTCGACGAAACGAGATAACTCTATTGGCATGTCGCGACGCAGTTCACACAGTGTCGGTGGAACACTGGAGGTATGGGCATTCATCTTCGCATAAGCTGTCGCGTGGTCTTCGTCAGCAAAGGGAGCGCGGCCAGCAAGCATCTTGAACAACATGCAACCAAGCGAGTAAATGTCGGCTCGCACATCCACACCGCGACTGTCGCTGACTTGCTCGGGTGCCATGTAGTCGGCCGTTCCAAGGATCTGGCCGGTGCCGGTAACCTCACTCGCGTCTTGGTTGGCCGACTGCAATCGGGCCAGACCCAAATCGAGCAACTTGACTTCGCCGCCGCGGCTGAGCATGACGTTAGATGGTTTGACATCTCGATGAACAAAGCCAGCGGAGCTTGTATATTCAAGAGCCAGCGCGACCTGTCGACCGATCTGGCAAGCATCTGCGATTGGCAACGGTCCAATGTTTTGCACGATTTTTCCAATGTCTAGACCGTCGATGAACTCGGTTACCAAGAACTTGGTCCCATCGATTTCTCGCGCGTCGTATGCACTGACGATGTTGGGATGGCTCAACTGTCCGATCGCTCGAATCTCGGACTCGAATCGTTGGTTTGAACCAGCTTGGGAAGCGCGGTGATCGGCCAGCACTTTCAGAGCGACTTGGCGACCAAGTTTTGTGTGGCGAGCCAAATATATTTTGCTCATGCCTCCGCTGCCGATCGATTTGACTAACTCGTATTCGCCGATTTCACTTGGAATGTTTGGCCAAAGTCGTTCGTCGCGGTCGGCAGCCAGTGTCTCCAGCGCTCGAAGGATTGACACCTGGCACTCCGGTTCGGCATCAAACTTCGCCTGATCGTCCGTCTGTTTCAGCCTGGCCACGAGTGAGTCCTCGCAGTGAGCCACCGAGTCTAAATCGGTCCTGCATTTTTCACAGTCCCTGATGTGCGATTCCAACTCGCCACTTTGTTCGTCCGATAATTCTCCACTATAGAAAGACTTCAATTGGACACCGGTCGGGCATATCATGGATGTCATCGTCAGTTACTCCTAACAACGGTAATGTCCGAATTGTAACGGCGCATCGAGAGTGATTCGCCAACGCATATTAGTAGGAACGCAACCGCGCTGACATGTATTTTCGAGAAAATAAGATACATGAGGCGATTGACCAGAGATTTGATGGCGATAATGACTCCGAATTCGCGGCCAGCTCCGTCAGTCTGCTCAGATTGCGAATGATTTCGGACTTTTTCTGACATAACGCTATAGAAATAAAATCACGTTTTCATGACCCGTCCAAGCGAATCCAATTCGAATGAAATTCCATCGTTGTCAACGGATTTTCTCGAAAGCGTCAAACAAAGGGAACCCGCCGCTTGGGCGCGTTTAGTAGTTGTTTTTGGGCCGATCGTCTACCGCTGGTGTCGTTGTTCAGGAGTCAGGCAAGCGGATGTGCCCGATATTACCCAAGACGTGTTCGCCACCGTGGCTCGAGGAATCGGCGATTTCCAGCGAAGAAAGGAACACGGCAGTTTTCGATCATGGCTAGCCACTATTACTCGCAGCCGGATTCGTGACTTCCGACGCCGTGACCTGCGCCACCAATGTGCCTCCGGTGGTAGCGCTGCATTCGAACGACTGCGCCAAATTGCTGACTCGAACCAAGTATCCGACGATCTCGATTCTTCGATTTCGGAGGCCAACATCGAAACTTCGATCGCTCAACGCACGATGCAAATAGTGCGTGCGGAGTTTGAACCGACTACTTGGCAAGCTTTTTGGATGACCACCATGGACGATATGACGCCGGCCGCAGTTGCTCAGTCGTTGGGCCAATCGCTGGCCAGCGTCTACCAAGCCCGTTCGCGCGTCTTGCGGCGACTTCGCCAAAGACTGAGCGAACTGCCGCAATGAACCCAATGAGTATGGCCAGAGACTAGATGGACAGCGCCACTTTCATTTGCAGTGGAAAGAACAAGTCGTTGCAGCGAAATCGTTTAACCCCAATACCGTTCAACGAACGTGGGATAAGCTTCCAGCTTGTCAACCTGTAGCGGAGTTTCGCCATTGCTTGCACAAGATATTGACAAGCTGGAAGCTTATCCCACGTTCGTTGAACGGTATTGCGTTTAAC
>SYJV01000534.1 GCA_005798335.1 Planctomycetaceae bacterium | reverse complement strand
CGAGCGATACTAAATGGACAGCGCCACTTTCATTTGCAGTGGAAAGAACAAGTCGTTGCAGCAAAATCGTTTAACCCGCAGCCGCTAGGCGAGGATTGGGTTGAGTTTTCGAACTTATTGCAAAGCCAAGCTCAACCCAATCCTCGCCTAGCGACTGCGGGTTAAACGACGAAAAGGCTAGGGCCAAAAGCCATGCCTTGCACACAAAATGGCGCTGTCCAACTAAGCAATCTGATTGGACACAACTGTTCGAACACATTTTGCGACTTCCAACCTGTGTTTGTAAATCCTTTTACATTGAGCGATAAATCGTAACTGTGAATCACGAATTGCCATGGGATCCCGAGATCGATACGCCCGCGACGGTTGCCGTTATTGGTGCTGGCCCGCTTGGCATCGAAGCCGCATTGTACGCGCGGTTTCTGGGTTACTACGTAGTGTTGTTCGATGAAAGCAAGGTAGCCAGCAACCTACTTCGCTGGGGACATGTGCGAATGGTGACTCCATTTCGCTCGAATTGCACGTCGCTGGGTCTGGCTGCGCTCGAGTCGCACGGACAGCTCGGGGATCTGCCGTCAGCCGACGATTTTCTAACTGGTCGTGAATATGTGGAGCGCTATGTCGTGCCGTTGGCGCGCACCGATTTGGTGTATGAATGTGTCAACGTGTTCTCGAAAGTTGTTTCGGTCAGTCGCACGCTATCGCGACCGCACCAGGTAACCTCAATACAAGCTCGGGCAGATGAAGAATTTCGGTTGGTAATCAACTCCAAGCAGCGAGGGTGGTTTATCGAGCGCGCCGATATTGTGCTTGACTGTTCTGGTGCGTCCAGCAAATGCGCGATTGGCCCAGGCGGCGGCCTAGCGATCGGCGAAATGGAGTTTGCATCGGACATTGTGCGCGAGATGCCCGACTTGAGTGGAACTGACCGAGCAAAGTACACGGCGAAACACACGCTGCTGTACGGTAGTGGTTACGAAGCCGCATTGACGGCAATCGCACTGGCCAAACTAATCGGCGAGCAGCCCAAAACGAAGGTGACTTGGGTCGTAAATCATGAACCCAGCAAGCAGAGCAGTTCGGAGCCCAGCGCCCAACACGATCCATTTCCGCACCGCGCCAAAGTCTTGCTGGCTGCTCAGCAGTTGAAATCGCAACCTCCAGATGGATTGGCTGTGTTGTTCGCGTGGGGTGTTGAGCGACTTGAACGAAACGAATCGGGTACCTGGCAAGCGCGATTGCTGGTTTCCGAAGAAGATACGCTAGATGTAAATTGCGACCACTTTGTCGCGTTATCCGGAAACATTCCCAGTAACGAATTCGGTGAAGCGCTTGCCATCGACGCAACGAACCGTTTTCCGATCAATTTTGATTCGCAAAGCAAAATCCTACAGTTCTCAGGTGAATCGCTTAATCTCCAACGAGAACCGCAAGAGTCTAATTGGAGCACGTGCATTACATCCGAGCCCCACTATTACCTGATTGGACGCCGAAGCTACCGCCAGGACGACGGATTCATGATTCACCAGGGATATTCGCAAATCCGGCACATTTTTTCACTGATCGCAGGTAGAAAGGACCTTGATTTGTATCATTCGGTTAGACCCAGCGGGGTTGCTCTGTAGAATTTTGGATTCTGGGTGCTGGCTTTCAAGACTTGTGCCAGCGAGGTTGCACTTAACGATCGACCCCTGCTGCTAGACATTGCTTCGAAATTATGCTAGAAGTGAATTGGGATTTGGATTGTTCCTCAGTTCTCTGTTTCGAAATAAACTCGTCGTCGAGTTGTTTTTTGTGTGTTGTTAGACGTTTGTTCTGCTTATGAAAGGTGCCTTATGAAAAGTAGATTTCGTCATTCACTCGGTTTTACGCTTGTGGAATTGTTGGTTGTGATTGCCATTATTGGAGTCCTAGTTGGGCTACTTTTGCCTGCGGTTCAAGCGGCTCGCGAAGCTGCACGGCGTATGCAGTGTTCGAACAACCTCAAGCAATTGGGGCTTGCGGTGCACAACTATCATGACACCTACCGCGTTTTTCCAGCGGCAACTTATTCTTGGCGAGCTTGTCAGCAAACGGGCATTTATGTTGGGAATATCCCGGCACTCAATGCGTCTGGCTGGTTAGCGGCGCTGCCGTTTTTTGAACAAGGCAACGTTTACTCAAGGTATAACGCTTCCGGTGTTGCCTCGTTGGCAGATTCAACTGGTGGAGGAAGCACTGCACCTTACGCCGGTGATCCGGTTGCGAATGGTAATGGAGCGCTGGTGTCTCAAGTGCTGCCAATTTTTATTTGCCCGAGCGATCCAGGCAGCCCGTTGCACGTTGATAACAGTGCGTTCTATTCAGTCAAGGTCGGAAGTGGTTTGCGTGGGGCGAGAACCAACTATGACTTCCATGTGAATTGCCATATCAACTGCAACTACTTCAAGAACTTGGCGACGAACCTGAGAAACATGTTCGGCGAGAACAGCGATACCAAAATGGGTTCGGTAAGCGATGGAACCACCAACACATTCATGCTGGGCGAAACCACTTTGGACGTAGTCAACGGTGAAGGGAATGCGTGGGGCTATCGTGGCTGGGTGATGATTGGAGTCGACGGTTCGTGCACACAGCAAAACGGTCGTGGCATCAATATCAAGGATCGTGGTCCAACTCGTCCTCAACAGATCGCCGGCCAGCTCGGTAGCTGGGCCTGGGCTGGCAGCAACCATCCGGGTGGCTGTCATTTTGTTATGGGTGACGGGTCGGTTCATTTCATTGCACAGACGATCGACTTTACGACGTTGACCAATCTCAGTCGCATGGCGGACGGACAAACGGTACAACTTCCTTAGGTTGCAGGATATTCGGAGTTTGCTTGATGTTGATGACTCGAACTAACCTTCGCAATGAAGCTGGCCTTTACTTCATTGTTGGTTGCTTGGCGTTGGTCATCTTTGCCGGCTGCGGAGACGACGGACCGCCGCTGCACCCGGTAACCGGCAAAGTTACACTGGAGGGCAAGCCTCTGGCCAATGCTGGTGTTATGTTTTTCCCACGTGGATCAACACTTGGGAACACTTGCATCGGGATAACCGACGCAGACGGCAAATACTCGCTTAAGCCTGAGAACCGCGGCGGCACCGGTGCTCCGGAAGGCGATTTTGACGTGACGATCAGCAAGATGAAAGACCCGCCTCCCGTCAAGCCCGGAGAAGCACCCGCGGCCGAAACAGGGGCGGAGGAAACTCTATCACCAAAATACTGGGATTCGGCTAAATCGATTCTCAAAGCCAAAGTCCCGGCTGGTGGAACCACGGTCGATTTTCAACTGAAGCGGCGCCCATAAGGGCCGAGTTGCAATTGAATTCTCGTCAACTCTGCCGCAGCTTTCCAGTTGCGGCAGAGTTTTTTTATGCCTGTGGTTCGCGAAACTAACAACGGCTATTGAACCTCGCCGAATCGTCTGGGTACATGACTTTTCAATTGCTGGTATAGTTTCGTTGATGAGTACATTCCTCAGTGTTTGGGAAAGGTTGTTCGACCATTTCGCAATTGCCGATACCGCAACAATATGTTCGATGCAACTAACTCGCGATCTGTGTGAAACAATCGCGACCACCGATAACGGGCTCGTGAGCATCGATGTGGCAGCCAATTCAGTGACCCAATCGTGGAGATGAGGAACATGTTCCAGTCGTGGCGGATAAAGACATTCTTCGGTTTGTGGACGGCGCTGGCGATTAACTGCGCTACGTCGAGTTTGCGGGCACAGGCACCGTGCGTTAGCGCAATTTCAGCCGTTTACTCAGGAGGCATGCCCAGCGAATCTGCGACTGAGATCGACCCCTCATCGCTACTGGAAGAAGTTGATGAACCAGCCAAGATTATCAACTTGACCGTCGTAGTTCCGGAGAAAGCTGTCGTAAAGATCAACGGCGAACCCACGTTCACCAAGGGAGTCGTTCGGCCATACATCGTGCGCGGCCTTAAGGCAGGCAGCAAGTACAAGTTTAAGGTCGAAGGATTGTACAAGAACGAGACCGGCGCGGAATATTTCGCGTCCGACGAAGTAACCGTTGCGGCAGGCGAATCCAAACAAGTTGTTTTGCGATTGCGACGCAAAAATCGTGAACCACCTCCTCCCGGAGCACCACCCGCACCCGCTCCTGGAGCAGCCACATAATTTCACGGTTTCCTCAACACGTTCACTGACGCAATCGGTCGCGCAACAGCGTATAGCAAACTAGTCGAAGTGAGAGTTGTAAAGGGACGGAACTGAGTTCAACCGTTCGGCAACTCTCACTGTGCCGTAATAACGTATGCTCGCGAACCCATACTGGGCACTCTTAGCCTCCAATGCGTATTATTCTCGTTCCCAACGACTGGGGCTGATTCCGAGCGCATTTGATTTCAGATCGTTGGGACGATTGGGCAAATCGTAGTTAATATTTCTTGTGTTGAGGCTACGAAACAGCGGTCTTACATTCGGCGGTAATTGTGCGACCTGTGCCGGGTCGTAGTCCGGAACGTCACCGATGGGACCTGCCCAAGCTGGACGATATGCGATTGCCAGCATGCGACGATCCGAATCGCTATAGTTCGGATAATTCGCATGAAACACACGTTGATTTATGATCACAGCCGAGCCAGCTTGGCACGTGACCATCAGTTCGTCTGGATGAGACAAATAACGCTGGTATGGATTTGCATCGCGATGCATCGATAGATGCGAACGCGGGATCACTTTAAACGGACTACGCAGGGGCGTCAATTCATCCAAATAGTACAGAACGCGCACCAAGCAAGGAGAACTGGCCTGTAGTCCAAAAATTTTCGAACCATAAGGCTGCGCATCAGTATGAATGGCGATTCCTGGATGACCCGGACGCGATACAGCAAAGGCGCACGAAGTGCAAATGAGCTCGTCGCCAAATAGTTGGCTCAACATCGCCAGCATGACAGGATGCGCTATAGTTTGAATACAGCGCGGTGAGTCGGTCCATTGAACATTTGAAAAGCCGCGCTGATTTTCGCTGTAATCGACTGCGGTAGTTGGCAACCGCCCCAGTTCGAT
>SYJV01000533.1 GCA_005798335.1 Planctomycetaceae bacterium | reverse complement strand
CTACGTTTTCTCCAATCGTTCATCAACCACGCCCGCTTGGTGACCTTGGTCGTTCGGCTGCAAACACGGTGGCAAAGCCTCCCAGTCCAGCGGAGATTTTGATGGAAGACGATCTCGTGGCCCTGTTCGCTTATGATCGTTGGGCCAACCGCAAGGTCCTCGACGCCTGCCGCCAGTTAACTGCGGAACAGTACATCGCGGAACCTGTTCCTGCCTGGTCGTCGGTGCGCACGACGATCGACCACATCGCCCTAGCAACCGAGTTCAACCTGCGCTCGCTGGCCGGCGCCCCGGATGACTGGCTCCCGACCGAAGCCGAGTTGGTCACGGTGGACGACGTGACCCGGTTGCTGGAACGTGCCTACTGCCGTTTCGAGGATTTGCGTCCGATGCTGGTGCCGCAGTGGCTCAACACCTTGCTGACGCTGCGCGCAATCGGCCGCACTTTCACCCTGCCGCGGTGGGCGATTCTGCGCCACATTGTCAATCATTCGACCTACCACCGCGGCCAGGTCGCCTCCAAGCTCAAACGGTTCGGGATCGAACCATCGAACACGGATTTCTTCTGGTGGGCGATCGAGCAGATCCCCCAAGAGCAGGCCGAACAAAACGCTGAACCCGAGTTGCCGACCACGGGTTTTTGAAATCGAAGCTCGCTCGCGGCAACCGGGTTAGCGTGGGCGTTCGTCCGTGGAATCATGATCCACATACTCTCCCTCAAAACACTTCCAAGTCCCGAAACCAACGACCATCAGGTCCGCTTCATCGTCGATGGCGAGGATTGGCCTGGCGCTTCGTCTCTTGGCCTCGATCCGCGCGAGTTCTTCCGGCAGTCCGCCTTGAAGACAAACGGATCGTTGACTGTGGGGCGTTGCGATTGTGGTGTCATTGGCTGCTGTGATACGACCGTTGACGTAATTCGGACAGATGTATCCGTTGCTTGGACTGATCCGACCGGATTGAATCTAACTTTCGATCGAGACGCATACGACGCAGAAATTGATCGGGCAATGACGGATACTGAATGGGAAGACGTCAATAGGACTGTTGAACGTCTTGCGGGAGAAATACTTGTTGCTCATGACCTTAATGGATTTCATTTCCAATGGGCGTCCGCTAGAATCAAATCAGGAATACTGACATTGTCGTACGTCATGCGAGATCAACAGAAACTGATTGAACTTCCATGGCACGGCAACTCTATCGCAACCGCGTTGGAGATTGTCCGGCAATTCCGAGAATCACGGACGAACATTTAAAGGATTAGATTCTGCGGTGATCGAAGAGAGAGAGCCTGGAGGAGGAGAGGCTGTCTAACGGGAGAGAGCTGGCATCAGAGTAGACTAGCCAGATATCTAATCCAAGGTTCAAGTAAGCCGCTGCCACAGCTTGTTCTTGTGCGTCGCCTTAGGGTATTAGATGCGTGTGTTCGCCTGGGGTTGCTGGACTTTCTGGCGAACTTTGGCTGCGTAATTGATCCCACAGCCGTGAATGGGAATTGCCTGGCGATAAACTGGCTTCAGTATATGTATTTTGTCAGCGGTTGGCGATGCTGGTTTTGAGTGGTCAATTGAGCTAGCGACGTAGCGTCTACGCTGTTGAGCCAACTCGATTCAACTTTTCGATGCGATATTTGCGCTGAGGGTTACTGGCCAGGGTGACCAGCCAGTCTGCTAACTGGTGTCGTAACCGCGGGTCGGCGGGGGCGTGATTCCGTACAGCTTGAGTGCGCCTCCACAGTGCTCGCACCTCGGCTGCGGTTTGGGTACGGACTGCTTCGGGCACACTGTCAGCGTGTATACCAACTGCAAAGTCACCGTCACCAGCCACTTCAGTAGCTCGATGTCCTGCTGACTGCGTGCGCTGGCTAGACCGTAATGCCTTACCTTGCGGAAACCGCTGGGTAAGACATGTTGTAGGAAGCGACGTATGAACTCCTGGGCTGACACCTTCAGCGTGTGGACTTTGCGGCTGCCGACTGGTCGGTATTCGTACTTCACTTGTCCCTGGAGATCCTCGCCAGGTTCAATTGACTGAATCCGGTGATTGCTGATGGCGACGCGGAAAATGTAAGGCGCCAAGTACTTCATGGCTGCTTGGCCGGCTCCGACTGGCTTGCAGTGAACTACCCATTCCGCCTGCCATACGTCCGCTGGGAACTGTTCGAGCAGTCCGGGTTGACGCAGGGAGTGATTTTTCGAAGTAGTCGACGTTGGAGTCGCCCGCGCGGCGATCCAGCAGGAACACATCCCATGTCTTGGCATCTCAAGAAATTGCTTGCTCGGTCGACTCAAATCGAGCATTTCTCGTAAACATCTCAACATTTTCCCCGCTACAATGAAGGCTCGCCGCGCAGCGGCTTACTTGAACAAGACGTTGGAGACAGAATGCTGGTGTAGCGTGGCGTAATATCAATCGAGCTGCGATATCATCTGATACTTCAGTCCCAACCTTGTTGGTCCGCATCGCTCAACTTTCCGTTCGGACATGGAAGTGTGACGAATCATAAATGGAAAGCGTTTACATCGAAACCACCGTTCTCAGCTACCTGGTTGCGTTGCCTGCAAAGGACGTCGTGATTGCTGGCCACCAAAAGACCACTCAAGATTGGTGGTCATTTCGCCGAAACGCCTTCGATTGCTACATATCACAGGTCGTGATCGACGAAATATCTGCCGGTGATCCTTCCGAAGTAAGAAAACGGCTTGCCGTGGCAGATTCTCTAGATTCGTTGGCGGCGACAGAAAGTGCCGAACAACTAACTGAGTCCATCATGAAATCGGGGATTCTGCCGCCAAAAGCTATTCGCGATGCGGCGCACATTGCCGTGGCGACGGTCCACAAGGTACAATACTTGTTGACCTGGAACTGCAAACATCTAGCGAATGCTCAGATTGCGAAACGTGTCGCGAATCTGTGTCGCTTGGCTGGTTATGAAATGCCAACAAGTTGCACTCCTGAGGAGCTTATCGAGGAACCAAGCAATGAAGAATGATCCGATCGTGCAACAGGTCCACGAAACGCGTGAACGGCTTGCAGCGGCGTTCGACTACAACGTTGCTCGGATCTTTGCGGATATACGGTCACGAGAGAAACTAGTTGGTGATCGGCTAAAAGATCTCAGGAACAGTCCGAACAAACCGATGCACCCAAGCGGCGGATCGGCCGCTTCTGGGATGGAGAATTCTCCTCCCGGCGCTGGGTGACCGGCGGCGCTCGCGCTGTGAATACTACCGATAGCCTTTGTTCTCGGAGAAGTTGGCTTTCGGAGGGCCGCCAGGTTTTTCGAGTAGGAAGACTTTGAAGTCGAGGAGACCGAACCAGACTGGATCGGCCACGACGGCCTACACATGCAAACTCCCGTAAGCCTCCAAATTACTGATGACATAGTGGGAACCGGACGTCCAGCTGTTCCTGGTGACGTTTGCCGTCTGCCATTGTCGATGCACGAGACCGAAAGGCGACGTTCTCTTCAGTTCGGAAAAAACGGACCGTACACGATTCGCGTCGGGGCCCGCGATGGTTTCGTGGGGATCGAATATGCATTGCTGGGTATGAAGATTGGCAGACAACGAACGGTTGTTGTTCCACCCAACCTGACATACCACGAACGAAAGACGTACCGCGATCTACCCGAGAACTCGATGCTCATCTACAATCTCTCGCTGTTATCACTCGGCGAGAAATGGGATTCAGAGATGGAACGCAGACTCAATCGCTGCTCCGAAAAACGGGGGAATGACTAGATCGGTTTCGCCTGCGACCTGATGGAAAATCTAGTTGCCGCGACTGGGTGATCGCGGTCGTTATCGGGCTCAGTCCTCTCGAAGGCCATCGCGATGCGAAGACACGAACTCACCGTAAACCTATTGCTCGCGTTCGGTCCGTTTGCGGTTGGGCTGGCAGCTCTCGTGCTTCTGACAACCATGTTGACAATCCTGTTATCGCTGGCGTGCTTCGTCACTGGACTCGTACTACTTGTGTACGCGAAATACAACCTATTCCAACGCGGGATCTGGGTGAGCTTCGGAACCGCTCAAATGCACGTGACCGCCAGCAAAGCGTACTTGCAGGCCTATGGCTTCATTGTCATTGGTGTTGCTACGACTCTCATCGCCCAACTCACGTTCTATGGCGCACGTTAGCCGCAACCGCTAGATCTCGCGAATCCTTTTCTCGATCGTACGAACTGTGGCAACATGTTGCATCTGAGGTCTTCTCCCAGATAAACTAAACTGCCGAATCGCACAACTCACTGGGAAAATAGAGACTCCCGATCCAACGGGTGCGTCTCAGCCGCGAAGGGTGCCTTTTTAACATGGTGGCCCGGTCCGATCGCCGACTCTCGCCTGATCAGTCAAGAAAACAACGAAGTCACCTTTTGGGCTCGCCCTAAGGCGCAACAGTCAAAACGATCCAAGCGTAGCCGTCGGCCCGCCGAACCATTTACACTCAGTTGCGTCGAATTTGTCCGACGTTGGGCGTTGCACATCTTGCCCAAAAGTTTCACCCGAACGCGACGCTACGGGCGATTTAGCGGAGCCAAGTGTGATGCCTATATCGAGCTGGCCACCAAGTTACTCGATATCAAGCCAAAGGACTTGGAACCTTCGGCAACGCTCGTCGCTGTTCAGGGCCGTCGAGCGCCCGTCGCGTCCCGCTCAAGCAACCCGACGGTTAGTCTCAAAAAAACGGATCCAACAAAAAAGGCTTCACTCGAACTGCCAGCAATGACCTTCGTACCTTTGCCAGGAAGTTCAACGCTAGCGACCAGATTGCCGAACGCACCATCTCAAACTCAAGCCCACTTCAATACCAATGAGCCAACCAAACCACGCTGGCATCGACGCTCAAACGGACTCACCAGCCAGCATCACCCGATTCGAATCATGCCAGACTTGCATGTGAGACTCTACAATCGTTAAGATGCTATACCAGTAGACTGAGCGTTCAGTCGGAATCCGCATAGCCAGGATCGCACAGTATTCCCGCCGCTCCGGCAGCTCAGCTCAACGCACAATCTGACCCGCTGAGTACAACAGGTCAGATTGCAATACGTTCGGCAGGAAGGCAGCAGATGATATCACGTCGACGATTCATGCAGACGACCGGAGCGCTAGCCGCCAGCTTGGCGTCACGGCGAGGACCGGTTATGGCCGACGAGCGAGTCCGAATAGCAGCGGAATGGCGAATGCCTGATGAAGCGGCGCCACACCAGTGTACGTGGATGGCCTTTGGGCCCGACGTAGAGATTTGGGACGATTTGATTGCCGACGTGCGCCAGAACCTCGCGACGGTCGCGCAGGCGATTTCAAAATTTGAGCCAGTGATGATGCTTGTCCGGCCTGACGAACGGAGACTGGCCACCAAACTCTGTGGTGATCGGGTGACGCTGGTCGATGCTGAACTGGACGACCTTTGGATTCGCGATACGGGACCCACGTTTGTCCTAAACAAGAAAAGTGAACTGGGTGCGGTTGACCTCAACTTCAACGGCTGGGGCGAGAAGCAGGAATGCGATGACGATGCCAACGTGGCGGAGTTGATCGCTAGCCACGCCAAGGCCGCATACTTGAAGACCGAAATTGTCGGCGAGGGTGGCGGAATCGAGGTGGACGGCGAAGGCACTGCCATCATCACCGAGAGTTGTTTCCTGAATGACAACCGCAACCCGGTCTTTGAGAAGCCTGATATCGAGACCGAACTGATGAAATTACTCGGGCTGAAAAAGATCATCTGGCTGCCGGGAGTACGCGGAAAGGATATCACCGACGGCCACACGGATTTCTATGCAAGATTTGCGCGTCCCGGTGTCGTGTTGGCGGGACTCGAAATGGACCGCAAATCATTTGATTATGACGTGACGCGCAAGCATCTGGAGATTCTGAAAGAGGCGACGGATGCTCGTGGGAAGAAACTGGATGTGGTGACGCTTGAGTCACCACGGCGGGTGCGTCAGGAATTGCGGACGGAGGACTTTGCAGCAGGGTACATCAATTTCTATGTGGTCAACAATGCCGTCATCGCGCCACAGTTTGGCGACATGAACGCCGACGCAAGATGCAAGGAAGTACTGGCTGGTCTGTTCCCGAAACGGGAGATCGTTCAACTCAATATCGACGCCATCGCTGCCGGGGGCGGTGGCATTCATTGTGCAACGCAACAACAACCCGCAAAGCCTGCCGAAATCGGCTAAGGCTGCCCGTTGCCGCACCGTACGTGCGGGTCCGCATACTGCGGTTCAACGAAGATGAGCAAGTGAGGCCCAGAGAGTCTTTAGGCTCAATACTCCTTGTGCTTGCAACCAAACGTGCGTCATGCTGACCCCGCTCGCGATCGTCTTGGCCATATGCCAAGGCCCTTTGCGACTACGGGCGTGTCGAGCGGCTTGGCGACGCGGAACGCCTAACGCGATGAGCTCTCGGCGACGGGTGCGTACGTGACGCCAACGCTTCCAATAACAACATCGTATTCGGCGACGTATCCACTGTTCCAAGCTTGCGAACAGTTTCAACTGCGACGCCAGTCCGTAATAGCCCATCCAGCCACGCACAAAGCGTTGCAATTCTAACTCTAGCAGCGATTCAGTTCATTTGGTCAACAGCCCCGATTGACGTCACAACCAACATAATATCCACATCACCCCTAGAGTGGCGTCCGTATCAAGTCATATCAATGGCCTTCGTTCTAAGCTCGACACCGGCTACCACTTCGGCCATAATTTCGGCATGCGGACCACAATAAGCGGCGGATCGCCCGTGTCCAGTTGCAAACTTCCTTGGCAGGTGAAAATTGTTCGACGGACTCAATCAGGCGGCGCTCGGAGTATATCGGCAAGCGGTAGAAAATGCTTGCGCACTAGGTGTGCATGAAACTGTTCTTCCGTCAGGTACCCATGTCTTGGATTTTGGCGTCCAAGTTTCTGGAGGACTCGCTGCGGGATTGCAACTGGCTAGAGTCTGCACGGCTGGACGAGCGAATATCGAGATCGGAACCGGTGAGCGTACGGTCTGGCGAGGGCCGTGGGTCAACGTGCGCACGGACCAACCGGTCGCGGCGTGTATGTTGAGCCAGTATGCTGGATGGCCCGTCAAGCACGAGAAATTTTTCGCGATGGGCTCCGGGCCGATGCGTCTTCGTCGCGGACGCGAAGAATTGCTGCGCGAGCTGTCCGCAGTAGAACCGCAACCGTTGGCAGTCGGCACACTTGAGTGCGATCAGTTGCCAACTTGTGAAATCGCCCGCGCGATGGCCGAGCAATGCCAAGTCGACGCATCGTCACTGTGGTTAGCGGTAGCGCCAACTCGCAGCATCGCTGGCAGTATCCAGGTGGTCGCGCGTTGCGTGGAAACGTCGCTGCACAAACTACACGAACTTAAATTTCCCATTTCCTCAATCACCAGCGCATTCGGAGCGGCACCGCTGCCGCCTCCGACGCCCAATTTTGCCAAGGGGATCGGCAGAACTAACGACGCAATACTGTACGCTGGCCATGTAACACTGTGGGTCAACAGCGAGGACGAATTGATCGAAAGTATCGGGCCGAAGTTGCCCAGTCAGGCATCGCGCGACTACGGTTCACCTTTTGCCGATATTTTCAAGTCGTACAATTACGATTTTTACCAAGTCGATCCCGGACTGTTCAGTCCTGCTGAGGTGGTCATGATCAATTTGAAGTCGGGGCGCAGTTGGAGATTTGGTTCGCTTCGCCCAGACCTGATCTCTGCTTCGTTTGGCACAGTTGAATGTGCATGATCGAACGACTAGGGATTTTAGGTTCACCCGACAGTTGGTATGTCAAGGACCTGCGACGCGCAGCGAACTTGCGGGACAAGATCGATATCGCCGTACTGTCGTTTGCCGAATTGGCTGTCGAACTAGATGGCACGATGCCATGCGCTGTTACTTCGCGAATACGCCCGCCGAGCGACGTTGCACCTGCCGCGATCGATAAGACGCCGGTGGCAATCGACCAATTAGACGCGTTGATCGTGCGCACGATGCCGCTGGGGTCACTTGAGCAAGTCATTTTTCGCATGGATGCGCTGCAAGTCGCCGAGGCCTGCGGCGTGGTGGTTGCAAATCCGCCGCGAACGCTGGAAGTGGCCATCGACAAATGGTTGACATTGCATCGATTGAAACTCGCTGGTCTGCCAATCCCGCCGACGATTGCTTGTCAGGACCGGCAATCCGCGCTGATCGCCTTTGAATCATTGGGCGGCGATGTGTTGGTCAAGCCACTGTTTGGCGGTGAGGGGCGTGGCATCATTCGCGTGTCGGATCGCGATATGGCTTGGCGAGTTTTCGGATCGCTGGAACAGTTGGGGCAAGTGCTGTACTTGCAAAAGTTCTTGCCACATTTGGGCTATGATATTCGAGTCTTGATGATCGGAAATAATATCTTGTCGGTCAAGCGAGTGGCACCCTCGGGTCAGTGGCGCACGAATCTCTCGCAAGGGAGCGTAGCCGAGTCGCACAAGATCACTAACGAGCAGCTCGATCTGGCTCTGCAAGTCCATACTGTGCTGGGAGGTTGTATGCTGGGAATCGATTTGCTGCCGACCGTCGACGGCCAACTTGTGGTGCTGGAAGTCAACGCAGTACCAGGATGGCGCGGAACCGCCGCCGCATTGGGGGTCGACATCGCTTCACTAGTTCTCGATACGCTAGACGACTTGGTAGGCGAGGGAACGGAACTTCGATGAACGTCGCCGAACGGTTGCGCGCGGTCGCCCAAGCTCGTCCCGACCAAGTTGCCATTGCTACTGCCACCAGCCGCTATATCGCCAATCAGCCCCGCCAGTATCGGTCGATCAGCTTTAGCGAACTTCAGCAGCGGACTTCATCGATAGCCGCAGGTTTGCAGCAGATGGGCGTGGCGCCAGGCATGCGCATCGTCTTGCTGGTTCGTTTTGGAGCAGATTTTATTGCGCTCGTTTTCGCACTGCTCAAAGCCGGTGCGGTAGTTGTGCTGGTAGATCCAGGAATGGGGCGTCGGAACTTGATCGACTGCCTGGCTCAGACGAATCCACAGGGTTTCGTGGCGATCGAGCTGGCTCAACTGGCACGCATGATCTTGTACCGCAAGTTTCCGCAAGCGAAATACAACGTTACCGTGGGCCTTCGATGGGGAATCCTCCCTGCACCGACGCTCGATTCGCTCGGCCGCGTTTCGCCTGAGTTGTATCTTGCTCCCAAGATCGATGATGACGATCCAGCGGCAATCATCTTTACCACCGGCAGCACCGGACCACCCAAAGGTGTTTTGTACACGCACCGTACTTTCAACAATCAAATTGATCAGTTGGTCGAACACTACGGCATTGTTCCTGGTGGCAAGGATCTCTCTGGATTCCCGCTGTTCGGATTGTTTAATGCGGTCATGGGGACCACAACCATCATCCCGGACATGGACCCAACTCATCCCGCCGATGTCGATCCGCCGAGATTGCTGGATGCTATCGATCAATGGCAAGTCAATCAAGCTTTTGGGTCGCCTGCGCTATGGTCAGCAGTAGGACGATACTGCGAGAAAACTGGACGCAAGATTCCGTCGCTCAAACGAGTGCTGTCCGCCGGAGCGCCGGTATCACCGCGCGTGCTGAGATCGCTGCGCGAAAGCATGAACGAAATGGGCGAAGTATTTACTCCCTACGGAGCCACCGAGGCGCTGCCGGTCGCTTCGATCGAGTCACGCGAAGTGCTCGAAGAGACTGCAGCGCAGACTGCTCGTGGCGCGGGTACATGCGTCGGCCGCCGTTTTTCGGGAATCGATTGGCGCGTGATTGAAATCGACGACGCGCCGCTGGCGAGCATCGACCAGTGTAGGATACTCTCTCGCAGCGAGATCGGGGAATTGATGGTCAGCGGTAGCGTCGTGACGCGGACCTACCTCACACGCACGGACCAGAACGCATTTCATAAAGTTATCGATGGTGATCGCGTCTGGCATCGTATGGGCGACGTCGGCTATTTGGACCAACTCGATCGATTCTGGTATTGCGGACGAAAATCCCATCGCATTCAAACTGTTTGGGGACCAATGTATACCGATCCTTGCGAAGCAATTTTCAATTCTGTTCCCGACGTCTATCGTTCGGCGCTAGTTGGACTTGGCCAGCCAGGTAGTCAATTGCCTGTCATGATCGTCGAGCCGTGGCCAGAGCATCGTCCCAAGGCTGGCATCATGAAACACGAACTCGTTGGGCGACTGCAGGAGTTTGCTCGCCAGAGTCCATTGACCGAACGAATCGAACGGATTCTGATTTATCCTGGTCGACTGCCTACCGACATTCGTCACAACGCAAAAATCTTCCGCGAGCAACTAGTGCCGTGGGCCAAAACGAAAGTGGAGTCATGAGATGGATTTAGGGCTAGCCAAACAGACAGCGATCATCGTGGGAGGTGCCAGCGGCATCGGCCTGGCAACAGCAAAGCAGTTTCTGGAAGAAGGCGCAATCGTTGAAATTTGGGATCGCAACCAAAATGTCGCTGATGTGGCCCGCGCGGTGGCTACCGACATGAATATCGATTCCGAGCGAATGCGAGGGCGGCAAGTCGACATCACCGTGGAAGGCGAGTGTGTAGAAGCGACCACTTTGGCGATGCGGGAAGGCGGATCGATTCAGCACGTCGTGCATGCCGCCGCGATTGGTTCAGGAAAATTCGGTTTTCCCTTCTCGAACCTTCAGCCACGTGATTGGCCGCGCGTCTTGGAGGTGAACATCATGGGCATGGTCAACATCGTACACGCTCTGGCACCAGCCCTAAAACAAAGTGGGCAAGGTAGCATTGTGTTTCTCGGTTCGGTGGCTGGCCAGATTGGTTCGCAGACCGATCCACCCTACAGTGCCAGCAAGGCAGCGAACATCAATTTCATGCAGTGTGTCGCCAAGGACTTGGCACCGTACAGCGTGCGCGCCAACATCGTCAATCCCGGCATGGTGCAAACGCCTCTCAATCGAGGCGTCTGGCAAGCTTGGCACGACCAACAACCGCTCGACCAACGCAAATCGTACGAGGAGTGGGCCGGAGACAAGGTAAAGCACGTCATTCCGCTGAAACGATGGCAAACTCCCGAGGACATCGCCGCCATGATCGTCTTTCTGTGCAGTTGCCGCGCGAACTCGATCACTGGTCAGACAATCAACGTGGATGGTGGCTTCGTTATGCACTGGTAATGTTGGGCATGTTGGGCATGGCCATTTGAGCGGTTCAGCCGTCAGTCGAGGAACCTATGAATTTGTTTGCTGCGGCAGAAGCTGAGAACCTACGTCAAGTCATGCCGTTGGCCAGTCGTATGCGGCCGCGCAAGTTGAGCGAGTTCGTTGGCCAGCAACATTTCTTGGGCGAGGGCAAGCTCTTGCGGCGAATGATTGCGTCGCGCAGGCTCGGTTCCATTTTGCTGTACGGTCCGCCGGGAACGGGCAAGACAACGTTGGCCCATTTGTTAGCTCGCGAAACGGGAGGAACCCTGCGTCCGTTGAGCGCGGTCAGCAGCGGCGTTAAGGAACTGCGCGAGATCCTCACGTGGGCGCGAGATGAAGTCAGCGCTGGCAATCCACGGCCTCTTCTGTTCGTAGACGAGATCCATCGCTTCAATCGCTCGCAACAAGATGCGCTGCTGCCGGACGTCGAAGAAGGCATCGTCAGTTTGATTGGCGCCACGACCAGCAATCCGTTCTTTGCAGTCAACGGTGCATTGCTGAGCCGCAGCCAAATCTTCCAATTCGAACCGCTCGCACCGGGCAACATCGTCGATTTGCTTCGCACAGCTTTAGCGGACAAAGAGCGTGGCTTGGGCTCAATATCCGTGGAAGTAGAGTCAGAGACATTGGACTATCTCGCTCAAATCAGCGAAGGAGACGCACGCCGGGCGCTGGGAGCGCTAGAGATCGCGGTACTGTCAACCGCCCAGCGTCCCGTGCGCTTGACGATGGAGTTGGCTCGTGAATCGGTCCAACAAAAGACCATTCAATACGATGGCTCGGGAGATGAACACTACGACATCTCCAGTGCATTGATCAAGAGCATTCGCGGCAGTGATCCTGACGCGTCGCTGTATTGGCTGGCTCGCATGTTGGAAGCCGGCGAGGATATTCGTTACATTTGTCGGCGGCTGGTCATTTTGGCCAGCGAAGATGTTGGTAACGCCGATCCCGCTTCGCTAACTCTGGCCGTCTCGGCTGCCCAAGCATGCGAATTGGTAGGCTTGCCCGAGTGTCAATTGACTCTTTCGCAAGCAGTGATATACCTGGCCTGCGCGCCAAAAAGTAACTCGGCAACTGCCGCCATTGGTTTGGCCAGACGCGAAGTACGCGAAGGCCGACTCATTCCCGTACCAATCCATCTGCGCGACAAACACTACGCTGGAGCCGATCAGTTGGGACATGGCCAAGGGTATGTCTATCCACACGATTTGCCCGACGGGTACGTCGAACAGGATTACCTCGGTGTCGACAAAACTTTTTATCATCCCACGGATCGCGGTTGGGAAGCTGCCCAAAAGAGCCGCTTAGATGCCATCCGAAAGACAGAATGTAATCTGCCAGTAAAAAAGTAGCAGGCACATTCCATACGTACACATCTTGAAATACCGTGATACCAACTACTTAGGCGAGCGGCAGATAGTTTCTTACCAATACAAGCCCGAAGCGCAAGCGAGTGTATGCCAGGATTGACGCACTCGCATGCGCATCGGGCTTGTATTCGCTGAGGCCTTGGTAAATTCCCATCTGCCGCTCGCCTTACTGCGACGTCCACCAGTCGATAACGAGAATCGTCATAGTCTATTTCCCTTGAGCGATTGGCAAATCTCTCCCGATCACACGCGCCACGCTGTTTTCATAAGTCAATCCTCACGTGATTTGCTTGCTGATCAAATTCACATGAAGGTCGATCTTTTCGCGCTGATGATGCGTAAAATTGTCTTGAACCTCGGCAAGCTTCCATTTGCTAATGGCGTCAGTCGCGAATTCGACAATGAAACCATGGAGTTTTTCATTTGTCCAGCCAAGGCACGTGGCAAATACGTCGAAACGACTGAGCTTGACGTTCTTAAAATGTTTCGCCCCTCCAAGTTCCAATGCCAACTGATCCGAAGCAAGATAGGCGACCGTCGCTACGATGTCATATGCGGGTGCAAGGGATGCTGACCTGCCATCGTAGTACAGCACGGAGAAATTCTTTAGATGGGCATCACCATTTCCGCAAATCACACAGAATACAACCAATTTGAGAAACTCTTCCAATGATTCAAATGCAATCCACTGAAGAACTCTGGCAATCTCTTCGTAGCTACCGCGGTACTGTTCATTGCCGCAGGGTCGATCTAAAATTTGGGCGAAATCCTCCATGTGAATGCGCCTTGTGTTTTTTCGGTCAAATCGTTCGCAAACATAGACGTCACCGTTTCCAATAGGTAAGTCTTCCGGAACCGAATCAAAATCCGTGACTTTTCGCAATTCGAACACTGGTGTCAAAATACCTGACGCTCGAGCCCAATGCATTGTCGCGAATTCACAGCGAGGTAAATCTGGATATTCAGGAGAGTGGAACTTTGCTATGTACTCGGTACCCTGAGCGTTCGCATTGGTCGTCAGCCCCCGTCCCGCCAATCGCGCAGAAAGTTTCCACTGCGCTCCGGCCAATGAAAAGCTAAACAACTGGGATCGTGAAACCGTCTGACCTCTCTTACTTTCAGTTCGCTTTCGCACAAGCGGCTCAGTTGGACTCAAGGTCAAAGCGCCTGGCAAGTTCTCTCCTAATTGAGTCAGGAGGGTAAAAGTATCCTCCTCATCAATGCGGAGTAACCGCGATCTCCAACGGCGCATTACGCCTTGTGGCAATAGATGACTGAACCATCCTATTGGCCCACCGACGTGGATTGGCTTTGGGAATCGATCTTCAAATATCTGTCCCAAAATCGGTCTTGAGTCGATGTGGGACTCAAGGTACTCATCAGAAAACGTGAATGCTTCGCTTTCGTCTTCAAAATGCTCGAGTATTCCCACGTCGACATCACCAAGCTTTACGCTCAGCGCATTCATCTTGAGCCTGCTTTGCGACTATTTGCCATGGAACCCTCTGCCACCGTCGCTATGGAGGGACGCAAATCAGTTTGGTCGCCGACGCGATCATTCACAAAACTATAGAAGTAGCCTGTAAGTAGCTTGCGGCGATGAAGTCTGAATTGTTTCTCATCATCCTTTAGTAGCAGCCTGACGGCATTCTCGTCAAGAATGTGAGATTCAAGTACGGTTGCGTCAACGCTTGAATTCCTCAACATTTCGCGTTTTAGTCCGGTAATCTTAATTACCACATCCGTACCAATCTTTTGCTTTCCAACCAATGGCAAGAGTATTTTTTCTACGTTCAATTCATCCACGGAGCCACTTTGCGGATTCTCCTCTTCCGATTCTATTTCCTCAAAAAGAGTTTGCTCTGGGGGTGTCTGCGTGTTGGGAAGCTTTGGTTTAGCACCAAGCAGACCGAGTACGAAAACTTTGCCTGAAGCACGATTCATCGATATGAGCTTATCAAGTTCGGCAATTGGATTGTTGGGGTATTGGGCAGTTTGATCTCGCGTCAATGGCGTGAGCAAGCTTGCCAAAGCATCATCGGGTTTATCAAAAGCAGACGTTAGCTTAAGCAATCGATTAATGTAGGCATCAGTTACGTCATGGTGGTCTCCTGACAAAGCGCCATGCCAAATCCACTTTGCGGCTAATCGATCAACTCGGCTATTGTCTTCTGGAAATCGGTCGTAAAACGCACTGAGAAAAATAAGAGGCATTCGATACGGGAGCAGCTTCCAATGAGGGATGCCAGCCGAATTTTGGATGGTAAATACTGCCTTTCGAATCGCTCTTTCCGTTCTGGTGATCGAAGTGTCGGCGACTACTTCTGGAGACTCAATCGAAACCTTAGCAGTGATACCGCATGTTGACCTCAAACAACGCAGAAACAGGTCCGCGTCAATTTCGCCGAAGCCCATGTCAGTAAGCCTGGCTACAGCAGTGCGTATCGGCTTATCTCCCTCTTTGCCGTATCTGGCCTCAAAAATTTCTGATTCACGCATTCCAACGCCAGCAGTGTTGACTCGAGTGAAAATAAGCCTCATCAAACTGTCGTTAGCTCCTTGGACGATGTAGGCAGGAACCTCATACTCTCGCACCGCTTTTCCAAGTTCAAGTGCGCGATCAATGAGTTCGGGATTGCCTTCACCATATGGCCACACTCGTATCCACTTTAGCAAAGCAACGGAATTGCAAAGTACATTCAAAGGTATCCAACTTGCTGGAACCACACGTTTGCTTAGTCGAACAAATTCTTCGTTTTCTAAATCGTACCACGTTGCCCAGTAGTCACCCTTTGGTGTTATTTCCTTTCGAAGGAGACATGCAACCAAAGCCGTGATCCTTTGTTGCCCGTCAATCACCCATAAAGCATTATGTTGTTCTTTGGCTTGAACAGTATGCGGCCCAAAATGGAGGATTTCGCTTGGCGCACAGTCACGAGCGAGAAGCAAATCACCGATTGGAAAACCGCGACGGATTGAATCGAAATAGTCAATGACTTGCTTCGAACGCCAGCGGAGCGGACGTTGGAACGGAGGAATGCGAACTATACCATCGGTTGCCTCTTGCAAAAGCTGTTCAATCCGATAGCCTCGAGCTTCGGGGCGCCGGTTAAGAATTTTGTCGTTTGGCGGGTCACCAAATTGGAGCATTTATTGAACCTGGGCGCGAAAATTGAACTCGATCAAATGATTTTCAATGTAGCAGCGCCGCTATCTTTTAGCTACAGCAAGTGAGCCCCCACAGTCCAACAACGCCGAGAGCGCACACAACACGCCACCAAAGGTCACGTCGTGGCAGGCTTGGAATTCGGGAGCACGCCATCCAGCACTCCCAAAGCTGCCATGACGCGCTCTTCCGGACGAGTACACGCCGTGCCCATCTCCGCCTCAGCATCTTCAGTCGTCCGCTGCGATTATCGGAAGCCCGCTGCTCAGTCGTAGTCGAGGCCAACTGAATCGTATGCGACGCGGCCCCCAATGAGTTATCCGTCGTTGGCTCAGTACTCCTGAACTCGGCCTCTCCATTGCCGCAAGTAGCCTGCCCGCATTTAACCGATGCAGTGATTTGTGCAAGCTGTATTGACTTCCGCAGCCGCCCTGCTTTGATCGTCTTCCGCAGCGTGTCGTACTTCAGGCTCATCCGCTCCGCAACGTCCTGCTACTCTTTGGTTCGATTCCAACGCCCGATGGAAAACAATTCGATAGGATGGCGAGTTGCATTACCGATGACCAGTTCGCTGAGTATCTCGCCGATTACTGGGCAGAATTTGTAGCCATGTCCCGAACAAGGTGATGCGACGAGAACTTGCGAGTGATCGGGGTGGCGACCGATGACGAAATGGTGATCGGGAGTCTCAGTATATAGACACGTTTTGGTTAGCAGCAATTCGCCATTGAGCTGAGGAATCCGATCTCGCAGCGCGGCTCGCATCGATTGAATTTCATCGTCGCTGATGGCAGGGCGCGCTGCATCTGGATTCACCTGAGCGTCGCGATAGAAGTAGGCGACTTTGACTCCACCCGGCACATCGCCCGATTCGACCTGTGCGGGAAAACCATAAAATTCCTCGCCAGGCTTTGACTGCCAAATGTAGATTGGAAATCGATTGGGTAGAAACGGTTCGACTCCGCCTGTGGGCTCGAACCAAAACAGCGTTTGGAGAGTCACTCGCAATGGCAAGTCAAAATTGAAAATCCTGGGCCCCCATGCACCAGGAGCAATGATAAGTTGTTCTGCTTCGTAGGTTGCTCGGTGCGTGGTTACTTGGACGCCCAGCTTACTGGCTTTCCAACTGATCACCGGTTCTTCGAAGTGTAACTGAGCGCCATGCGCGGCGGCGCATTGCAAATGCGCAGTGATCGCCGCCTCGGGACGGACGAATCCAGCGGCGCGTTCGAACAAAGCAACAATTTCGTCGCTGGGCGTAAGTGCTGGGAATCGTCGATGTATCTCTGCCGCGTCCAAAATTTCGTGAGGCAGACCGTGAGTCAGCGCGCTAGCTAGGCTGCCTTGAAAGACCGTGCTATCCGGCGGGCCGATCATTAGGCCACCGGTAATGGTCAGTAAGGACTTTCCGGATTCCCTTTCGAGTTCTCGCCATAACTCGTAGGCTCGCAGCAGCAGTGGAACGTAGGCAGGGTGTTCAAAGTAGGCTTGGCGAATGACGCGCGAATGTCCATGGCTGGAACCACGATCATGCGCTGCCGTGAACTGCTCGATTCCCAGTACACGTTTTCCATGGCGAGCCAAGTGATAAGCGGCGGCACTGCCCATGCCACCCAGGCCCACGACGATGATATCAAACATTGGTTCGGTTCGCGAAAAAATTCATGATACGTCCCTGCGGTATTTGCCGTGTCGATGAATTATTCGTCGGTCACGCAACCTTCCGAGGCGCTCTTGACGTTTTTGATGTATTTGTAGAGGGTTCCGCGCGTAGCCTTCAACGGTGGCGCGACCCACGACGATCTTCGCTTGGCTATCTCAGAGTCAGAGACGGCAAAATCCAGACGATTGGTGTTTGCGTCTAAGGTCACGATATCGCCATCGTGAACCAGCGCAAGCGGTCCGCCAATTTGAGCTTCAGGAGTCACATGTCCCACGATAAAACCGTGCGATCCACCGCTAAATCGACCATCGGTCAACAGTGCCACGTCAGCTCCCAATCCAGCTCCCATAATTGCCGAGGTCGGCGTTAGCATCTCAGGCATGCCCGGACCTCCTTGAGGACCTTCGTAACGAATGATGATGACGTCGCCTTTGGCAAGTTTCTTGTCTTCGAGCGCGCGCAACATATCTTCTTCGCTATCAAAGCACTTTGCGGGACCAGAGAACTTCAATCCTTCTTTGCCGGTGATCTTGGCCACAGCGCCCTCAGGCGCCAGATTTCCTCGCAAAATTTGTATATGGCCGGTAGCTTTAATCGGCTTGTCAATTGGCTGAACGATTGCTTGGCCGGGTTTCAGACCAGGCAGATCTTGAATATTTTCGGCCAGCGTCTTGCCGGTGACCGTTATGCAGTCACCGTCCAGGAATCCTTCAGCGAGCAAATACTTCATGACTGCGGGGGTACCACCGATCGAATGCAAGTCCTCCTGAACAAACTTGCCACTGGGTTTCAAGTCTGCGATATAGGGTACGCGGTTGCTAACTGCCTGGAAGTCGTCGATCGTCAATGGCACATTGACGCTGCGCGCCATCGCGATCAAGTGTAAGACCGCGTTCGTCGAGCCTCCCAAGGCAATAACTACCACCATAGCATTTTCGAAAGCGCGCCGAGTCATAATATCACGCGGCTTGAGATCGCGCTGAAGTAAATTCAGTATCGCCGCGCCCGCTTGCTTACATTCGACCAATTTGTCTGGGTCTTCCGCAGGAATCGAGGCGCTGTACGGCAAGGACATCCCGAGCGCTTCGATAGCTGATGCCATCGTGTTGGCAGTGTACATGCCGCCGCAAGCGCCAGCGCCTGGACACGACCGGCGCACGATGTTCTCGCGCTGTTCGTCTGTAATTTGCCCAGACAGAAACTGACCATAGCACTGAAACGCGGAGACGATATCGAATGTGTCGCCATTCCACCGACCCGGCCGAATCGTGCCGCCATACACCATCAGCGATGGCCGGTTCAGTCTTCCCATCGCGATCAAGCAGCCGGGCATATTCTTGTCACAGCCCGGCAAGGCAACCAAACCGTCATACCATTGGCCACCCATAAGCGTTTCGATGGAATCCGCAATCAAGTCGCGAGATTGCAACGAGTAACTCATGCCGTCAGTTCCCATCGAGATGCCATCGCTGACACCGATAGTATTGAATCGCATGCCAACCAACCCGGCTGCAGTGACCCCTTCCTTGACCGCGTCGGCCAGCTTATTCAAATGCATGTTACACGGGTTGCCTTCGTACCAAACGCTGGCGATCCCGACTTGGGCTTTGTTCATATCGTCAGGTTTTAGGCCGGTGGCATACAGCATTGCTTGGGACGCGCCCTGACTTTTGGGTTGGGTAATTCGACTGCTATATTTGTTCAATGTTGGCGGCATGGGTCAATCTTTGGCTTGATCAAATGGTTAATACACTTGCATGGTGATGTAGTCTACAAACACTGGCTGAGTGTGGGTAGCACCATTCACATACTTGCACGCAAGCCCGGTTGGCGCAGTGGCTTGGGAAGGTGATTCTTAAGGGTGCCGCACACGAATTTTGTCCAGGCAAGCGGGTGCGATCGCCAGCAGGCCACGGTCCAACCATCGGCCAGCTCCCCGCTCATCAGGCTTTCTCCCGCCATGAATCGACTCGCATCGTGATCGTCGAGTTCGCAAAAATGTACACCGCTGAGAAAATTGGCCCCGGCGACTGCGGACGGAAAGCTCGGGACAGTATCCCGCGATTGAATTTTCGCAACTTCGACACCAGCGACAGCCAATTCAATCCAGTCGTGCGGAGTCGCCTGTTGGAATCGGTGGATCTGATCGCCACGTCGAAACCACTGTCCAGCAACTCGCTCGGACCAATAATCTGCAGCGGGAAAGTCAGCTTCCACCCAGTTGGCTTTTTTGCGCGCGTCGAATGGAACGTGCCGACGGCCCGCCACAGCTTGATCATCGAGCAGAACGTCGTGGTTGCCAATGCGGCGGTAGGCTGCTGCAAATGCCCCAGCGCATTGATCGCGATGAGGCCAAAGTCGATAGGTGCCCGGCAGGTAGCTCGCCCAATGGTTCAGCTTCGGTTCGATTATCGGCTGCCAGTCGTTTGATAATTCGCACAACCATTGGAGGATGCCCTCGTTTTCGGCGTGGGCAAAAGTACATGTGGAATATACCAATCGGCCACCGAGGCGAACCAGCGCTGCTGCATTGCGAACAATACGTTGTTGTCGCGCGGCGCTGTGTTCGATCTGTCGCGCGCTAAAAGCCGACAGCGACTGCTTGCCCTTGCCGATCATAGATTGGCCAGTGCAAGGAGCGTCGACCAGCACACAATCGAACACATCGCCGCAGACGCGGGCCAGCGATTCGGTTTCTAAGCTGTGAATCAAGTAGTTATCGAACCCGCTGCGCGCCAAAGCTAACTCCAAAATACCCACGCGCGAATGAATGACTTCGTTGGCCAACACGAGACCAGCGCCGCCAAGTCGATCGAGCAAGCCCGTGGACTTGCCGCCTGGTGCGGCGCAAACGTCGCAGATCAATTGCCCCGGCCGCGCGTCGCAGAGAGCCAGTGCCAGCATGGAGCCTGCGTCCTGAATGTAGTAACCGCCCGAAGCGTACTGAAGAAACGCACCCGGTCGAACAGTTGAATCGACCAAGAACCTGCCAGGTTCGTACCATGGAACCGCCTCGGTTGCAAACGGCAGATGGTGAGGAGCATCATTGGAACGCATGCGCAGCGCTCGCCGCACGTGAGTCCTGGTAGCGTTTTCCAACTCTTGGATTTCATGACTGGGAATGATATCTGTACCGAACAGTGGCCCGAGTACAGCTTGCCAATCAATGTCCGGTCTGTTCAAAAGACAACGCTCCCAACGATAGTAAACTCAATTCGAGAGTTTCAGTTTGCCAAACAGCATCGCCTCTTGAGTGACCACATCACCGACCTGTTGAAAACCCATGCGATCGTACAGCTTGCGGGCAGGCGAGTTATCCATGCGAACCTCGAGTGTCACGGAGCTACAGTCGAGCGACTGTGCATACTCGACCACCGATTCGATCAACCGTCGTCCGATTCCTTGGCCTTGACGATCCGATACCACGGCCAAATCGTGTATGTTGATCAGCGGTTTGGCTGCGAAGGAAGAGAATCCAACAAAGCAGGTGGCGATGCCAACGGCCGTATCACCCTGCCAAGCCAGAAAAATTCGCGTCATCGGGTGCGATCGCAATCCTTCGATCAATCGCGCTCGCACATCTGGCCTCAACGGCTGCGAACCGCCCATCGCGTGCTGAGCATATTGGTCCGTGATTTCCAGTACCGCCTGTTGGTCTTCGCGACGATCAAGATCGGCCATGCGGATGACTAAACTTTGGACTACTTGTGCATGCATGAGCTGTCGATGCTTCCCATGGAAACGAGAGATTACCGCCAGAATTGCGGCATTCCATGGATCATATTTCTTTCGAGCCGCTTTCGCAAAGGGTACACGCCGGTGCAGATTTGCGAATTGAGATTTGATATTCCAAGCTTACAACCTGTTTCCCAACGAAAAAAGCGGCTCGTCAGAACTGAATCTGACGAGCCGCTTTTCATTTGCGCATCTCAGGGCTACCAAATTCGCTTATTAGCGAACGTAGCTGGTAGCTTGAATGACGCGTCGATTGTTTTGCAAGTAGGCGCTTGGATCGACTATTGGTGCAGGTGCCGAAGGAGCTACGTGGCTGTGAGCGGCTGGGGCAGCGGCATGAGCCGAGCCACAGGAGCTGCAACCGGTGCTTACTGATGCACATCCACAAGAATCGCAGGACAGTGTATCACAGCATCCTCGCTTCTTGAAAATCTTGCCCAGCAGGCCACCCTTTCGACCGCAGCAACCGGTGTCGCAACCGCAAGGAGCAGCAACTTCGCAGCCACAGCTCGGAGCAGCGCAACCAGTGTTGCAAGCAGGTGCACAGGCGGTTTCGCAACCACAGCTTGGTGCTGCGCAAGTTGGCGCACAGGCGGATCCGCAAGGATCGCAGCCGGTGTCGCAACCGCTATTGCAACCGCTATTGCAACCAAGCAGATTGCATTTCGACCGATGCAATGCACGAACCAGTTCGAGCAATGGTTTGCGGCGTGGCTTGCAGCAGGATGTTTCAATTCCGCAGCTCGGCGCACAGGCACTTTGAATTCCACAGCTCGGAGCGCATCCACTGCCGCAAGCGGGAGCACATGCGTTCTCAATTCCGCAGCTCGGCGCACAACCAGTGTTGCAAGCCGGAGCACACGCATTCTCAATTCCGCAACTTGGTGCGGCACAGCCGCTGTTGCATGCTGGCGCACAGCCGTTTCCACACGCGGATTCGCATCCGCAGCTTGGAGCGGCACAGGCCGGCGTTGTATCGCAGCAGGTGCTGTCACATCCGCAACCCTTCAATCCGAGCATGCGGTCCAGCAATCCACCCGCGAAGGTTTGGGTACACAGGCTAGCGCCCAGTACCATCGATCCTACAAGTATGTTCCATTTCATCGAGCCACAACTCCCTATACGATGAACCACAACTCTGGAAAGGTCAGGCCTCTCTTGGGGGTGCAATTGGTTGAGGCCGGTTTCGGCGCACGAAGCCGCCGCTGAAATCGCCCTCAAGCCTGATCGGCCACGAACAGATTCCGCATTCGGGAGCGGGTCTATTCGACTTCGTTGAGCCGACGACGGTGACACGCTTTTCGCTGCGGGGCGAAAATCATGGTGTTCCGCACTCCCTAACGGTTTCAATTCTGTTCCTTTACCAGCGTCCGGACGAGCCATTCCGTGGGCTCAAATTTCGCTATCCGGCTGTTCTAAACCAAGTCGCAGACAACCGTCGCGATCACCACGACGACTCGGTTCAAAAGATGGTATCGGTCGCTCCAGAAGTATCGCTTGAGCAGCGCCAACTAATTTTTGGGATAGCGACTTACGTCAATGCTCTCTCTCGGATTTTACGCTCGCGGAAGGCTGGCGGATTGAGTTGACTCTACCGACCGACTTAATCGATACCCACCGATCAACTTAACTCTGCCCCACACTTAAGGGCTGTGGCATTTCTAGTTCAAGACCTGCCCCCCCATGCCAAAAAAATTTTTCCAACGTCTTGGTCGCGCAGGGCCAAAGTAACTTCCGACGTATGTTTCAACCGACAACGATTGCCTAATCGGTACCCCTTCGAGTACATTATTCAACTCGGCGATCTGGCAGCGACTTTGGTGCAAGCCTAGCATGGTCTGAAGCTCGTTTAACCCGCAGCCACAGGCGAGGATTGCCATAGTTTGGCATTGATTTGCGCTGAACCTCAGTGATTTGCGCTGAACTTCAGTACAATCCTCGACTACGGTTGCGGGTTAGACAACGAGTATCTGACCTGCCAGTGCGAGCCCGTGAATCATCGGACGTGGAGTCAATGGAAACCGCAACCGCAGCCTACGAAATCACTGATTACAGCGTGATGCCGGGAGTCGAGTGCCCGTGCGGCATTGCCCGCAGGGGTCTAATGGAAGAGCCCAGCGTTCCGTACTCGTTGCATTTGACTCAAATCGAAATGAATGCCAAACGGCACTACCATCGTCGAATCACCGAAACGTATTTCATCCTTCAGTGCGAGTCGGACGCTTGTATGGAATTAAACGACCAGCGCGTTCCAGTTCGCCCTGAGATGGCGATCACCATCCACCCTGGAACATGGCATCGCGCTATCGGCCGCATGCGAGTAGTTATTGTCGCTTCACCCAAATTCGATCCAGCCGACGAGTGGCTGGAGTAGCAACTGCGGCGGCCTGAATCTCTTCTATTAATTTGGTTCTTATGCGAAACTCAAGATACATGACAAACGAATTCAAAGCGGTACTTTTAATCCTTGCTTCGTTTCTAAGTGGGATGATGGCCACATCGATTACCTCCCAGTTTGCAGCAAACGAGCGTAAGAATTCTGAATCGCTGACGACCTCGCATTCTGCCGAATCGAAAAAATTTGCCTCGTCCGAATCGAAGTCCCAGCCTTCAATTCATAAAAGTCCGGTTGGTTACGTCACTCAACTTCGTTAGTTTGAGTGAGGATCTTTTTAGTCAGCGAAGGTGTCGGCGCGCGATGAAATTTGTTTTGGATGTTGGTAACTGTTCACCCGATCATGCATCGATCAAGCGACTGATTCAGGCCAAATTCTCGGCGGACGTAGTTCAAGCGGACGCGGCCGAAGATGCGCTGGTCAAATTACGAGCGGGCAATTTTGATTTGGTACTGATCAATCGCAAGTTGGATTGCGATTATTCGGACGGCATCGAGATTATCAAACTGCTGAAGGCCGACGAGAAACTAAGCACCATTCCTGTGATGCTCATTACCAATTATGCCGACCACCAAGATGCCGCGGTCCAGTTAGGCGCGTTGCGAGGATTCGGCAAGCTGGAGTTCAATTCGGTCGAAACGGACAACAAACTTCGAGCGGTATTAGGATAGATTCGCGCCTGAGATTTTAGACTTGAATTCTCAGACAGCACCAACAATGATGTTCAGGGACGGATTATGGAAAAACTCGCATGGTTGCCAATTCTATTGGCCTTAGTGGCTGGCTGTGTGATGGCATTGCAACCAGCCGTAAATGGAACTTTGGCGGGACAATGCGAGCATCCGTTGCAAGCTTCGATCATCAGCTTTGCGACCGGTTTGTTAGCTTTGTTGCTGGTAGCGGCAACGATGCGGATCGGAGTTCCATCGCTAGCTAAATTGAGCGCGCTGCCACTGTGGGCCTGGACCGGTGGTTTGATCGGAACCTACATGGTCACAGTTTCCTTGTTGGTCGCGCCGAAGCTGGGGGCCGCGCGCTGGATCGCATTGGTATTGGCTGGCCAAATAGGATTGTCTTTGGTCATGGACCATTTCGGTTGGCTAGGATTTCGCCAACAGCCAATCAATTGGCTGCGCTGTGTTGGAGCAATTTGCTTGTGGCTGGGTATTCATTTAGTACTGCGCCACTAAACTATGTCCTCGATTCGAGTAGTTCTGTTCGCGAGCTGTCGTGATAAGTTAACTACGCAATAACGAACGACTTCAAGATCTAAAGTGAGGAAAGCGATTGGATGACTGTTGAGCGAGGATTGGAAAATAAGGTAGCCATTGTTACCGGAGCCGCGCGAGGAATCGGAGCTGCTAGTGCGATAGCGCTCGCTCGCGCGGGTGCGAAAATCGTGGTCAACGATATCCTGTCGCCCGACGCGACCGTCCAGCAGATTCAAGCTGAAGGTGGTCAGGCAATTCCCGCTGTAGCGGATGTGACGCAACAAGTGGCCGTGGAAGCCATAGTCGCAAAGGCCAAAGAGCATTTCGGAAGATTAGATATCGCGGTGTCGAATGCCGCTTACAGTGATCGCGAATTGTTCTATCGGGCCAAAATGGAAGGCTTTGAACGAACGATTAACGTTTGCATGTGGGGGCCTTTTTATTTGTTTCGCGCCGCTGCCCAAATCATGATTTCCCAAGGGACTGGCGGCTCTATGGTCTGCATCAGTTCACCTCACGCAAACAAGGCCATTCCCGGATCGATGGCGTACAATATGGGCAAAGCCGCCGTCGATCAGATGGCGCGAACGGCCGCGGTCGAATTGGCTCAGTTTCGAATTCGCGTCAACATCATTCATCCTGGATGGACCGATACGCCGGGCGAGCGAAAATTCTTTGCCGAGAATGAACTGATGTCGCGCGGTGCGGGATTGCCTTGGGGGCGACTCGCCAAACCCGAAGAAATTGCTCGCGGCGTGTTATTTCTTTGTGACGCCGCCAGCGATTACATTAACGGATCAACGCTGAACATTGATGGAGGCAGTTTGCTGCCGCACCAAGAGATGTTTCGCATCAAACAGTGAGCCGGCAATTAACTGAGTTCGCGCGGCGATTGCCCAAGGTCGGAATTCAATCCTTCAATAAGAGCAGCCTATCATGCCTGATTCATCGTCGGAAAAAGAATCTGGCCTCAGCAGCGGCTCGCAGGCTCAACCTGCGCCGTCTTGGAAACCCGTTCCAAGCAAACTGCGGAGGCTGTTGGGGGTCTTGATGGAGAAAGCGCGCACGACTCCTGATGCTTATCCGATGACATTGACGGCGTTGGTCACCGGTGCCAATCAAAAGAGCAATCGCCATCCGATGATGAATTTGTCCAGCGAACAAGTCGAGGATGGTCTCGCGGAATTAAGACGCATCGGCGCGGCAGCAGAAGTGCACGGCAGCGGTCGCGTGCCAAAGTATCGCCATTACGGATATAACTGGCTGGGAGTCAAAGGCGCTGAAGCCGCGGTCATCACTGAGTTGCTGCTGCGCGGCGAACAAACTGCAGGGGATTTGCGAGTACGTGCCAGCCGTTTTGAACCGATCCCGGACTTGGGAACGCTGCAGGGAATTATCAAGCAATTGATGGAACGTAACCTAGTGATTCCACTCACTCCACCGGGTCGAGGACAGTTGTTCACCCACAACCTTTATCTCGCGGAAGAACTGATCGCACTCAAGAGCAAATTTGCTGGCCACACTGGCGAAGAAGATCCCACCGACGCAGACGATGATCTCGGCGCCTCGCACTCTCTTGCTTCGCCATCCGCACCTCGAAGTCCTTCGACGATGGGAGCCAGCGTAACAGCCGCGGAAATCGTCGCACTGCGCGAGGAAGTTGCCGGCCTGCGATCAATGCTGGCGGAATTCGCACATCGCCTGGAGAAGCTCGAGAATCTCGTAACCGGCTAAATGCTCCAAGCATGTTCAATCGACTCGTTGCGCTCTCATTGCTGTCCGAATGTACAGGCGACGACATATGGTCAATCGAACATTGTCGGGCTCGTGGAGTTCCCAACAATTGGATAGAGGAAATGGTCGATTGTTTTGAATCAGGTTTTGATTTCGACGCTCAGACCATTTACTTTGAACATCGTGTGGTAAATCAGTATCATGGCATTCGAGACATCGATCTGGCGTTGCGCTTAGGAAGTTACTTGGGTATCGACGTACAGCGCATCCAAGAAACATCGCTAACTCGTGCCAATCTCGTAGACAAGATTAAACAAGCGGTTGAGGAAGACTAATGCACCGTCTAAACTAAACTATGGACGGCTTAGTTTCTGGGTTTCCCGTTAGTTCGCGTTGCGGCATTGCCATCAAGACCTTCCGTGTGGTGCACGTGTTTCTTCAATGGCCGATTGTTGCGAATGCTAAACAGTATTGCTGCGGCCACAGAAGTACACAGAACAAACACGGAAAAAAGCAACCACCGCTTCAACTCTGGGATAATCCAGCGAACAGATATTCGCGATCAATGTGAGTGATTGAGTTGGGGTGAGTAATTGGGTTGGGTCGCGAGGTCTTCCCTATATCTTTTTGTGAACGCAACTGGATTCTTGGCCGGAGATTTTACTCGTGAGTAATAAGCTAATCCTACTCGCAGATGCACATTGCCCAGTCACCAAGCGTGCAAACGAGGTAAGAAGAGCGGGTGAAGGGGTTCGAACCCTCGACATACAGCTTGGGAAGCTGTCACTCTGCCAACTGAGTTACACCCGCACTTTGATTGCATAGTTCGATGATAGTCGCACGCTAACCGTTCGCCGTCGTACTATTCTCGCAAGAGAGTCAAGCAAAACGCCGCTCTGCTCAATTATTGCTCAATAGCCGCGCGCATGGGAAGTCCCCATATGCGGCAATTAAAGTTGTGACGACAGAATTTGCTTTAAGAGAAAACTCCAATCGTTCATCTGACGCAGCGCCAGCGATGTCAACTACGCAATCCACTGCATTGCTGCTTTTCGAGATTCGCCGAGGATCTGCTCGTACCCCAGGTGCTCGACTTCTTCACCCAACATTTCCAGTTCATAAAAACCATCGTATCCGCCGGCATGGAAGGTAGCGAGAATATGCTGTAGCGGAACACGGCCATGCCCGAGGAGGCAGCGATTTTGCTCTCCCATGGGAGCATGTTTCGCGTCAGCCAGTTGAACTAGACGAACGTGCGGAACGATCGACTCCAACCAGGCCATGACGGACTGATCTTGCGCCAAGTGGTAGCAGTCGAACACCAAGCCCAAGTTTTTGCGGCCGATACGAGCGATAATATCCAAGCACTGTGGGATATCGGTAACGAAGCTCCAATCGTACGCGCAGCCAACGTGAATCGGTTCCAAGGCGAGTTGGATGCCAACGGCCTCAGCGGCCTCGGTGAGTTCCTCAAGGGCGGTAATCAACAATCGGTGCGCATGGCTCTTGGTGTGTCCGCAACGTCCGCCGGCAAGCACAACCACAGTGTGCGCTCGCAAATCCGCTGCCAACTGGATAGCATCCAAGCCGTCGTGCAGGCTGTCCCGAAAACTGCGGCCGTCATGCCCGGTAAAGCCACCAATCCACTGCAGAGATGAAACCGACATTCCATGCTCGCGCAGCAATTCAATTCCCTTCTCCTCGCCATAGTCTGCCAATTTGGCTCGCCATACTCCGACCGCTTGAAAACCAGCCGCTTTGTAATGCAAGACGTCTTCTTCAAACGTCCAGCGAAAGGTTGACAACTCGCTAACGGATAAACGCAACATCCTTGCACCGATCTAGTAGTGGTTGACTGGCGACAGCGACCTCGAGAAATGACGCGAACGATGAGGCGAAGCGCATTGGGGAACGAATGAGCGACGATGTTCCATGCAAGCCACTCCTACGAAGATCGCTGTACTGCCAGAGCCGATCCGTGAACCCGGATCATTGCGGCAGGACATTGTTAGTGAAAGTCGTTGTCCTGTAAAGCGACATTCTCATGCCAGCATTAATTTCAATCCTCTTTGTCGGGAACAATTGTAGTGCCACTTCATCGTATGCATAGCGAGGACTAACTCGCCTACTTGGGCGAGCAGCAGATGGGAATTTACCAAGGCCTAAGCGCAATACCGTTCAACGAACGTGGGATAAGCTTCCAGCTTGTCAATATCTTGTGCAAGCAATGGCGAAACTCCGCTACAGGTTGACAAGCTGGAAGCTTATCCCACGTTCGTTGAACGGTATTGGGCCTAAGCGAATACAAGCCCGATGCGCAATGCGAGTGCGTCAATCCTGGCATACACTCGCTAGTGCTTCGGGCTTGTCTTGGTAAGAAACTATCTGCCGCTCGCTTTATGAGCGGTTGACCAGCGATTTGAGCGCATCGGCCATCGATTACGTGCGTGAGCTCTCTGAAATGTTTCAGAGCAAGATACGCTTTTGGCGAAAAATTTCGAAATTTGATGAGACCATTCGTGAGATCTGCTTCGCTAAAGAGTGTCAGCTTGCCGGGCGAAAATACACACTTTTAGGTGGATTAAATAAGCCGAAGTGTGTAAAGAGTTGGGGAACTTTTCGTCTGAAAAGGCTGTCGAAATGGTCGGTTGCGGTTCGGGTGTGCGTCCGTCCGCTCTCTCAGTGGTGGGGGAACCTCGGGCACACAAGGAGAACTTAATGTCGTCGGTTCTGGCTAGCGTATTTTGTTTGGAACATGCAGCAATTGGAGTAACAGATTCGGGATTAGGATGCTCAACACAAACTGATTATGAAACGGATGGCAAGGAAAATCGTGAGAAACGAGAGCCTCGAATCCTGAATCGAATTGCAGAGGTACGAAAACAGCAAGGGGTTTCGCTGCGCACGATTGCCCGCCGAACGGGCCTCGACGTAAAGACATTGAGGGAGCAGGAGAAACCCAATTACAACCTAAGCCTACGCCAGTTATTGGCTTGGCAAGAGGCGTTGGATGTTCCCATTGCGGATCTCGTCGAAAGCGATTGCGATCCGTTATCTCGGCCGGTTAAGGAGCGTGCTCAGTTGGTACGCATTATGAAAACTGCAGCAGCAATTCGGGAGCTCAAATCCGCGACGCGAGTTCGTCGGCTGTCCGAGATGTTGTGTGAGCAGTTGGAGCAGTTGATGCCGGAATTGCGCGACATCGGTGCTTGGCCACAATTTGGTTCACGTCGTGGAACTGACATTCTGAGCAGAATCTTAGAACAGCCGATTTCGACCGAGTTGCTTGAACGTACTGAATAATGGAAACCTCCAATCTCTCGTCTCAGTTGAACTTAGCTGATCATCAACAAATGCATTCGCAACTGAACTACTGACATGATCGGTGTAAATTCTACACCGATCGTTCGGGGCGAATGTTCTTGCTCGACATCGACGGCGAATGACAGGCGCGCATGTTGCCAATTTAGTCTGCCGCATGCTTGAATCTTGATCGACAACCGCTCCAATCGATACAGTCGCTACCATTGGCATGCAAGGTAGCGCCAAAGCAGGCCAGACCATTTGACCGGCCCGCTGTGTGATTTACGTTTCATAAAGGTCTTTTGTCGAAACGTGTCACCAACGATGAGTTCCAGCAATGAGCGGTTCATCCACCCAGTTCCTCGCCAACGTCAACAATCAAAAAGAACTGCTCGACATTTCCTTGCCAGGACGAGGCAAGTCCTCAGGCAATCGACAAGAGATGGAGCATCAATTCGACCACTTGGTCGATTTGTTGGCTGTGGATGCCGCAGCGGACAGACTGGCTGGGGCTGCTTTCCAATTGGATGATGCAATTGAGCAGACGCATACTCAGCATGTCGGGCGTGTGGAGTCAATCGCGCTAGCTGAACCAATCGTTGAACCGATTGAATTAAGCATCATCATGCCATGCCTGGATGAAGCAGACACTGTCGGCAATTGCGTCTTAAAAGCCAAATACGCTATCGAAAAACTTGGAATCGTTGGGGAAGTAATTGTCGCCGACAATGGCAGCCGCGATGATTCGATCGAAATCGCTGAAACGCTTGGTGCACAAGTGGTCCATGTTTCCCAGCGAGGGTACGGTGCTGCGCTGATGGCCGGTATCGCTGCCTCACGTGGGAAGTATATTGTCATGGCGGATGCAGACGATAGCTACGATTTTACGGACACGCTCAAGTTCTACCGCAAGCTGACCGAAGGGGCCGACCTGGTGCAGGGATGCCGACTACCAAACGGTGGCGGTCGTATCATGCCAGGAGCAATGCCCGTGCTCCATCAGTGGGGCAATCCGGTATTGACATGGATGGTGCGGAACATGTTTCGAGCACCCGTTCATGATGTTTACTGTGGCATGCGAGGTTTTCGCCGAGACTTGTACAACCGACTGGATCTGCGTTGCACTGGGATGGAGTTTGCAACGGAGATGATCATCAAGAGTCGACTGTTCGATGCTCGCATCTCCGAGATCCCCATCACACTTTATCCTGACGGACGGCGCTCACGCGGTCCCCACCTGCGCACCTTCCGGGATGGTTGGCGAACGCTACGGTTCTTCATGCTGCAAAGTCCGCGTTGGACCTTTCTCATACCGGGTTTATCGACCGCATTGTACGGTTGCATCGGATTCGCGCTGGCATGCTGCCGCGCAAACGTATTCGGTGTTCAATTTGACGCGCACACGATGCTGGTCGCGATGCTGGCAATACTCGTCGGAGCTCAAATGATTTGGTGTGCGGTTTTGGCCAAGACGTTTGCTGGGAGCGAAGGCTTGCTACCTCGCGACCGCCGTTTGGATAAACTCTCCCGCATTTTCACACTCGAACTCTGCTTGTCGGTGTCTGTCGGATTAATGTTTGCTGGCTCGTGCGCAGTATCCTGGCAAGCGTTGTCGTGGGCCAGCAGTGGATTTGGGCCCTTAGATTATTCGCACACTATGCGGACATTGATTCCTGCCGTTGGTGCGGTGGCCTTGGGTGTTCAAGCTGCGGCGAGCAGTTTTCTGCTAAGCGTCTTGCGGCTTGCTCGAAAGTGAGCGTTGTAGCCGACAGTGCGATGCGCATATCAATCAGGCAGCGAAACGCTCAGTGTTACACACGAGCTGTTGCCCGCCGTCACTATGGATTCATGCTCGGTGCTGTCGGCTTGCTGGGGTTTTTCATCGCGATGGTACTGTCTTGGGTGCGGTGGCCGGTGCCGAGCATCCATGACGAGTTCAGTCATCTGCTACTCGCCGATACTCTGCGCCACGGTCGATTGTCCAATCCGACTCCAGAAGCTTGGCAGGCGTTTCAATCTTTCCATACGATCTTGGTGCCAACGTATTCATCAAAATACCCTCTCGGGCCAGGTGCGCTTCTAGCCTTGGGCTGGGTCCTCTTCGGAACTCCCACCGCTGGGCTTTGGTTAGGAGCCGGATTTTGTTCTGCCGCAATTACGTGGACATTGGCTGCAGTGGTACCACGTCGCTGGGCACTGATCGGAGGAATGTTGATCGCGCTGCATCCTGCCATGCATACTGAATGGTCTCGGAGTTACATGAACGGCTGGTTGACAGCAACTGCGGCATCCATCATCGTGGGCTCGGTCGTTCGATTGAGGAAAAGGAACTCGATATTTGCTTCGATCATACTAGGCTTCGGAATCGGACTGATGTCGTTATGCCGACCATTTGAAGGCCTTATCTTCACAGCGCTGTGCCTGGGGAGTTTAGTTTGGCACTGGGGCATCGAAGGTCAGATAACCGCTCGGCGTTTGATGACAGCCTCCCTGGGCGGCCTACCTTGCATTACGCTAGCGATCATCGTCATTGCTGCGCACAATTTTGCGACCACCGGCTCATGGTTATGTATGCCTTATCAACTTCACGAAGCTCAGTATGCAGTGGCACCATTGTTCATTACTCAAGCAACACAAGCGCCGGAAATGGCAACGACTGGCGAGAACTCAATGCCTGCTCTGTTCGAAAAAATTAACTCGTGGTCCGTCGGCGAGTACTCGCGCTACACCGGTGTGGCCGGATTCCTCCGAGGAGTCTTCCAGCGCCTAGCGATGATTCGAGATTTCTGGGGCTGGTGGCTGGCAATTGTCCCCTGTTTTGCAATCGTGCTGTGGCGAGTAAGTAGTCTGGTGCGCTGGTCCGTGCTGGGAGTCATTTCGCTTGTGACCGCTACCAGTATTACGCATTGGTCTGCTCCGCACTATTTGGCACCCATCGTTCCGTGGCTAGCGATCTTGGCAACCCTTGCCCTGCGTCGAGTCGCTTGCTTGGCGAAAATCCGCCCAAGGTTCATTGTCGCAACCGTAGCGGCGTATTCGCTGTTGTCGATTGTTTGGGTCATGACCGAAAGCCATGCCGCCGAGTCGCAAGAGTGGTCCATGCGACGTTTTAAAATCGAAGCACAACTCAACGGGATTGGTGGCAAGCACCTTGTGTTCGTGCACTACCGCGAGAACCATAACGTTCACCAAGAGTGGGTTTACAACTTAGCCAATATCGCTGAGTCGCAAATTATCTGGGCGCGAAGCTGTCGTGACGATTGGCGGCAAATGGTGATCGACAAGTATGGCAGCTCGCGATCAATTTGGGAAACCGATGCCGACTCGCCAAGCACGCTGATCAGGTCTGCGTGTAAGGAATAGTCCTGAAATAAGTACCAGGATTAAGAAATTCGACCGAATGTGTAGGAGCAACAGGACACATTGGTGCGAGATCGAAGACGATTCCGGTGGCGCGGCGCTCAACGTCGCGTGTGGTGCGGCGCGGCTTGGGGCTCGAGTTTGTCCGGTATTGTTACATGGTCCCAACTGAATGGACCAGCACCAACAAACGGCGATTGAAACTAAATTCCCTAATGCGATCTTTCGGACCAATCTGGTCATTGCCTGCGCCCGACTTTTCTCGCAGCCAGCTTAGGATCGCTCGACAAATGATAGTCGCCCTTCGCTCCGCGAAAGGACCTTGCTTTCGCGGAGCGAAAGCCGACTATCGGACAGTAATTGATCGAGCGATCCTTACCAAGCGGTGGTTCGATCGACGATCAATGCCTGGAGATTCGTTTACCGCATCGCCGGACGTTGCGCTGTTGGAAGGCAAAATATGGAGTGAGTCGTTGTCATTCGCACTGGCATCGGCGGTGCTTCACGTCGAGGGACTTCAGGAAATAACGATTGCGCCGTGCTCGACACCCAGCGCTCGCGAGCCACAGCGACTGGCGCGAATTCGTTGCCGCCAAGCGAAACTCGAAGCAGTCCAATTTCGGCTACCATGGCTGCGTTGGCAACCGCAGCAAGCATCCTTGCCTTTCGTTCTGCATGAATTGTCATTGGACGAACGATTCACATGGGATTAGGCCCAATACCGTTCAACGAACGTGGGATAAGCTTCCAGCTTGTCAACCTGTAGCGGAGTTTCGCCATTGCTTGCACAAGATATTGACAAGCTGGAAGCTTATCCCACGTTCGTTGAACGGTATTGGGATTAGAACGGTCCCGTTGGGACTGATGCGGAACTGGGCGTACCGTATACCTAGTGTTTCACTGGCGTGAAATGATGATTGAACGCGGTCGCGTATCGAGACATTAGAGTCGACAAGTTTTCCAATGGGTAGTTCCTGAAGTAGGCTTCATCGAATTCCATCAACATTTCGTCCTGGCGTGGCGAAAAGCTCTCGAGCTGCTGCCGACGAATGTCTTGATCGGTGGACGGTCCCGTGGGGCCAAACAACTGCGTCGCGCCTTCTAAAATCCTTGCCCGATTTATGGCCCCCATCGCTTTGAACCCTTCCAACGCATCGGGCCAGTGGTCGCCTGACGATCCCATAAAGTAATGAGCGTGGTGATCGTCTTCGCAGACTTCGTTGTACTCGGTCACCGCTAGGTAATGTCGCTGCGGTCCAGTCATCGAATCAAACCCCGTTCTTTGGTACTCCACTACTACGGATCCAATGGCATAGTCGACACCGTAGAACAATTCCATCGCCTCAGCGGCGAACTCATGAATCGTTTCATTTCGTGATCGCAGCGCGGCGCGAATAGTATTGCGAGCGTTAGCATCGGGATTGTTGGCATAGGCAATAAGTGCTTCGCCGTAGGCAAAGTTGAATGGATATCTTTGCGCGCGGGGGCGAATTGCGTCCATGAACGGCAACAGGATGTGGTGGGGTACGAGGTAATCCTTCAAATTTAACGCCGCGATCAGAGAGTGCACTTCGGGATTATTGGCGGAAAAGTATTTTGGCGATAACAGCACTGGCACTGCGGATTCCGCGTCAATCGTTAACAACATGCCCGCCGCCGAAGGCAGCGTGAACTCTACCTGACGATTCAATAGTTTTATAATCGCGGGAAACATCGAGTCTAAGAACTCTGGCGTGCCACTGCCACATATTGAACCGGCCAAGATGCCTCCCAAAGCGCCCTGAATCACTTCATCTTCCTTTTCACTGAGCGCTCGCAGCATGGGAGCGATACACCCGGGTGTGCCAATACTCCCCAATCCTTTGGCCGCGAACCGACGAAAATGACTGTCGCGATGTTCCATAAGCCGCACCAACGCGGGCACTGCATCATAGGCGCGCAATCGCGACAATAAGAGGACGATTCTCTCGAGTGGCGAACGAGCCGTGAATGCTCGGTTCGACTGTGCGAACTTCACCACGCCAATCCGCGGATCTTCCAGAGCTTTGACGAGAAATGGTAGAGCATCGGTGCGAAGTAACTCAATTCGCCTTTTACTGACGGGATCCTCCTCCTCAATGAACAAGCGATTTATCCACTCTTGGATGTCACTATCGGAAAATTCATCTGGGAGACGTTGTAACTCGCGCTTTTCGCGCTCGGCTTGCTCGTATTTTGAAACATTCACCATTCTCGCGACTCCTCCGTAGACAGTTCGGCCCGATTCCGCCTCAAAATAGCCTAACATAGAGCGCCACACCACCATGGCTAAGAGAGATATTGTCTCGATTCGTAGTGCTGCAATGTGCCACTACGGGTGAGCAGCGATTTGAACCGAAAACTGCATTGAATTCCGGCATTTGTGAAGATTCACCCAATTCAAAAATGTAACTGACGCGGACGATTCGATTTGTTGCGATCATCAACGAGTACGCTGCTCAAACGGTTACGTTTTCATCGCGCGGCTTGCCTTGGAATTCGAGCTTGAAGTCGAGTACCCTCAAGCCAATTGCTATCGGACCCAAGTCTGGCAATTTCGGAGACCCGCTGGAAATCTTCTCGACTACTATTGCGATTCCTAGGCCGAGCCCAAACGAGAAGTTCGCGCCCGGTTTGGGGTTGACGAACTCTTTCTCCAAGACGATGGTTTGAAAATCTTCGATTGAATTGGCCGATGTGGGCAGAAAGTTGAGACTGGCCAGTTCTTTGCGAGCAGCCGCAGATTTGTTGACATCGGTGAATTCAAAGAACTCCAAGCGACACACAAAGTGCTTGGCAAATAGTTCATCAAAGTCTTTCCAGGTAGGCGTCTCAGGCCGCAATCGCACTGCCAACCGGTACTTACCAGCGAACGGGCTGCGTACTTCTTGAGCTATAATCGCCGCAGCGCCTCGCTCGAAGATCTTGGCTGCCGAATGGCCCAAGTTACGAACACCGACGAATGCGAGCTGGCCGACTTGCCAAACTCCTAACCCGCTTTCATCGGCACCTAGAATGGGACTAGCTCGCCAACCCTTAGGGCGCGACGGCGCATCGAGCGGGCGCATCGGTGCGGCAGAGGAAAAAGCGGAGTGCATCAAGGTCAGTTGAGGATCAAACGGTGGAATTCTTGCGACATCGCCCGAGCTGGTCATTCGCTCTTTCGTAGCAGGCTCGACACCAAGCATCTTGAATATCGGCCGGCCGTTGGTGAGCAAATGTTCTCTACCCTGTTGATCCCGAAATTTGGATTCATGATCGAGTCCGACCAGGTGAAACAGGGTTGCAGTGAAATCTCCGGCCGAAACGCGATTTTCAAGCGGGTAGCCGCCGTGTCGATCGCTGGCACCATAGACTTGCCCACCGCTGATTCCCGCACCCGCCAATACGAAACTGAACACGTGTCCCCAATGATCACGCCCTCCCTTACTGTTGATCTTGGGAGTACGCCCGAATTCTCCAATTGCCACAACTAGTGTTTCGTCCAGCAAACCACGTTGGTCAAGATCTTCAATCAGCGCAGAAAAGCCCAGGTCAAATTGAGGACACAGAACATCCTCTACGCGGTCCGCATTCTGTGCATGAGTATCCCACAAGGGATTGTCGACGGCATTGTCGCCTGGTTCACGCGGCCATTGAACGTGAACCAATCGTACACCAGCCTCGATCAGTCGTCGTGCCAGCAACACGCTTTGGCCCCATGCGTTCATGCCATAGCGCAAACGGATTCGTGTGGGTTCACGGTGGACTGCGAAAGCCTCTTGAGCTTTTCCCGACGTTAGCAATTGAAAGGCCTGCTGTTGGTAGTTGTCGTATCGTGCAGTGGCCACACGGCGCGTTGATGTTTCGAGCGGTTGTTCGATCTGAGAAAGCAATTCCCACCGTCGGCGAATATCCGTTACGCCGAGAGGTCCCAACCTGATCCCCGGCGCTTCGTAATTAGCCTGAGATGGATCTCCAACAAATCGATCTGGATCCCAAATTCCTCCCATGAATCCGCCGGTTTGACCTGCTGGCGTAACGCTCTCGTTGAGTCGAAACAGGTCTGGGATCCATGCCGTCGAAAGCGGCGGCAGCAGCTCGCTGGGGCGATATCGCTTGATGATCGATCCGAAATATGGCCAATCCGTCGGCTGAATCGTCCGGGAATTTGGTCCAATGTACTTGTAGCCCGTAAGCACTTGATAGCCCGAACCATCGTGGTTGTTGTCGTCTGTCGATAATGAGCGACAAATGGCTAGTTTGTCCGCCATGCTGGCAGTGCGCGGAAGAAGCTCGCAAAACTGGATTCCTGGAATGTTAGTACTGATCGGCTGAAACGGACCACGGATTTCTGCCGGCGCTAAGGGTTTGGGATCGAACGTCTCGTGTTGTGGAGGCCCGCCTGCAAGAAATAAGAAGATGATGTTCTTGGCTCGCCCAAACATATTGTCCGCAGACGGACGGACTTTCTTTGGATCGCTGGCGCACAACAAATTGGGCACCGATAATCCTGCGGCACATAGACTTCCAACTCGCAGTATCTCTCTCCGGGCGATCGGGCGATTCGATTGGAATGGCTGATCACTAAAGGAAAACATGGACAAATGCTCCAATAGTCAGTGGTCGATAACGGACGATATTCAAAATTGGCACTCGATTATTGTTTCGAAAAAGAGTGTAGTCGATAGCTGGACACCAATTGGCGAAACGGACGAATTCGACTCTGCCTAACCGAGAAAATACCAACCTTTCCCAACCAACGGAAAGAAAGTGAGCCGTTTCTCGAATGGCATCGATAGTTCTTTAAGCCCGAAAATTCTATTCTCAATCTTGACCGACGATACCCAATGCAACTAGCCTATTTGTATACAACACCAGTTTCATTTTCGCTGCCGAAAGTTCTTCGATGGTTACCATTTGGCCAATTCTCTGGATACTGTTCATGCTTGGACTGGTGGTAACCACCATCGTCGTAGCAATTCAAGAGAACAAAGCACGAGCGTTGGCAGCGAAACAGATGATGTCTACGCAACCGGGCATATCGATGACCGACGACGGGGTCGCAGACGGTCAAACGGGAGATCAGTTTGGCGGCGGAAGCGTCGATTTTGCAGAATTCGATGAGAGTTCATTCAAGTAGTTAGCGAACTCGAACGCCGGCGGCACGCCGAGAGTCTGCCAAGGAAATGCGCATGTTGTGGCCAATGCTAATCTGCATCGTAGCATTCTCATCGTCAACGCAAGTTGTCGGGAGTGAGTTCTTAAATTCTCGGACAGACTGCGGTTGGTAAATCCAAGCCTAGAGTTACCTCCGCGAATAACTCCACAAGCGGCGGCAGAACTGCTTGAGCGCCCGCTTTCACTGTTCTGGTGAAGTAGGCACATCTTGGTACAATTACACTGATAAAGGTTGACTGAATTCCATTCCGGAGAAGGCCATTGATGGTCAGCACGAAAAACACTGTTACTCGCGGTGACAGCGTAATCATGGCAGATGGCGAGCTGCTCAACTTGCGAAATCGCTATTTGGCTGTGATCTTGGCTTGGCTGATTCCTGGAGCCGGCCATTTTTATCAGCGACGATATGCTAAATCAAGCATCTTCTTTTTGAGCATCCTTAGCAGTTTTGCACTTGGCATGTTCGTTGGAGGTGGGCGCTGCGTTTACGCCTCCTGGAATTCCGTGGAAAAGCGTTGGCAGTACGTGATACAAGCCGGAATTGGGCTACCTGCGATGCCTGCTGCATACCAAGCTTATTATGGCAAACCTGGTCAGTTTATGGCTCCACCGAGCAGCACGGATGATTTGTCTCAGTGGAATGCAGAAACCGCTTCCGGGATGGACATGGGTACTTTGTACACCATGATTGCCGGGTTGCTGAACATGTTAGTGATGTTTGACGCATTCGCTGGGCCTTTGCCACCACCGACGACCAAACCTAAGGGAGAAAAGGATTCCACAGGTGACGATAAAAAGCCGGCACCGCCGAAGGCTGGCGCGAGTGGCTCAAGTTCGCCTGTGGCACAAGTGTAAGGAGTTGACCCCAATGCCCATCAGCATGTCGCTGGAATATTTACTGCTTTACTTCCCGCTGGTCATCTCCGTCTCGTTGGTAGTTGGCGGCACACGGCATGAGCGAGCTGATTTAGTGCTGGTACAAGCTCAACGCACTTTTGTGTGGATCACCACGTTCATGTTAGTCTCTTACGCTGTTCTGCAATTTGCATCGTGGATGGTCTAATCGTGGATCTAAATTTGCTTCGACGGGCCGTTCAACAAATGTGAGGCTGGTCGACCAACTCGGCAATCATATGAAAGTCTTAACTCTGGGGGCGGGAACAGTAGGCACTTGGGTTGCCGAACTACTGTGCCGATATCGACACGATGTCACTGTCGTGGATTCCAATCCTGAGCATGTTCGACGCGTCAATAATGACTTGGACGTAAAGGCCATGGTGGGAGCGGCTTCTCAGTCGAGCGTTTTGTTTCAAGCTGGCGTCATGGGATGCGATGTTTGTTTGGCCGTGACCGGTTCTGATGAGGTGAATCTTATCGCGGCCAGCATGGCAAAAGCCATGGGTGCCAAGCGGGCAGTGGCGCGCGTCTATGCACCGGTGTTTCGCGACCTGAGCACTTTTGACTATCAGCGGCATTTTAATGTCGATCGCTTGCTCAGCCTGGAACACTTGACGGCGATGGAGCTTGCGAGAGCCATTCGCAACCCCGAAAGCATCACGCTCGAACACTTTGCGCGAGGGCAGTTGGAAGTCGTTGAGTTTGAGGTCAATAAGAAGAGTGCTTCGCTGAACCTCCCATTGAAGCAATTGGGGTTGTCGGCCAACGTTCGCTTGGGGACGATTCAACGCGGCGACAAAACGTGGATCGCCAGTGCTCAGGACGAAGTTCGCTTGGGAGATTGGATCAGTCTGATTGGTCGCCAAAAGGAAGTCGAGGCCATCAAGAAGGTATTCGACCACGGAAATCCCACGCGGCAATTCGTAGTGATCGCAGGTGGCGGCGAGACAGGATTTCATCTCGCTAGAGCCCTAGAGAGCGAACGTTACCGCGTCCTGTTGATGGATGCTTCGGCACAGCGCTGCGATTTTCTGGCCGCGCACCTAAAGCGGGCGACCGTCGTGCGTGCCGATGCAACTCGCAAAGTGGTACTTGAAGAAGAACGCGTAGGCGGCTGCGATTATTTCGTGGCGTGCACGGGAAACGACGAAAATAACATCATGTCAGGGATCGAGGCGAAAGACCTCGGAGCGAAGAAGATCATGGCGATTGTCGGCCGGCCGGATTACGCTGGCATCGTCAGCAAACTGGGTATCGATGTTGCGGTCAGTGAACGCGACGCGATGGCGCGCCAAATTCTAGGGCTGTTGACCGAAGGGCCCGTGCTTTCGCAGTTGCAACTGCCTGCCAGCGAAGTGTTCATTCTCGAACTGGAGGTCGGCAAGAATGCACATGTTACTACATGCACCCTGGCTGAAGCAACTCTTCCCGAAGGAGCGTTGGTAACTGCCGTGATGCAAAAGGAATATGTGCGCGTCCCGACAGCTCGAGATCGACTGCATGAAGGCGATACCGCTCTGGTCTTGGCTTGCCAGTCGCAACTGAGCGATGTGATGCGTTCATTTCAGCCCAACTAGAAATTGCCTCCTGCTCTGACGAGTATGCTTGGATGAATTACCGATTACTGAGCCGAATGCTTGGAGTGATTTGCGTTCTGCTGGCCGTTTCCATGTTGTTTTCGCTACCGTGGGCACATCCCAGTCTTGGCTGGCGATTTGGTTTGCCCACGCCGCAGCAATTCGAGTGGCGAGGTTTTTTTGGAATAGTTGCCAGTTGCGTCACGTGCTCGGCGATCGGGGCAGCGTTTCTACTGTTTAGCCGCAATGCGACCGGGCAATTGTATCGCAAGGAAGCCATGGCAACGGTGGGATTAAGCTGGATACTCGCCACAGCATTGGGCGGACTCCCCTATCTGTTTAGCGGTACACTTCGCGAACCTGAAGTGCCGATGAACTTTGCAGATGCCCTCTTCGAAGCTCAGTCGGGTTTCAGCACGACCGGTGCCTCGGTGTTGACGAATGTTGAAGATCCGCAACTGGTTCCGCACTGCGTTTTGTTTTGGCGAGCTAGCACGCACTTCCTGGGCGGGCTAGGCATTGTTGTGCTGCTGGTCGCGTTGCTAGGACAGGGTTCGGCTGGAAAGTCCATGTTGCGGGCCGAGGTTACAGGTCCGACCAAAGACGGAACGCACAACCGCGTGCAGCAGACGGCTTGGGCTTTTGCGATCATCTATTGCGGCTTGACCGCCATGCTCGTATTGATTTACATACTACTGGGCATGTCGCCTTTTGATGCGACTTGCCACGCATTCGGAACCATGGCAACGGGCGGATTCAGCAATTACAACGTCAGCTTGGGAAGTTTTCATAGCCCCGCCATCGAGTATGTCTCTGTGCTGTTCATGATTTTGGCGGGCACAAATTTCTCGCTGCTGTACTTGTTCTTAACCGGCAGGATTATCAAAGGCTTGAAGGATGTCGAGTGGCAGGTTTACCTAGCCATCATTGGCGGCGCTACTGGGTTAGTGATTTTGTTCGGAATGCTGCGCGGTGATTTCAGTGACTATTCTAGCGCGCTGCGCCTCGCACTGTTTCAAGTAGTGTCGATCATGACGACCACAGGTTACGCGACCTGCGACTTCGATCAGTGGAATAATTTTGGACGCGGCATCTTGCTGTTGCTGATGTTTGTCGGTGGCTGTGCTGGCAGCACGGCGGGTGGCATGAAGGTCATTCGTCATGTCTTGTTCGCTAAGATCGCCGGTCAAGAACTAGAACTCGCCTACCGACCACGCGTGGTCCGACCTCTGCGGCTAGGCGATCAAGTGCTCGATGATGTCGAGTTGCGCAAGAACATTCTCGTCTTCTTCGGACTCGTGGCCGCGATCTTTACGGCCTCATGGTTAGTCTTGATAATGATCGAACCAGATCGCCAATGGCTCAGTGCTAGTGGCGGCAATCTGACAAACCACCTCGATCACAAGCTGCTCGACTGTGCCAGCGCGGTCTCTGCGACATTGCACAATGTGGGACCAGGGCTGGGCGTTGCCGGCCCCATGGTCAACTATGCCAATTTTGCGACTGGGAGCAAACTGCTGTTCGTATTCCTGATGGTTCTCGGTCGGCTCGAACTATTCAGCATCCTCGTACTTTTTCTGCCGGGATTTTGGCGGAAGTTGTGAACTCAACTTCTTGCGTCCGGAGTTGATCAACATGCCAGTTGAAAGTTTGACAGAGGCCGCCGAGCTGATGGCGAAGTACGCGGTCCATTCTGCACCGCAGAATTCTTCAGTCAACCTGAATGATCTGATTGAGCCGTTCGCACACTTGCACAAAAAGCTCATTGGGAAAGCACGGAGTAGGTGTTGTTTGGCTTTGCACAAGCGCCAGTCGAATGACTTGGGTTGGTGGCCAAGCACATAGCTGGTTTGTACGGTCTTGTACCCCGTCGCTTTGCCCACGGCAACTGCAAAAGGATTGTCCAAGTTGTAGTCTGCAGTGGTCAGGGGCAAGCCGATAACCAGTTTCGAAGCTACGCAACTTCCGAGTGAATGGGCTTCAATAGTGACAGAAAGACATCCATAGATTGGATTCGTTCGGCAGGGTTTGCACGCAAACACTGCATCACCAAAGTCGCCAGAGATTTGTTCAGATCGGGACGATATGAGAGTATATCAGTCGCTTGCGATGTATCGTGATGCAATGCGGCTAGACCACTCGTGTCGTCACCGGGCCAAGGTAATTCATAAGTCAAGAATTGGTAAACGGTAACTCCGAAAGAGAAAATATCGACGCGCTGATCCGTGGATTTGCGACGCACAATCTCTGGGGCCATATACAGCGGTGTACCTGTGCGATTGCCAGGCTGCATGAATTCCTTAGTCGCCGGCACCGTCAGCCCGAAATCGATTAGCTTGACCCGGCTGTAGTCAGACGACAACAAGAAATTGCGTGGACAAATATCACGGTGGATATACCCTTGTCCATGCAGATACTGCAGAGCCTCGGCCATTTGTTGAATGAGTGCCATACGATGAGGCTTGACTCGCTGCTCTTCGCGATTTTGGATAACTTGCTGCAGCCCCGCTCCGTCGATGTATTCCATGACGAGATACGGAGCTGCCTTGTTGGTCATTCCGTATTCGAACGTTTCCACGACATTCGGATGGTGAAGCGAGGCGGCGATTTGCCCTTCGCTGGGTTTGTTCATTCCCTTGAATCGGCTTTCAAAAAACTGCACCTTTTCTTGGTCGCAGATTTTTACCCCGACGACGCGATTGGAGCGCCGATCACGGGCGACGATAAAGTTGCTCATCGTTCCGCTGACAGCTGAACGCAGTCGTTCGAACCTGGCTTCGACAGCCAGCGGTATTTGACGCGAACCGCCAAACAGATTTCTCAGTTTGTTTAATAGCCCCAACATGCGAAATCACTTCCCGCAATAATCGATGGCACGCGCGATTTCGCTCTTTAAACGGCTCCTCTCAACGATGCGATCGATATAGCCGTGCTCAAGTAAGAATTCGCTGGTTTGAAATCCCGCGGGCAATTCGATTTTGATTGTTGCTTTGATGGTTCGCGGTCCCGCAAAGCCAATCAGCGCTTTGGGTTCAGCGAATACCAAGTCACCGAGCGACGCAAAACTGGCGGCTACACCTCCCATCGTGGGATTGGTCAGAACCGAAATATACAGACCTCCGGCGCGGTGATAACGTGCCAGTGCGGAAGATACTTTCGCCATTTGCATCAGCGACAAGATTCCTTCGTGCATGCGTGCGCCGCCGCCAGAACCACTGATGATTATCAAGGGCAGCGATTGCGCGGTGGCTCGCTCTACGAGCCTTGCGAGCCGTTCACCGACAACCGACCCCATACTGCCCATGATAAACGCCGAGTCGGTAACTCCGATAGCCACGCGTCGAGCACGTATCATCCCGGTCCCGGTCAGCGCTGCATCGGTAAGCCCCGTCCGCGCCTGCTCGTCAGTCAATCGTTCGGCGTAGCGTTTCTTGTCCTGAAACTGTAGTGGGTCCGTGGGAAAAATGTCCTCGTCCCAAGGCTCAAACGTCCCTTCGTCCAGGACTTGCGACATGCGATCTCTGGCAGAGACGTAAAAATGGTACTGGCATTTGGGACACACGTTCGATAGTCGCTCAGCTTCCTTGCGATAAATCGTGTCACTACAGCCTGGACATTTAATAAAAATGCCGGCTGGAATTTCACGTTTTCTCGCTACGCGTCCATTGGTTGAAACTGAGTCCATTGTCGACTTATTTCCGAGTGCTACGCTAAAACTGGGCAAGGCGCTTCAACCCGAATCAACTCCCAGTTGCCCGCATCGAGCTCCGATTTCCAAACGTCACCAAAACTACAACCCAATAACGCGCATCGCACCAAAGATGCCATCGGCTCTGGGACTACCAGTCCAATTAATCCTCCGCGATGACGGCGCCCCAACTTGCGAACTGTTGCATCGATTCGCTGGCGAGCATCCGCTAAGGATTCGCCACCGGGTGGACAAATATTTACCGGGCTTTCCTGAAACTGCTTATAAACTCTGGGTTGGTGGCGCCGCACTTCTTCAACCAATTTCCCTTGCCACAAACCGTGATCGACGTTGCGAAAACACTCAACAGTTCTACGCTTCCATCCACATCTTTTGGAAAACAGCAATCCCGTTTGTTGTGCGGATTCGCAGGGCGCGACGTACAAACAATCGAGGTCGTATTTTGCCAGTTGTTCGGCGGCTAGTTCCACCTGCCGAGTTCCATCTGGGGTCAGTGGAATATCCAAAGCTCCCTTCATGCGTCCTTCTTCATCAAACGTTGTCGAACCAGGACGGATCAACAAAACATCAAACATGTAAGCCTTTACAAAACAGATTGGCTATCGCTGCAGCTCGTTATTGAGTTGCTGAAGCGCAGCTTGATAGTTGGCCTGGCTAAACAAAGCCGAACCCACCACAAACATATTCGCCCCAGCTTGTCGACAACCACGTATAGTCGAAAGATTGATTCCGCCGTCTACTTCCAAGAGCGTGCCAGGCGAAACCGCGTCTTTCATCAAGCGGAGTTTTTCGAGCGCAACGGGATTAAACGACTGGCCACCAAAACCAGCGTTAACGCTCATAATTAACACCAAGTCGCAAAGCGGCAATAGCTCTTTGACAACTTTTATTGAAGTGGACGGGTTTATTGCTAGTCCTGCCCCCAACCCCTCCGAACGAATGGTTTCTAGCGTAACATCAAGCGGCTCATCGACTTCCGCGTGAATTGTCAACACGTCCGCACCGGCATCGACGAATTGAGATACGTATCTAGAGGGATTGGAAATCATAAGGTGGACATCTAGCGGAAGTGGCGTTAATTTTCGCAACGCGGCCACAACAGGCATCCCATAGGTCAGGTTGGGGACAAAATGACCATCCATCACGTCCAGATGTAACCCTAGTACCCCAGCCTCTTCTAAACGCCGCACTTCGCGTTCCAAGTTACCGAAGTCACAAAGCAGTAGGCTTGGCAAAACGGTTTGGCCAGCCGTTCGCAAGCACCGCAGCGCGGCTTGGGCTCTCTGAGAATTATCGTCGCTCAAGGCAGTTACTTTCATGACATTGCGCCAAGGTCCGCTTTATCTAGTCGGCGGACTGCTAGAGCCCATGCAGGATCTCGTGAATTCTACGTTTGTCCGCTCAAGACACTAGGAGCGAAATTCCATTTGTGCACTCACCGTAACTCTCCGTTCTATTAAATGCAATGCACGACACGCAGTGTTCGTCATCAAATAACGACCGTACCGTGCTGGTTAAGCCTCACTCAACTTCGACTGCTGCATCGGTTTGGAAAGTTGAATTGAGAAATTGGCATAATGGAACTCCGTAGGCAGGCTTGGCGATGATTTCGCAAGCACCGGAGCTGGACCAAAGATTCCAATCGGACCAGCGCGGCATATTCGCGGCGATGACGAGTGGACAATTTGGATACTGTGCGACAATCGCTTGAATGTCCTCGTTCATACGATTCACCTGCTGCTGAACCGGAGCATCAAGGTAAGCAGAATCGTCGATCAATAAGCACCCAGTATGTGCGGCGTCACTTTTCATTGACATTTCCAGCCATGCCTCGGGCGATCGGAAAACGCGTGTTTGCAATCCTACCAGCTTGGCACACTCGCGCCACGATTCGGCGGTTGTAGAGCATCCCGCAAATATCAACAGTGGTTTTTCCGAAGTCATGGAAAATCGCTTGCTACTGACCTGCTGTTGGGTGGTTGATTGGTTGAAACCAATTGCTCGTTGCGTATCAATCGGCGCGTGAACGGGCGAGAATAGTTGCGCTGTGTTGTGGGATGCGATGCACCGCTCTGGATACAACCACGGGAACCACCCTTCCCACCAACGATACCAGGGCCAAATGATATGTCCTGGGTTGCCAATACCTGTACGTCGCGCTCCATCCCACCAATTATCGACCAGCAGCGCCCACGGTAAAACTTGCGACTGCTGTTCCAAACGGCGAACCAACTGCCAAGGATAGTCCAGCCTGTTTCGCACTGCGACGATAATGCGAGTGCACTGAGGTGTGGACAAAATTGCGTCGAGATCATGAGCATGAAATGTTGCGATCGTCGTTGCCTGTTCGACTCGACGGCGTATCCAACCATAGCATCCATCGTTGGGACCGTTCCACGCAATCATAGTTGATACATCGTCTGGAACATGGATTACCACTTTCCGCCCGTTGGCCAGATAGCGAAGTGCCGGTGATTCCACTGGACGTTCGGATGCAGACGACGAAACGTGGGGAATTCACTTCGGCGAGTGTAAAAGTATGCATGAGCGTCAAGCGTCCGGCCATCTTGAGTCTCGCATGTGACTATTCGCCGAGTGTAGAGATTAGCCGACGATGCTGGACCGTAGTATCCTTCCTCGTCGTCCAGCACATGCAAGATTTCGTCGATTTGATCGTCCTCAAACATCCACAACTCGCCCGCGACCAGATCGTCGCCGACATCGAGCGCGGGATAGGGACCAGTATCGAATAGCGCGCCATGAATCCACCCAAGCGCGACTTCGCGAGGACGGTGTGCCCAATAGTGTTGGCGACATTGCCCATTCTTCAATGTGCCATAAGCGAAAACTTGAGCGAGCTGGTTAGTCATGATCGTATGTCGCGTCGAACTAAATCGCCGCGCAAGCTCCGGGCAATTTCAGCCGCGCGGTCGGACGATTCGGCCAGGCAAGTCAAATGCCCCATTTTTCGACCGTTCCTAGCGGTGGCTTTTCCGTACAGATGCAAACGAGCGTCGCGGCTGGCCAGCACTCTTTCCCAAGCTGGCGGCCCGCTGGCCCAGAGATCGCCGAGCAGATTGGCCATGGCGGCCGGTGCGATTTGATTGGGGATCTGTAGTGGAAGGTTGCAAACCGCACGAACTTGTTGCTCAAACTGACTACACGAAAATGCCTCGATAGTGAGATGGCCCGAATTGTGCGGTCGCGGAGCAATTTCATTTATCAACAGCTTGCCATTTGTGGCCACGAAGAACTCGACGCAGAAAAGCCCTTGTACCTCGAAGTGACTGGCGATGCCAAAGGCAATTTCACGGGCTTCAGTTTCGACGCGAACGAATTCTGGGCGGGCGGGACAGCGAGTAACGTCGAGAATATGGTGCGCGTGTTCATTTTCGAGCAGTGGATACGCAATCATTTGTCCGCGGGCATTGCGCGCACAGATCAGCGAAACCTCAGCTTGAAAATGGATCATCTTCTCGGCGATCGCTCGATCTGTTCCTAGGTTCTTCCAAGCAGAATCGATTTCTGCTTGATTGCGAACGACAATTTGGCCCTTACCGTCGTATCCCGAACTGGCGGTCTTTAAAACCAGCGGCCATCCCAACGACTGAACAGCGTCGCGAATATCATCCGGGCATACCACGGACGCGAACGGCGTAGTGGGAAAACCAGCACTGCTCAAAGAACTCTTTTCACGAAGCCGATCCTGGCACAGCTCAAGAAAATTTGCCCCCGGACGAACCAACGTGAACTCCTCGGCTTGCCGCAACCAAGCTGCGGAGACATTCTCGAACTCGAGCGTGATGGCTGAGCAAGCTCGAGCCAACTGGGCAATTACTTCTGCTTCGTTTCCTGCTTGAGCGATTACAAAGGCACGGTCGGCAACTTGAGCGGCAGGGCATTGAGCGTCTTGATCAACAATGGCGACATGGTACCCCAGCCGTTGAGCAGCATGCGCGAACATTCGACCAAGCTGGCCACCACCGAAAACGCCTAACCAACTTCCAGGTAGAATGATTCCTGAATGATCCATGTCGGCCTAATATGCTGAAGGGTTCCCCGAGTCTAACGGGACTATTGGATTAGGATATCGTCCATGACGCTCTGCGTTTGGCGAGCGGTCCATTCTCGAAGACGTTCTCGCAAATTGCTATCAGCGGTGGCCAGCATGCGCGCCGCCATTAGTCCAGCGTTCTTAGCACCGGGCGTACCGATCGCCATTGTCCCGACGGGTACACCAGCAGGCATTTGCACGATGGACATCAATGAATCCAAGCCATTAAGCGCCTTGCTTCGCACGGGGACTCCCAATACAGGAAGTATCGTGATCGAGGCTACCATGCCCGGCAAGTGCGCCGCACCTCCAGCGCCTGCAATAATGATTTTTAGACCTTGTTGTTCTGCGGTGCGCGCATATTCGAACATCCATTGAGGAGTTCGATGAGCCGAAACGACATGGCATTGGCAGGACACTTGCAATTCGCCGAGCACTTCTGCGGCAGCGGACATGGTTTCCCAATCCGATCGGCTGCCCATGATAATTCCCACCAGCGGATGACCACTATTTGTTGAAATCACATTGCTCAATCGCTAACTCCTCAATACTCACAGAGGCCAATGCTTGCCAAGGGCCTCACGCTGCAGATCAGTCAATTGCCGAATACCTCCCTTAGCCAATTTGATCAATGCTGCCAGATCGTCATCGTCGAAAGTGGCTTCCTCGCCTGTGCCTTGCACTTCGCAAAAGCGCCCCTTTCCGGTCATAACGATGTTCATATCCACATCGGCCGCTACATCGTGTTCATAGTCGAGATCCAGCATCGGTTTGCCGCCAACGATTCCCGCACTGATCGCCGCGACGCTATCGCGAATGGGATGAACGTCAGGTGCGCATCGCCCAAAATCCGAGTGCAATGCATCGACCAACGCGATGAATCCGCCGGTAATACTAGCCGTTCGCGTGCCGCCATCAGCTTGTAGCACATCGCAATCCACCGTCACCATGCGTTCGCCCAGCTTTTCCATATCGACGATTGATCGCAGACTGCGCCCGATCAACCGCTGGATTTCCGTGGTTCGCCCATCGACTTTACCACTGCGTTCGCGGGCCTTGCGCTGCGCCGTACTGTGAGGCAACATGTTGTATTCTGCGGTTACCCAGCCTTTGCCGGAACCGACCAGCCAGGGTGGAACTTTCGCTTCGATACTGGCGGTACACAACACGATCGTGTCACCGCATTGATATAAGACGCTTCCAGGGCTGGTCTTAGTGAACTTGCGTTTGATTTTGACTGGGCGAATTTTGAGTGTCGACATGGTACGATGAATTTGAGCGCTCTTGGGCGATTTAATTGGTCGCGACAGTTATCAGCGTGGGCAGAGCTCTAACGACTAAACTCGATGGCAATCCACGTTTTTACGAATGTAGCCATGACTAGTCATCCGTGATCGTCTCTACGAACCGAGCCAGCTTGTGGAAATCGCTGTCCTGTTCAATATAGCGCACTTTCGTGACCAGCGTTTGTGGATCGACGAGTTGTTCAAATGGTACGAACGAAAGCTCCATTTGGCCGCCTACGGAGATCATCACTCCGTTCAAATTTTTCTCAATCAGCGCGCGATAAGCTCCAACGCCGATTTGAGATCCAAGCATAATATCGAAAGCGTGAGGCAGAGCGCAGCGGCTCTCGTAGCCCAATTGCAACCCGGTGACTTTTCGCGAGCGACCAGTTTTTTTCTTGTAGGCCGCCATCAGCAAGCCGGCAATCATCTTGCTTAAATTCAGATTGGCAATCGACACGTGCCCATGTTCGTCGCGAGGAATACCTTCCAGAAATTTGTACGGCAAGTATTCGGCCATCCCTTCAGCAATCACAATCACGCCGTAATTGCGATCTTGAGCCTCGCGGGCGAGCATGGCGCGCACCATCTTGTCGATGATTTTCTCAACGTTCATGATCTTCCGAGTCACTAGATTCCCAGACTCGTCGGGAACGGTTTCCTCACCACTCAGAGGTCCGATAATATCTTCGACGCTCATGACCATGCAAGCTTCACCGGCGATCGCGGCGCCGTAGCCTAACCAACCGGCGCTGCGCCCCATCGATTCACACAGGAAATAGGCCTGAGCAGCAGCGGCGTCGTGGTTCAAGTTGCGCATTTCACTGGCCAGAAATTCTACGGCAGTGAAGTAGCCAAACGTAAAGTCGATTCCCATGTAATCGTTGTCGATCGTTTTGGGGAGATGGACGACTGGCAAGCGTTTGGAGCCAGCGGGCAAACGATCTTGAAACAGCTTCATTTTATTCGCAGTCTTCAGTGTGTCGTCACCGCCAATCGAGATCAGCGCATCGACACCGATCGAACAGAGCGCGTTATATACTCGCTGCAGTGGAGCAGACCGCGCGTCGTCGTCGAGATGCTCTGGCGCCGAAACGCTCTTTCCTGGATTGGTCCGCGCGGTGCCGATCATAATTCCCTGCGACGATCGGCTGTGATGCAAGTGATCGTGCGTGATGCGCATGAATGCCTTGCCTTCTTCCAGCGGCTTGGCTGTGTCGAAATCGATCAAGTTGGAATATCCATGCTTGATTCCAATGACCTCGATGCCAGCGTTGAGAAACGCCAGTGCGGCGGTAGAGATGACGGCATTTGCTCCTGGGGCGGGACCTCCCGCAAAGAGCATCGCAACGCGTTTGATATTGGATGCCTCAGCCATGATTACTCAATCCTTGTTAGTGCTTTGACAATAGCTCGCGTTCCACCCATTTTGTATCGACCGTGCCAGCGACAAAGGTCGGATGCCGCAACACCTGTTGCTGGAACTGCGCGGTGGTTGCGATGCCGTCGACGCGTAATTCGCCCAGCGCTCGCAACATGCAGGCAATGGCAGCCTCGCGCGTAGGTTTGTAAACGATCAATTTGCCAATCATAGAGTCGTAATACGGTGGCACGATATAACCAGCATGCGCATGGGAATCGAAGCGCACTCCCAATCCACCGGGAGTGAACATCCCTTTAATCAAACCCGGGCAGGGTTGGAAATTTTTGGTTGGATCCTCAGCATTGATGCGGCATTCCATTGCGGCGCCGGTGAGTTTGATGTCCGATTGTCGATAGGGGAGCGGCTGCTTGCTGGCCACCTCGATTTGAGTGCGAATGAGGTCGATACCGGTAACCATTTCCGTGACCGGATGTTCGACTTGAATGCGGGCATTAACTTCAATGAAATAAAAATTATTGTGTTGATCGACGATGAATTCGACTGTGCCTGCATTGGTATATCCGGCTTGAATTACCAGTCGCGTTGCGGCCTCGCAAATCGCGCTTCGCGTGTGAGGCGGCAGCAATGGTGAGGGGCTCTCCTCAATCAACTTCTGATGGCGGCGCTGCACGGAACAATCGCGTTCATACAAGTGGACTGCGTTTCCATGCAGGTCCGCCATGATCTGCACTTCTACGTGCCGCGGCCGGTCCACGAATTTTTCCAAATAGACTCCCGCATTGCCGAACGCGGCTTGAGCTTCAGTGCGAGCCTGCTGCAAGGCCGTTCGCAGTGACACCTCGTCGGGTGCCACTCGCATGCCTTTTCCACCACCGCCTGCGGTCGCCTTGATGAGTACTGGATAACCGATTGCTTTGGCGGCGGAAATAGCGTCGGCTTCGTCCTGTATCAAGCCATCGCTACCTGGTACGACCGGCACGCCAGCCGCCTTGGCCACCGCGCGAGCACTGGCTTTGTCGCCCAGTTTTTCCATCGCTTCAGGAGTCGGACCAATGAAATCGATACCGCAATTGCGCACTATTTCATTGAACTGGGCATTCTCTGCCAAGAAACCGTATCCAGGATGAATCGCGTCTGCGCCGCTGACTTCCGCCGCTGCAATAACGCGATCGATGCGCAGATAGCTGTCGATTGACTTACTGGACCCGATACAAATCGCGTCGTCGGCATAACGTACGTGCGCGGACTGGCGGTCGGCTTCACTGAATACCGCTACAGACTCGACGCCCAATTCCTTGCACGCTCGTATGATGCGCAGAGCAATCTCGCCGCGATTCGCAATTAGAATTCGATTATACATTCAGGGGCAAGTTATCCGCGGGTATCAACTTTGAACAGCGGACGACCAAAGTCGACCGATTCTTCGTTCTGCACTAGAACGGCGACGATTTTTCCATGCAATTCCGCTGGAATTTCGTTAAATACCTTCATCGCTTCGATGATGCAAACGATCGAGTCCGCAGCGATCGAAGAGCCAACCTTGACAAACGTGTCAGCCTTTGGATTTGGACGGTTGTAAAAAGTACCCACCATCGGCGACTTGATGGTGACAAGGTGCGCTCCGTCCTCAACCAACGGACTCGGCGGTGGCGGCTGAATTGCTGGCAATGCGGGAGCGGCAGGCAGTACTTTCGCCTCAACACCACCTCGTACCAAACGGATCTGTTGTTCGTTTTGTCGCAAATCCAATTCGCTGAGATCGTTTTCCTTCATTAAATCGATCAAACGTCGAATTCGATCTACGCTAAAGATGTCTTCCTCGCCTTCGAGCGACTCTGCCATTTAATTCTTCCATCGATCAACTGCATAATTCTTGCCCAAGTTGCGGGAAGATTGTAGCAGCGATCTGGAAATTAGGCGAGCAACTCAATGCGGTTTGCGTCCATGTCGGTAGGCAAGCTGCTGAGAACTTCACACCCCTCTCGGGTGACGAGGACATCGTCTTCGAGTCGCACGCCTCCCCATCCTGGGAAGTAAATTCCAGGTTCAACGGTAATAATCATTCCGGCTTGCAGCGACTGCTCTTGGTTTTTTCCAAGTCTAGGCGCTTCGTGAATGTCGAGACCGATTCCATGTCCCAATCCATGATTGAACCTCGAACCGAATCCAGCTTTCTCAATCGGACCGCGGGCTATCGCGTCAACCTCCTTTGCCAAAATGCCCGGCCGGATCGCGGCGATAGCAGCGCGCTGGGCGTCCAATACTGCCGCATAGACTTTTGGAAACTTTGGAGGCAGTTTCCCAGTAATGATGACTCGTGTTAAGTCGCTGCGATACAAGCCTTCGAGGGCTCCCCAGTCCACTAGCACAAACGGACTTTCGCCGATCGTTCGCTGCGACGGAACGGCGTGTGGCAGAGCGGCTCGCGAACCGACCGCCACAATCGGTGAAAAACTGGTACCACGTCCGCCAACTTGACGAACTTGGCGTTCCAATTCATTCACGACATCCAGTTCGGTGTGATCTGATCGCAACCCAGCTCGCAAACTCGTAAAGATTCGCTCTGCCATCACAATCGCGCGGCGAATCGCCGCGATTTCGAATGGATCTTTGATCATGCGAATCGATTCTACCAGTCCCGAACTAGATGTGATGCTGGTGCTCTTCAATGCGGATGCGATGAGTTGATGAAAGTTGACCGACATTGAGTCGCCTTCCACAAGCATCGTCGGCAGCTTCAGTTTTTTTAGTCGTGCGATTGTGGCAGCGGCTAGCACAACGCCAGGCGAACGAATGTAAGTTTCCAGTTCAGGACATTCTTCGCTAATTTGCTCTTCATACCTGGGATCGCTGATCATTAGCGCTCGACCAGGCGCCAGCAGAAGATAGCTGTCGTGGCCGGTAAAGCCGGTCAGATAGGTGACGTTCACGGGATTGGTCACCAACAGCGCGTGCGCACTCGCGCCGGATACAAGCTTCAATAGTCTCGATCTGCGAGCAGCGAAGTCAATCATCATTCGGCCGTATCTAGGTAGGGGTCTTGTCCCATTTCAATCTGCATTTTAGTACGTTCGCGTTCGTGATGGAGCAAGACCATGCGGTCGCGAAAATGCTTGCGTTCGACTCGCCGCTGAGCTTTGCGGAACATCTTATTTAGGGAGTGAAACGTTGTGGCCGAGCCCTTCGCGAGATTACCGAGTTGAGTGGATCGTTTTTGACCAAATCCAGTCAACAGTATGTCGTCGTCCAGTCCCAAGTACTGGCGATAAGAGCCGGGATCTCCCTGGCGTCCACAACGTCCGATCAATTGTCGATCGATGCGTGCCGCGTCGTGCATTTCAGTGCAAATCACGTGCATTCCACCCAACTCGCGGACTTCCGCGTCAAGCTTTACGTCCGTACCGCGACCCGCCATGTTTGTCGCCACGGTCACGCGTCCACGATGACCCGCTTTGGCAACAATTTCTGCTTCGCGCTGAATTTCATTTGCGTTGAGCACATCGTGGCCGATGCCAGCTTGTGTCAGCATTTTTGATAGAAGCATAGACTTGTCGATTGACCGGGTGCCGATCAGAACAGGACGACCCATTTCATTCATCTGTTGAACTTCGTTGACGATCGCTTCGAATTTCTGCAGCATCGTACCGTAAACTTGATCGGGCAAGCGAGTGCGGCATGGAGGTCGGTTGGTGGGCACGAGCACGACGGGCGTCTTGTAGATACGGCGTAATTCGGGAGCGCTGGTGGCTGCTGTACCAGTCATTCCTCCCAGGTAACGATAACGCTGAAAGAGATCTTGCACGGTGATTCGCGCGGCTTGACCGGTCGGTACGGTTACTTCGATACGTTCCTTGGCTTCGATCGCTTGGTGGATGCCCGCTTGCCACTTTCGTCCTTCAGCCAAGCGACCGGTAAACTCATCGACGATGACGATCTCGCCATCGCGAATGACGTACTGACGATCGAGATGAAAATCACGCAGAACTTTTATCGCGCGTTCGATGTATTCGTACATGTCTACCAAAGCTACTTGGCGGATCATATTGTCGCGAGGAAGCGCGCGAACCAACGATCGTCCGCGGCCATTGAGTTCGATCTTGCGAGCATCCTCTTCGATGGTGTAATGTTCGGTCTGTACGAATTTGGGAGCATGTTCGGCGGCCCAACGGAATGTTGCGATTACTAATTCACGTCCCTCGTCGCCCAGCGATCCAATGATCAGTGGAGTGCGAGCTTCGTCGATCAAGATACTGTCCGCTTCGTCGACGAGCGCGAAATGCATTCCGCGCTGTACCGGTTGGTCCCCTTTGGTCGACCAACGCTCGGAACTACCCTGGCCCAGAAAGTCGCTTTGTATTCGACCCATTGCGCGCAGCAGCAGTCGGTCGCGAAGAAAGTCAAACCCAAACTCTTTGGCCGTTCCGTAGGTCACGTCACAGGCATATGCCTCTCGACGCTGATCGGTCGTGCACTCGGTGAGAATTATGCCAACGGACACTCCTAGCAATTGAAAGAGTGGACGCATCCATATCGCGTCACGCTCGGCTAAGTAATCGTTTACGGTCGCCAAGTGAGCTCCCTTACCGGCAAGCGAGTGCAAATACAGTGGCAAGGTCGCGGTCAAGGTCTTGCCTTCGCCGGTTTGCATCTCAGCGATACAGCCATCAAACAGCGCCGCTCCACCGATCAATTGAACATCGAAATGTCGCATGTTCAGCGTACGCCGACCGGCTTCGCGCACTAGTGCGAACGCTTCGGGCAATAATTTCGATAATGGTTCGCCACTCATCGCACGAAACCGCAGCGACAAACTCTCTTTGCGAATTTGGCCATCATCACACTGACGCAATCGGTCCTCAAGTTCCGAGGCTTGCCGAAACTGATTCATCCATTTTCGCACTCGAATCGTACCTGCTCCGGGCAACATCCATCCCGCGGCAATGCGTGGATAAGCGCTACCACGATTGGTTGTCGCGCTGGGACGCCGTTCCTCGGAGCTGGTTGGGATTGAAATGGGCGTGGTGGATTCGGTGGTCAGGTGGTCAACGGGATCCATGATTCATTTCGCTGTGACGAATTTGTTGCATCAATTGTCGAACTGAGTAGGTTCGGGAGCACGATATGCGACGAGCGTTACTATCGTCGCCAATCGCCATCGCGTCGCCGCGAGGCACTTTCGCAATTCGGCCGTCCATTAGGTCTTGTTTTTATTCTACGTAAATGGATGCATTTCGTGTTGGTACTTAAGTTGGCTCGCTGGCGAAATATAGGGCGTTTGGGAGGTTCGTGCGGGTTCTGCCTTTTTTGTTCGAAGTAACGTTATGTCTGGTCGATCTACTTGTAACGACTCAAACGCTTGCTCCGACTAGCGAGAATTCAACTATGAAAATGAAAAAAGTACTATTGGCTTTAGCTCTTGCGAGCACCACTTGCTTGCAGCAGTCCGATGCTCAGGATAATTCGCAACCATGGATGGGCTCGGTGCTCAGCCAATCCGGAGCTTCCAACGTTCGCCACGTCGGAGACGGACCAAGCAGCGATGATGCCACTGGACGATTGACTCTCTACGACGATCAGCGACCACAGCAATTCAAGTCGCAGGGGCGATACGTATCCAGTAACCATCCCCATGCACCTGATACACCTAGCTATAGCGCGGTAGCGCCCACAGCAGCGAGTTGCTCGACGAGCTGTGGATCGCTAACCAGCCAATTGTGTAGCTCGGCACCGCTGTCCAGCTTGGGATGGTTCGAAGCGGAATCCCTGTTGTGGTTTGGGCAGCGGCGATATTCGCCGCCGCTGGTAACCACCGCACCGCAAGGTGTGTCACCCGCCCTTGGAAGCACTGGAGTTGTTTCACAACTGGGGGGCGGCGATGGAATTTCGGCTGGATTGCTACCTGGCTTTCGTCTGGCCGCAGGATTCTATTTGGATGATTGCCAAAAGATCGGCATTGGCGGAAGAGCCTACGGAATTTTCACTGCACGCGAGGAATATTCCAACACGTCTACCGGCAATCCTTCGATCGGAATTCCTTTCTATAACACTAACACAAACCTGAACGACGCTTATTTGATAGCATTGCGCCAAGGTGCGGTTGCTGCCTCAGACGGTAGCGTCACTGCGACGAGCGACTTGGACATGATTGGTGCCGAAGGCTCTGCTCGATTCTTGGTAGCAAGGTCGTGCGACTATCGAGTCGATTTCCTGGGTGGTTATACTTTCAATCGGCTACAGGATTCGATCGCGATCAATGCCAATGCCATTGATCGATTTACGGGTAATCTGATTCCAGATGGCACCCAAGTGCGTACGCTCGACTTGTTCGATGCAGACAACGTATTTAACGGCGGTCATCTTGGCCTGCAAACCACCGTCCATCGCAATCGCATGTCGCTTACTTCACTGCTGAAAGTAAGTCTTGGTAATATGCACGAATCGGTTCGCATCGACGGTTTCTCGGTACAAACTAATCCAGTGCCGAATCCGGGAACCGTCGCATACCGTGGCGGCGTGCTCGCCCAGCAAAGTAACATCGGTACGCTGGAAAGAAATCAATTCGCTTTCTTGCCTGAGCTGGGCGCGAAGTTAGGTTACAGTGTCGACTGTAACTTGCAACTGACGTGCGGTTATACCTTTATGTACTGGTCGCACGTCGCACTTGCCGGTCGACAAATCGATTCGACAGTCGACTATTCGCAAGCCCTGGGAGGAACCGCCGGAAATCGTCCCGCGTTCAACTTCCAGGAAAGCAGCTTCTGGATGCAAGGCGTCGACTTGGGCTTAAACTACACGTTCTAAGGTCAATCAACTCCGTCGCCTTCGGTCGCCTCGTTTAACTCCATACCGTTCAACGAACGTGGGATAAGCTTCCAGCTTGTCAATATCTTGTGCATGCAATGGCGAAACTCCGCTACAGGTTGACAAGCTGGAAGCGCTGGAAGCTTATCCCACGTTCGTTGAACGGTATTGGGGTTAAACGAGGTTCCGCCAGGCGACCGAATGTTGACTAGGCCTCAATGCTTGTGCAAGTATCAAATGCAAAGGCAGCTAGCAAAACTACAAACCCGGTGTATCCAGTTTTTGGATTCATCGGGTTTTTGATTTTCGGGATACGAATCGGAGTGGTTATGACGCCACTTTAGCTTTCGCGGCCACGATCATGTGACTCAACCGACTCTTCAGGCGCGATGACTTGTTCGTGTGAATCACGCCTTTTGCCGCAGCAATATCAAGCATTCTGCCGGATTCGCGAACGATCGTTTGAGCATCCTCGATCTTGCCATCGCGAACCGCCTCACGAGCCTTGCGAATAATCGAACGCAATTTCGATTTCTCGGCGCGATTGCGATCGCGCTGTTCTAAACTCTTTCGCCAACGTTTCTTGGCACTCTTGGTATTAGGCATTCATCAAATCTCGTACACTAGTGATCCACCATTTTGGACGCTTGTTGGAACCGCATATCATGCCCGATGACAGACTTTCTGTCCAGTCACCTTTTTCTTTAGGCCCAAAAACATCTTCTACCCACAACAAGTCGGGCCGTGTCAGCTTGGTTGGTGCCGGGCCAGGTGATCCAGGATTGATCACGATTCGTGGCGTGGAATTACTTCGTCAAGCTGATATTGTCCTGTACGATGCGCTTGCAAACGAACAGCTACTCCGGCACGCACCCCAAGCCGAGTGGGTGTCGGTCGGCAAACATGGTACTGGGAAAATGTGGACCCAGGACGAAATTAATGCTCGCTTAGTCGATTTGGCCCAAGCAGGCAAGCACGTGGTGCGGCTCAAAGGAGGCGATCCGGCAGTTTTTGCGCGAACTGCCGACGAATTAGAAGTGTTGGTCAACTGCGGGATTCCATTTGAAGTTGTTCCTGGAATCACCGCAGCCCTGGCGGCGGCAAGCTACGTCGGAATACCTTTAACCCATCGCCACCATGCTTCCGCAGTTGCTTTCATCACTGGCCAACAGCAGGATGGAACACCACAACCGATCGATTGGATCTCGCTGGCCAAATTTCCAGGAACGCTCGTTTTTTACATGGGCGTTACTTCTGCGGAACATTGGACAGAGCAATTGATTCAGGCAGGTATGCCCGATTCCATGCCAGCAGCGGTGATTCGTCGCTGCTCGTGGTCAGACCAATTAGTGTTTCGCTGTTCGTTAGGCGAGGTCGCCGCGCGACTCAGAGCCGGCCTGAGACCGCCGATTATTGTTGTTGTTGGCCAAGTCGCGGGACTTGGAGAGCAATATGATTGGTACTCCAATCGTCCCCTTCGAGGCGTCGGCGTACTAGTGACGCGCCCCGTTTCGCAAGCAGATCAGCTTGCCGAATCGCTTCGCGCACTGGGTGCAGATGTGTATTGCCAACCGATGACTCGCATCGATCCTATCGATGATTTCTCCAATCTCGATCATTGTATCGATCGACTATCTAAAGGATGTTACTCGGGCATCACTTTTTCCAGCGCTAATGGAGTGGAAGCCTTTTTTAATCGCCTCACCCTGCTAAGTTTGGACGCGAGAGTCTTTTCTGGTTGTACGATTGCCGCGGTTGGATCGAAAACGGCTGAGCGCTTGTTGCGATTCGGACTGCGAGCCGACATCGTTCCGCAACATTTTGGGGCTGCGGGGTTAGTCAACGAACTTGCTACTTCGATCGCTGGTCAACAGTGGTTGTCGATTCTCGCTGATCAGAGTCAACCGGCGCTGGTCGACGGCCTGTCTGACAAAGGTGCGCGTGTGGACTCTGTCGTGTCGTATCGCAGTCGACCCGTTGGCGAAGTGCCCACACACATTCTGGAGTTAATCGATAAAAATCGCATTCAGTGGATCACAATCACCAGTCCACTGATCGCCAGAACATGTGCGACGGTTTTTCGGGCTTATTTTCAATCTCTTCGCCCGATTAGTTTTAGCCCCGAGATTTCCAACCAACTCGAATGCGTCGGCTGGCCCGCAGCGATTCAAACACAACAACCGACCGACGAACAATTAGTAAGTTCGCTGATCGAATATGTGCGCTCCAAACGGCACTGAGAAGTGGAAGGTCGAGGCTCTTGCCGAAACGAAAACCTCGGGATTCCTCTGCCCTCATTCCATTGCCAAGGAAACTATCGTGAATGGCAAGAGAATGCTGGCAAAGGAATAGGCCCAATGGCCGCGATTGGCGTTCCCAAAAAAGTCGCATTGGTTCTGGAAGACGACAAGCGGCATGAGAAGTGGAAGGTCGAGGCTCTTGCCGAAACGAAAACCTCACGATTCCTCTGCCCTCATTCCATTGCCAAGGAAACTATCGTGAATGGCAAGAGAATGCTGGCAAAGGAATAGGCCCAATGGCCGCGCTTGGCGTTCACAAAAAAGTCGCTTTGGTTCTGGAAGACGACAAGCGGCATGAGAAGTAAAAGGTCGAGGCTCTTGCCGAAACGAAAACCTTGCCATTCCTCTACCCTCATTCCATTGCCAAGGAAACTATCGTGAATGGCAAGAGAATGCTGGCAAAGGAATAGGCCCAATGGCTGGGCTCCAACTTCGTTGCTGAAACTTCTCAACGAGCGAATGATTCCTCCGTCTACTACAAATGGAAAAGAAGTTGGGTTTGGGCGTTTCTTGTCAAGTGGATTATCCTCAAGCATTATGGTAAAGTTAGGGCAGACAGTGAGTATGGGAAGTTCTTCCAGGTGACTCTGCAACTTCCGGTCGCGGAGGCAATTTGATTATGGCGAACAAGACAATTCTATTTGTTGACGATGTTCCTAGCGATCTTCCATCGGTTGCCGAACAAGGCTATGTCTGGTCGAAATTCGGATTGCGTTCGTTGTTGGTCTCGGCTGATGATCCGATTGAATCTGCTGTGAAATGCCTCCAGAACGACACCTCAATTGTGGGTGTGGTAACTGATCGATGCAATCGAAGTGACTTTTCCCACGTGAAAGAGTTTCTTTCGATCCGTCCGAGCGTGTTGGTCGCAGTACATTGCGGTCGATTGACGTCGGATGACAAGAAGGCGGCTGCACGAGTTGGTGCTAGCGGTTGTTACCAAAAAGGCGATTCATACGCCGATTTCCTTGTCTCTGCCAACAATGACTATCTGGCCGCGGAGCGACGATTTCGGGACGACTTGCCCTTGTTACTGCGCGATAGCTCCATGCTCGGCAAGTGGGTCGCATATACCCGCGATGGTCGATGTGGCGTATCGGACAACGATTTAACCTTGATTGAAAAATGTGAAAAGTCCCTTTCGTCCGATCAATTTGTAGTGGCCAGTGTGACGCCCGACGATGACGAGATTAGCATTAGCGATGCCTGGTTCCCGATCACAAGATAAATGCGCAATGCTTTTTGATGAACTTACATTTGGTGCAAATCTACTCCGGAAAGTTGTTCACGACGGCGAAGAATATGTTCTTCGACCGTATCAAACGATTGTTTGGGTTTCGCTTCGCCCGTTGCCTCAGTATCTTCCGTCCAATGAACGATCGGAATTGCCTTCCGAAACGCCTCGATTTCCGGCGATAATAGATACCGGCAGCAATTCGACGTTAACGTTGAGAGAATCTCACTTACGCGCATCCGGCCTCGACGAAAGAAAATGGATGTTTAACCCAGAGAGTCCTCGACGTATTCAGAGGTTGGATGGCTGTGCGCTGGTACCGACATTACTGGCGGATGTTTGGCTACGAGTTGAAAACGGTCAAGCTGGAACACGTGACAGCTATCGGCTACCTTTGGGTAACAAAGGAATCGACGTATTCTTGAACCAGAGGCCGCTAATTGGCAAGCACATCAGTTATGCGAAATGGAATAGGCATTTTTCGGAGATTGAACGTTCCGCTTTAATGACGGGCGATACGATGGACGTAAATGGCACTTTGTTACCGATCCTTGGACTGAATGCGTTGTGCCAGGGAAACGTGAAAATTGAGTTCTCCTGCACCAGCACAAATATTGGTGTTAGGATTTTCATTCCTCCCTTCGATTGACTTTGCGTTTTGCTTGCCCGCCTGATCGAATCTATTTCTCGTTTCTCCGTACCAGAAATATCCAGTACCATGCCATTGCTGCACTGCAAATTACGGGTTTCCTTTTATCTGTTTGCTTGGATTTGCGCAGCGAGCCAGCTTGCACACGCTGAGCAAGATCAGGGACAGCGATTTTTCGAGAATCGTATTCGCCCACTGCTGGCCAATCGTTGTTACTCGTGTCATGGGCCTGATGAGGCGTCCGCCAAGCTGCGATTGGACTCCAAACACGGTTGGGAGCGGGGCGGTGAACGGGGGCCTGCAATCGTGCCGGGGGATCCATCGGCCAGTTTACTGATCCGAGCGATTTCGTATCGGGACGCAAAACTCAGCATGCCACCGCAAGAGGCCGGTGGGAAGTTAGCGGACTCCGAAATCGAGGACATCGTAACATGGATTCGGCAAGGCGCGCCCGATCCGCGCAGCGGTGAGAAAATAGTCACCGAGATCGACGTCGCCGCGCGCGATCACTGGGCATTTCAACCCGTCAATGCGCCAACAATTGCGCTCAATGTTCATCCGATCGATTATCTCATCGACCAGAAACTTAAAGAGCGCGGATTCGTTGCGACGGAACCTGCCGATCATCGTACACTCATTCGGCGCACGGTACTCGACTTGATTGGCTTACCGCCGACAGCCAAGCAGTTGGCCACTTCGCCGGATGACTTCCCGCGCTTGGTGGAAGATTTGCTCGCCTCACCGCGCTACGGTGAACGCTGGGGCAGGCACTGGTTGGACGTAGCCAGATACTCCGATGCAAAAGACGGTGTGCTCATGTATGGCGATGCACGCGTGCGTCCGTTTGCGCACACTTATCGAGACTATGTCATACGCTCGTTTAATGAGGACAAGCCCTTCGACCGATTCATCGGCGAACAATTGGCCGCTGATCGCATGGGCTTGCCGCCCAATGCGCCAGAACTGGCCGCGCTAGGTTTTTTGACTTTGGGCCGCATGTTTGATAACAACCGGCACGATATCATTGACGACCAAATCGATGTCGTCGCGCGCGGACTGCTCGGTTTGACCATCGGTTGCGCTCGTTGCCATGACCACAAATTCGATCCCATTCCCACAGCAGATTACTATTCCCTTTACGGCGTCTTTGCAAGCTCTATCGAACCCTACGATCGACCTCGCATCGCTCCAGTTACTGCGGGCGGACAAGCGTTCGAAAAAGAGTTTAAGGCTAAGCTGGACGAGGTTTACGACCAACAGCAGAAGCATTATGAATCCACTTTGGAAATTGCCCGCAAGCAAACACCTGACTACTTGATCAAGGTCGCCACTACCGAGCCGGATGTGGCCGAGACTACGATCTTCTTTCTCTCGTTAATTCCCGATCAACTGCGTCCTCAGATTACTAAACGATGGAGGGAATTAATCGCGCGCCGAGCTTTTCCCGACGATCCAATTTTTGGTCCGTGGCACGATCTAATGCGTTCGGCTGGCCAATCGGCGGATCCTGCCCAACTTCGCCAAGCCAAGCCTACCACGAATCTTACGAGCACGGTCAGTCAATCGCAGACTGAAGAAGTCCAGTCGCCGCCCGAACAAAGTGCGGTCCCAGCTCTTGAGATGCGGCCCAACGACTGGAAGGCTCGGGGTGTCGACACTCGTATCATCGAAGGGTTGGTCGCCGCGCGACCGCGTAGTCGCGCGGATATCGCGAGAGTCTATGGCACGATCGTCCACAATGCGTGGGCCAAAGCAGCTCCCTCGCTAGTCGGCAAGACTTCCGCCGACGGCTCGGTCGAGGTTGACGATCCGCTTGTGGCGCTGCTGGTTTCGCGCGATGGTCCTTTGTGGTTTCCCAAGCGAGACATCGCCGCGTACTTGTCGCGTCAACCGGGTGACAAGTATCGTGAATTGGTCAGAGAGCTGGATGCAATTGCAGTCACACACAAGCATGCCGCGCCGCGTGCGATGGTGGTCCACGACGCGGAAGTCTTGTGTGATCCAGTGATCTTTCAACGAGGCGATCCCAGCTCGCGCGGAGCGCCGGTGCCGCGTCGGTTTCTGGCGGCTCTTTCGACTGGCGAGCGCCCGCAATTTACCGATGGAGGCGGACGGTTGAATCTGGCTACCATGATCGCAAATTCCCAGAACCCATTGACCGCGCGAGTATGGGTGAATCGAGTTTGGATGCATCATTTTGGTGAGCCACTAGTGGAGAGCCCCGGCGATTTCGGATTACAAACCAAGCGCCCGCTCCAGCACCAGTTGCTCGACTACTTGGCCGATTACTTGATTCGCACTGGTTGGCGCACCAAGCCGCTGCACACACTGATCGTTTCCTCGCAATCGTATCAGCGATCTTCGCGTTTCGCTGCTTCTGAACAAATGGCCAAGCAAGCTGCTGGCGATTCGTCAAATGAACTCTGGTGGCGGGCCAATCGCCGTCGTCTGGACTTTGAACAAATGCGCGATTCACTGTTGGCGCTAAGTGGCGAACTGGACGACACGATGTATGGCCGTCCACCGCTGATAACCGAACCAGGCAACCATCGGCGAACGGTGTATTGTTTTGTAGAGCGTCAAAATATTCCTGCAATCGTCCAAACGTTTGATTTCGCCAACGCCGATACTTCAACGTCGCGCCGCCCGATGACGACTGTACCGCAGCAAGCCTTATTCGCGTTGAATTCGCAGTTCATGCTCGATCGAGCCAGCGCATTGGCCAAACGAATTGGTTCCGTGAGTTCGGAACAAGAAACGCAACAGCTATTTACGATAGTCTTGGGACGCGAGCCAACTGAGCCAGAGATTCTTGCCTGCCGAGAGTTTCGACAACAGGGCTCGCTCGAACAACTATCGCAAGTTTTACTGATGAGCAACGAACTAATTTTCATCGACTAGTCACTCGACGCCGGGCGATTTTAATAGAGACCTATGGTTGAGGTGCGAACATGCAAATGCATCGGAGAGTTTTGTCGAGGCGTGAAATACTGGGCTCGATGGGAACTGGCCTGGGCATGCTGGCATTGCCAAGTTTGTTGAATGCCAAGACATTTGATGCGACCGTTGGCGACAGGTCGAATAATCCGCTGGCCCCTCGCGAACCCCATTATCCCGCGAAGGCCAAGCACATCATCCACATCTACCTCAATGGCGGGCCGTCGCAGGTGGACACCTGGGACCCCAAGCCTGAATTGACGAAATGGGGTGGCAAGAAACTTCCGTTTAACAACTTGACCACGGAGCGCGAGACCGGAGTCGCGCTGGCGTCGCCATTCAAGTTTGCTCAATACGGCGAAAGCGGTTTATGGTGTAGTGAAATATTTCAGAAAACTGCCAGCCAACACGCTGATCGCCTGTGCGTCATTCGCTCGATGTACGCTAACACGCCCAACCACGAACAAAGCATGCGGTTGATGAACACCGGGGACGAACGATTGTCGCGTCCGAGTTATGGATCTTGGCTTACGTATGGCTTGGGTTGCGAAAATCAAAACTTACCTGGTTTTGTTACGATGTGCCCAGGTTTGCCAGTGGCAGATTCGTCCAACTGGCGTAGTTCCTTCTTGCCCGGAATATATCAGGGAACCTACCTCGATACACGCAAGTCGAAAGTTACCGAGTTGATCGCGAATATTCAGAATCCGAGTATCCAATATTCCGATCAGCGCCGACAACTCGACTTGCTCGCTACGCTCAATCGCACTCATCAAGCTCCGCGTAACGACGATGCTCAGCTTGAAGCCCGCATTCAGTCGTTCGAGCTTGCGTTTCGCATGCAAATAGAAGCAACCGATGCGCTCGATATTTCGCAAGAATCCAAAGCCACGCGAGATCTGTACCAAGCGGACAACGTGCACGGACGACAATTGTTGATTGCGCGGAGGTTGATCGAACGTGGCGTGCGAGTTGTGCAGTGCTACCATGGTGACGTCCAACCCTGGGATTCGCATGGCGACATTGACAAGAATCACCGAAATCTGGGGCGCGAAGCCGATGGTCCGATCGCCGCTTTATTGACGGATCTAGCCAACCGTGGTTTGCTCGACGAGACACTGGTGTTATGCGGGGGCGAGTTTGGCCGCACGCCTGCAGTGGAGATTCCCATCGGCGGCGGCAATCCCACCGGTCGGGATCACAATCACCACGGGTTCTCGGTTTGGTTGGCGGGAGCGGGAATCAAAGGGGGCATGGCATTCGGTAGCACAGATGAATTTGGCTATCGAGCGGTAGAAAATCGAGTCCACGTACATGACCTGCACGCCACGATTTTGCATCTGATGGGCTTCGATCATCAGCGACTGACTTTTCATCATGCAGGTCGCGATTTTCGACTAACCGACGTGCATGGCAAGCTGGTACAGGAAATACTTGCTTGAACCGACTGATCAACATCGTCATTCTATGGGAAAGCTGGGATTGAACGCGCGATCGAAAGTTCAGGCGCGCAAGACCAGAACATTCGCTGTTTTTTTCGGCCGCCTCGGTGAAATCACACTGCCGCTAGATTAATCTGTCGGAGTGTAGTCATCGAATCGATTAGAGTTTCCCTCGGTTTTTCTGACGATCTCAGGAATCTCATGATGCTGATCTATAGGAATTTGAGCGATCACCGAACGTGTGTTGCCACCGGTCGTGGATTGGCAATCTGGCTGTTGTCGTTCGCTACGCTGGTCAATGCACAAACTGGTACGACTCCTGACGAGGGCGTTCGATTCAACCCTCCCTCGGCAACGTTGCTCAAGAATGGTTTTGTAGTACGCGACCACCAGCGAGAAATGTTCCGCGGGGACGTGCTGGTACGAAGCGGCAAAATCGTCGGCGTCGGTGTTGACGTTTCAAGACCTGCCGATGCTCAAGTCATCGACTGCGCCGGAAAGTATGTCTATCCGGCGCTAATCGATGCGTTTGTGGAAATGGAATCGACTCCGATTTCCGTTCCGGCGGACCATTGGAATGCCCAAATAGTCCCGAATCGCCGCATGGATTTGCAGATCTCGCGAGACACCAAACGACTGGCCCAGTTTCGCAAGGCAGGATTTGGCATTGTCTTGGCAGTTCCAGCGGATCGAATCTTCAAGGGCTCCAGTTGTGTGCTGACCACATCGGACGCAGCCATCGAGACGACTCTGCTTCGCCCGGCAGTGTTCCAGCACGTTCGCTTGCTGCCGTCGCGCGGAGCACAACGAGGTGGTTATCCGAACAGTCCCATGGGGGCCGTTGCTCTGGCGCGACAGACGATGCTGGATGCAATGTGGTATCAACAAGCCACGCAGGCGTTTCACGCCGATCCGTCGCTACCGCAACCCGATCGCAACGAAGCGCTCGAAAGTCTCGAGCGCGCCTCGCGTGGCCAGCAACCAGTAATGCTCGATGGACCGAACGAGTTGTTCGCGCTGCGCGCCGATCGATTTGCTCGAGAGTTTGCCTTAAAAGCGATAATTCGAGGTTCTGGTCGTGAGTATCGTCAGATCGATGCCATTGCGGCAACTGGTAGAACGATTGTAGTGCCAGTTAACTTCCCCAAGCCGCCCGAAGTTGGATCGTCGGAATCCATTGCGGAAACGTCTCTGCAAACGCTGATGCACTGGGAACTCGCTCCCGAGAATCCCGCTCGCCTGGAGAAGGCGGGAGTTCACTTTGTACTCTCCACCGATGGATTGTCCGAACCCACCGAGTTGCTCGCTCAAGTTCGCAAAGCGATCGATCGAGGCCTGAACAGATCGACAGCGCTTGCGGCGCTGACGACGCGCCCTGCCGAACTGTTGGGAGTCAGCGAACTCACTGGCTCGCTGGACGTGGGCAAGCTCGCTAATTTGCTCGTAACCAATGGCCCTCTATGGGATCGATCGACCAAGATCGTGGAAACTTGGGTGCAGGGCCAACGCGAGCAATACGATCAGAATCCTAACTCAATAGATCTCAATGGTCGCTGGTCGCTGACGCTGAACGGACCAAGCGGATTTCCAGCGGCGCTGGAAATGTCGCTGGAGAAAATGCAGGATAAGCCTGCCGGACGAATAGCGCAGGAAGGCAAACTAGATGACGAAGCAAAAGCACCGGAAAAGAAACAAACTGACTCTACAGCTTCCCAGACTGACAAGAAATCTGCAAGTGCCCAGCTCAAGCAGCTCGGGGCGCGAGGCGAACGAATTGCCGCTTATTTCCATGCTGAAGTCCTGGGAATCGAGAAATTGTCTGGACCTGCGCATATCTCTGCAACTGCGATTTCAACTGGCGAATCGGTCCAATTGAGCGGCAGTATTCTGTGGCCTAACGGAAGAACAAGTTCCCTCCACGGGCTGCTAGCCGGTAAAGCACTTGCGCAGCCTTCGCACGAATCGAACAAGGACGCCAAGCAAGATGCACGGGCCGAGAATTTGCCGGAACAGGAGACAGGCAAGGACCAGTCTGCAAGCGATGCTTCTTCGAACGTTGTTATTTCAAGACTCAATTATCCGTTCGGCGACTTTGGATTGCATAAGCGACCAGAGCAACCTCGTCGGTTGATGATTCGCGGCGCGACCATTTGGACGTGCGGCCCGCAGGGAAAATTGCCATCTGCTGACATGATCATCCACGAAGGAAGGATCGAAGCGATTGGACCGAACTTGCAAGTCCCTGAGGGTGCGACGATCGTAGATGGCAGTAATATGCATGTTGCTCCTGGCATCATCGATTGTCACTCGCATATGGCCACCGATGGTGGCGTGAATGAATCCGGGCAAGCTGTCACGGCCGAGGTTCGCATTGGTGATTTCATCGACTCGAACGACATTTCGATCTACCGGCAACTGGCTGGAGGCGTTACTACGGCAAACGTGTTGCATGGCTCGGCGAATCCAATTGGCGGTCAAAATCAAGTTATCAAACTGCGCTGGGGTGCGGTGGATGAAGACTTGAAAATGGTCGAGGCGCCAGCCGGTATCAAATTTGCGCTTGGCGAAAATGTTAAGCAAAGCAATTGGACCGAGCGTACGTCCGTTCGCTATCCTCAAACACGCATGGGAGTCGAGCAGATCATACGCGATCGTTTCGAAGCGGCCAAATTGTACTCGCGCAAGCGCTCCGAATGGGCCAACAGTCCTCGTGGCTTGCCTCCGCGGCGCGATCTGGAATTGGATGCGTTGGCCGAAGTCTTGGACGGCAAACGCTGGATTCACTGCCATAGTTATCGGCAGGACGAGATTCTTGCTTTTCTAAAAACGCTGGACGACTTTTCAGTTCGGGTCGGGACTCTACAGCATATCTTGGAAGGTTACAAAGTGGCCGATGCGATGGCCAAACACGGCGCGACCGGCTCGAGTTTCTCCGACTGGTGGGCTTACAAGTTCGAAGTATTGGATGCGATTCCATTCAATGGTGCGCTGATGCATCGAGCCGGTGTCATCGTTTCGTTCAATTCCGATGACCGTGAACTGGCGCGGCATCTAAACCATGAGGCGGCCAAGGCAATCAAGTACGGCGGCGTGGCGCCCGAGGAAGCTCTCAAGTTCGTGACGCTCAATCCGGCCAAGCAATTGCGCATCGATCAATGGGTTGGGTCGCTCGAAAAAGGCAAGCAAGCGGACTTTGTTGTTTGGAGTGGTTCGCCGTTATCGACTCTGTCGCGCTGCGAACAAACATGGATTGATGGTCGCAAATATTTCGATCGTCAGGATGACATTCTCAACCGCAAGCAGAGCGACGAATTGCGATTGCATTTGGTAAGCAAGATTCTCAAATCGGGCGAAAAAATGGCTAGCGATTCAAGCGACTCCAACGATCCTTCGCTGTGGTGGGTGCGCTACGACGAATTTTGCCACCAGCACGACCACGATCACGACGAACAAACTCACGAAGGTCATGCTTTAGACGCGAGTTCGCAAGAGCACCGCTGATGCCTAGGTTTGGGTCCTCGCCGTTCGCTCAATTAATTGTCCCGTAATTTCCTCCGAGGCTCGCTGTTGTACTTTCGAGAAACTCAAAAATGATGCAACTTGTAAAATCATCTTCGAATATCGCCGTAGCACTCGTGGTTATCTTGTGCGCGAGTATCGGATTGGCGTCCGATCAAATTCCCGGTGCCAAACAGACTCGATCGATTGTTATCATGGGTGCGACGGTACATACCGTCAGTGGCGATGCCATCGAAAATGGAAGCGTAGTATTTAGCGCCGGCAAAATTACCGCAGTTGGCAGATCGGTAGCATTCCCGGCCGATGCCGAGCGCCTGGAAGCCAAAGGCGCCCACGTTTATCCGGGCTTGATCGATGCGATCTCTCCCATCGGTCTAGTCGAGATAGAGTCGGTGCGTGCGACGATCGATCATCGCGAAACTGGCGAGAACAATGCGAACGTCCGTGCGGTCGCGGCCTTCAACCCCGACAGCGAATTGATACCGGTCGCGCGCGCTAATGGGTTGTTAGTGGCGCTGAGTGCTCCGACCGGAGGTCTGATCTCAGGGCAGTCGTCACTAATGATGTTAGACGGCTGGAACGCCCAAGATATGGCCCTGCAGGCCGACTGTGCCATGCACATTAATTGGCCAAGAATGACGGCCCCCAATACCGGCTCTGGTCGTTCCAACGATGATTTAGAAACGCTCAATCAATTATTTTCTCAAGCGCAACGTTACGCAGCAGCCCGCGCGTCCGATGCCACGCAAGCTGTCGATTTGCGATTGGAGGCGTTAGCGAAAACACTTGACGGAAAAATGCCGATCATCGTTGGCGCAACCAGCGTAGCGCAGATCCAATCGGCGGTCGCATTTGCCAAGCAAAGGAAATTGCGATTGATAATCTTTGGGGGTTACGAAGCTCCCGAATGTGCCGAATTATTGCGACGGGAAAATGTGCCTGTGATCGTTAGTGGGGTTTATCGTTTGCCAACGTACCGACATTCGGCCTACGACTCAGCCTACACGCTGCCTCAGCGACTCCACGCGGCGGGTGTGCAGTTTTGCATTTCGGCCACCGAACGATTTGGCGCCAGCAACCTGCGCAATTTGCCTTACCATGCTGCGACAGCCACCGCGTATGGCCTGAGTGAACAGGTTGCGTTAAGAGCTATCACGCTTTCTCCGGCAGAAATCCTTGGCGTGGCCGATCGTATCGGGGCAATCAAAGTTGGCAATGATGCTACGCTATTCATCGCGGACGGGAACATCCTAGAAACGCCCACACAAGTTACCCACGCCTTTGTTCAAGGCAGAAAGGTCGATCTCGATAATCGGCACAAGCAGCTTTATCGCAAATACACGGAGAAGTATGATCGCCAAAAGTCTGCTCCCTAGCGGTAGCTGAGCAGTAAGTTTGTGAGAGTGCTTTTCGCATTCGGCTTACTGGCAATTCACCCAACCGCGCGATTGAGCAGATAGTTGCAAGCAGTGGCAAATGTGAATTGCGTCGCGAGCGACTTGGCCATCGAGTCTGCGTTGTGGTTTGCCTTGGCGAATACTAGTTACGGCATCATCAATTTCGTTGGCGAAGGCAGAAATATCGTCCGCGCCTGGCAGTTCCGGGCGCAGGATTTTGCCATCGGTGGTCATGATCTTAAGGGGCATGATGTCCAGGCCGTCGGAGAGTACCGCCAGTTCAAACTGGACAGTGCCTTTCTCGAAGACCATTTCAAAGCCGTGCGTAAATGGTCGGCTGGTTTGGTCTTGAACGCCGCTGGAGGTGGCAACAATCGTTTGGGAATCGTCAAATTCGAGCAAACAATGGCAGAATTTGACGACACCGTCTTTCATCGCAGCGGTGCACATTACTCGCCGGGGCATTCCGAAGACCATTCGAACAAAATGCATATCATGCACGTGCAAATCGATCAACGGACCGCCGATTCGTTTGAGGTCGTAGAAATCAGGAATCCAATCAGGCGGTGAAATGATTCGCTTAAAGTAGCCCGACAGCGCTTTGCCCAACGTGCCCTCGGCAACAGCCTTGTAGACGTATTCGTATTGGCCCATATACGGCAAGACCTGAGCAACCAAAACGGAGCGATTATACTTCTGACTTGCCGCCAGAATTTGATCGCATTGGTTGGTGTCGAGCCCCAGCGGCTTCTCGCACAACACGTGTTTGCCGGCCGCAAGGGATTTGAGCGCCGCGTCTACATGCAAGTGTGGCGGAAGGCAAATGTCGATCAAATCGATGGATGGGTCGTCAAGCATCGATTCCAGGGTATCGTAGACTTGCAGTGCGCTGACATCGATTTGTTCGCCGGGTGGGCCAAAATTGCCCTTGATTCCTCGCCAATCTCCGGAGCGTTTCCGAGAATCGCGAGTACAGAATGCGGCTAGCTTGGCTTGGGTCGATCGCTGGTAGGCTAGATAGTGAATCCAACCCATGAAGCCGACGCCGGCGATGCCTGCTTTGATCATGGAGACGCCCTCTTGAAAACTCGATGGATCTGGCTGAATGAGGAGAGTAGAGCGATTGTCCTCAATCGTTTTTATTCTCTCTTCGTTCCGAGCAATTCGGGGCAAGTTGTGAGCAATTGAGTGCAATTGCTCTACTCTCCAGCCAATGATGGGTGGCAAAAAAAGCTAACGAAAACGCCATCGTGCCGGCCAATGTGCCTCCCATAAATGGAATCGCAGCAAAATAGCATTGAACTAGGCCAGCCAAAGTCGGCGGGTAACTCATCAGTGGGTCAAGCCAGGACGCAAAATTGGTGACCACGAAAAAGGCTAGTGTAGAGAGAAGCGAACCCGATATTGCGGCAAATCGCCAGTCCATTTTGCTCAACAACCATCCCAGCACGCCCGGCAGCGCGGTGCCCAAGTAAACAGCCAACATTGTTTCTCGAGTATAAAACCCCATTCCCGGAATCTGCATCCACTGGCCAATCATGTCGCTGATTGCGACTGCCCCAAAGCCGACGATCATGCCTTGCCAGGCGTTCAGGTAACAACCAGCAAACAACGCTAGTGCACAAAATCCCGCCATGTTCGATGCGTGCGGAACAAACCGCAGCAAAACTACCAAACTGAAATAGACAATTACAAGCAAACGTAGTTTCGAGGTCGTCATGCTATACAAATCCCTCTCTTTTGATCAAAAATCGATGCCATAGCCGTCCAAGTTCAACTATGTCCGAATACGAGCCCGACGCGCAAGCGAGTGCATGGCGGGATCGACGCAATCGCATGCGCGTCGGGCTTGTATTGGAAAAACCGGTCTAACGCTCGCCCTATTGAATTGAATCGGTACTAAATTCTCCAGGTTTCCAGTGTTCCTGCAATCGCAGGTACCAGGATTCATTGTTTACCAGTCAAATTGGCTGGACAAGCCAGTCAAAATGTACCGATAAAATTGAATGGCACAACTACTGCGATCTGGTTGTCAAAATGTGACGAGTAGCCTTCGAATGCAACTGTCTCCAGCGCTTCTGGCATCCCTAACACCAATTGCGAACAAACTCGTACAGAGCGCAACCGACGTGGCACAGCCCATCGGCGAGGGATTCGTCGATGCACTACGCTCATTAACCACCAAACGTCCCGCCGCTCATCAACCGACGCAGAAGCCCGACACTAACGCACGTCAAAATGAATCGCTCGATGCGTTTTTGATTCGCTTGCGAGATTGGTTTCGCAGTTCGGGTGCGACTGGCGAGTTAGACGTCAAGCTCACCGTTGACCAGTTTGACGAAGTCAGCGTGGAAGCGTATGGCGAGACTGCGGACCAGGTCAATCAAGTGCTCGCGGTCAATCCAGAATACCTTCAGCGATTACGGGAAATGGTGATCGACCAACGAATGCGGGCAAATACGATCATTGGCTCCAACGTTCAAGCCATCGGGCCACGCGATCAGGGAACTGGTTCCACTCGGTCCGCCGTAGACATTCACATGACCGACGCCGGCGCTACAATTCAGTGGCGATGAAGCTCGCCTCGTCGTTATCCGCGCAGGATACTACCAGGTATTGACCATCTTTAAATCGGAGCCATTTAGCAAATGGAGTTCGTGAATCCTTCAGATCATGCAGAGAGTTTGCTGGCGGAGAGATTTCGAGCGGACCCTCGAGTCGAACAAGCTATGCAACTATTGCTGGCGGCTCTGAGCGATGCCCAAGGCAACATCACTGTGCCGCGCACCGCACAGCCTCAGTTAGTTCAGCATTACCAACAGTTGATCGACCGACTGGGAAAAGCTCGCGGCGGAGCGCCTTATTTTCCTTACTTGGCCAGTGGATTGGGGCGCGGTGCGCTAGTCGAGTTGGCGGACGGCAGCATCAAATTGGATTTCATTTGTGGTATTGGCGTGCATGGTCTTGGCCATAGCCATCCAAGTCTGTTGAAGTCCAGCGTTCGTGCTGCGCTGGAAGACACGATCATGCAAGGAAACCTGCAGCAGCATCCGCCTTCGATTGTGGTTTGCGAGCGCATGTTGGCGTTGGCGAATCGATTCGGCGCCCAGCTCGGCCACTGCTTGCTATCCACCAGCGGTGCCATGGCGAACGAGAATGGGCTGAAGATCGCCTTTCACAATCGTTTTCCAGCACATCGCATCATTGCGCTCGATAACTGTTTTGCTGGCCGCACGCTGGCGACAGCTCAACTTACCGATCGACCACAATATCGCGCCGGACTGCCCACGACGTTAGCAGTCGATTACCTACCCAATGGTGACGCGACCTATTCGCATGCCAGCCAACAGCGAGCTGTGGGCGAACTGGACAAGTTGTTAAACCGATACCCCGGTCAACACGCAGCGCTGTGGTTAGAGTTGGTTTCAGGCGAAGGTGGCTATTATCCCGGAACGACTGATTTTTTTGGCAGGCTCATCGACCGAGCCAAGCGAGACGGGCTGTTAGTGGTATTCGACGAAATTCAAACTTTTTCACGTTTGAGCCAACCGTTTGCGTTCCAGCATTTTGGTTTGAACGACGTGGCAGATATCGTTTCCTTTGGCAAAATCACACAGTTATGTGGAACGCTTTATCGAGAATCATTGAAACCCAAGGGACCGGTGCTCAGCCAGACGTTCACCGCAGCCAGCAGCTCTGTGGCAGCTTCGGCGGCCGTCCTCGATCAACTTGAAAGTGCGGGTTGCTTTGGCCCCAATGGCCGAAATATGCAGCGTCATCAAGTGTTCGCCGATGGCTTGGAACAACTGTCGCGCAAGCATTCTGGAAAAATCCAGGGTCCATACGGTCTGGGAATGATGATCGCGTTCACTCCAGGTGATGGTTCCTCCGAGCACGCGACGCGAATGGTGCATATGATGTATGCTGCCGGGCTAATGGGGTTTGTGGCAGGGCACGACCCAACGAGAATTCGCTTCCTGCCACCTCCTGGTGTCACTACCGACGACAACATTCGAATGGCCTGCGCAATTCTCGACGATGTACTGAACAGATTCTAGACGACGCAGTGTGCTTGGGAGCGGAGATCTGCTGTGGTAATCTTGCGAGCAGTTCGCCTGGACGACATCGACCAACTCTGGGGCTTGATCGAGCAAGCGACGTACGGCTTGACGACGCTACAAATCTCCAAGGATCAATTGACCGAACGCGTGGAGTTGTCGCATTTTGCTTTTACTCGCAAGACAGAGAAAGCGGCGGGCGATCTCTATGTTTTTGTGATGGAGGACTTAGAATCGCGCAAGCTGGTCGGTACCTCGTGCATCTTCTCCAAGACTGGTGGCTATGAACCGTTCTACAGTTACCGACGTGTGGTCGAAACACAAGCTTCAGAATTGCTGGGGATAACTCACCGCATCGAATCCTTGCAATTGGTAAAAATTCACGATGGTCCCACGGAGATTGGCAGCTTGTTTTTACTGCCGGAATTTCGCGGCGAAGGACGAGGTCGCCTGCTGAGTCTATCTCGGTTTATGTTCATGGCTCGCCACCCTAAACGATTCGCGGCGGAGGTGATCGCAGAAATGCGTGGGGTCGTGAATGAAAACGGCTCATGCCCATTTTGGGATGCAATCGGCCGACACTTTTTTCGTATGGAGTTTCCGCAAGCGGACAGCCTATCGACGGTCGACAAGCGATTTATCGAAGACTTGATGCCGCGCCATCCCATTTACACTTGTCTGTTGCCGCAATCCGGTCAGGAAGTGCTCAGCCAAGTGCATCCACAAACAAGGCCCGCGCTAGCGATGCTGACCGCCGAGGGGTTTTCGATCAGCGATATGATCGACATCTTCGACGGCGGCCCGGTGGTCCGTTGCCGACGCGATTCGATAGACGCAGTTAAGCGTACTCGTCAAGCGACGCTCGTGGAACTCGCTGACGTGGATTCGCCGTCGCCGATCATTGCCGCGAACTGCCATAGCGGATTTCGTGCTACCGTGGCACACGTTCAAGCAGTTTCCGGCGGAGTGCGAATTACGTCGGAGACTGCAGCCGCACTCGAATTGTCGGTTGGACAAACCCTGACCTTACTGCCGCAGCATCCACAATCTCGCACTACCAACGAGGTTAGCACATGATCCCCGCCGATCCCGTCCCAGGTCTGCAGAAGATTGGCAGTTGTTGGTTGCCCGGCGATGGCTCTGATTGGGCAAGTACTAGCTTCGCCGACGATCGGCAAGTCTGGACGGGACGATTCGCCAGTTCTTCGCAAGTGCAACAAGCGATCAGTGCCGCGCAAGATGCTTTTCCGAAATGGTGTGAGACTGCGCTCCAGGATCGCATGAATGTCTGTCGCAATTTTGCAGAAGTGGTGACGGGGCGCCGCGAAGAGTTGACGGCTCTGATCGCTCGCGAAACTGGCAAGCCACTTTGGGAAGCCGATCTCGAAGTTGGAACAGTGATTGGGAAAATTAACAACTCGATCGACGCATTGCTCGCACGACGTTGGACAACTACTGAGCAGCAAGGCGATTACTTGGCAGTGACTCGTTTTCGCCCGCACGGAATTATGTTGGTCTTGGGTCCATTTAATTTGCCCGCTCATTTGCCTGGCAGCCACATAGTACCAGCGATTTTGGCAGGCAATACAATTGTGTTTAAACCCAGCGAGCTAACGCCAGGAGTTGGACAATGGCTGGTGCAGGCTTGGCAGCGTGCCAACCTTCCCGATGGAGTCATCAATCTCGTGCACGGTGACGCGAGTATTGCACAAGCAGCGGTTGCTGACGATCGCGTCGCAGGTGTACTGTTTACTGGCAGCCGTCGGGCAGGTGAAAGTTTGCATCGCGCATTTGCCGGCAAGCCGCATAAAGTTCTGGCGCTTGAAATGGGTGGCAATAATCCGCTGGTTGTGCACAAACTACAAGATCTAGATCTGGCTATCATCACAGTGATTCATTCGGCGTTTATCACGTCCGGTCAACGCTGCACTTGCGCTCGAAGGTTGATTCTCACAGAACAGGCACAGCCCGACCGATTTATCTTGCGATTGAAGGAACTGGTGGGCAAGATCCGCGTTGGATATCCACTGGACCACCCACAGCCATTCATGGGGCCAGTTATCCGACAGCAGCAAGCCGAACGCATGCTTGCAGCCCAAGAAAAGCTGCGGCAGGCAGGTGCCAGCGTCGTGCTCAACATGGAGCTGTTATCCTCTCACAGTTCACTTCTGAGCCCAGGGCTGATCGATGTTACAGGCCTGCCACTTGAGGACGACGAGCATTTCGGCCCATTGCTTTCGATCCAGCGGGCCAGGACATTTGACGACGCAATCGAGCTGGCCAATCGAACTGAATATGGCTTAGCAGTGGGACTGATCACCGAAAGGGTCGACGATTTTCACTACTTTCTTCATCGGGTTCGCGCGGGAGTCGCGAATTGGAATCGTCAATCCACGGGAGCCAGCGGACGATTGCCGTTTGGCGGCATCGGAGCCAGTGGCAATCATCAACCAAGCGGGTTCTTTGCGGCTGATTATTGCAGTTATCCGGTAGCTTCGCTGGAAAGCCATGAACTCAGCGAAGCTCGTAAATTGATGCCTGGACTGGACGAGGTTGGCCAAGCATGCTCGTGGAAGTAAACATCGATGCGTTGGTCGGCCCATCGCATCACTTCGGTGGCTTGGGAGTTGGAAATATTGCTTCGCTCGAACATCGATTTCGGCCAGCCAATCCTCGCGCTGCGGCTTTGGAAGGTGTAGAAAAAGCCAACCTCGTGGCCAAATTAGGTTTACCTCAATTTGTTCTCCCGCCGCTGGTTCGGCCGGACGAGCGGATCTTTTCACAACTTGGATTCGAGGGATCGTCACGCCAACAATTTGCCCAAGCCGCACAAATCGACACACAGGCTTTGTCCAGTGCGTTTAGCAGCGCATTCATGTGGGCTGCGAATTCGGCCACAGTAACTCCTGCGGTCGACAGCACAGACGGATGTTACCACTTTACTCCAGCGAACTTGATCAGCAGTAGGCATCGTGCGACCGAGTGTTTCGATCGGGCCAGGCAGTTTCGAGAACTTTTTTCCATTCCCAAATTTCATACCGTTCACGATCCTCTGCCGGCGATTGTGCCTCTGCGCGACGAAGGCGCCGCAAATCATATGCGGTTGTCGGATTTCAATTTGGAGATTGGATTTAATGTTTTCGTATATGGCGAGCGAGGCAGTGCTCGCTCATCCCATCGATTTGCCGCGCGGCAATCGCTGGCCGCCTGCCATGCGATCGCCCGAAGACATCGGCTGAAATCGACCACGACGTTTTTCCTGCAGCAACATCCCGACGCGATTGACGCTGGTGTATTTCATAACGATGTGATCGCCACCAGTCACAAGGATCTGCTAATTCACCACGAACGAGCTTACATCGACAGCGATGCAGAGCTGCAGCGACTGGAGACCGCGTTTGAGCAACATACCGGTCATCTCTTGATTCGACGCGTTGTCAGCGACAGCGAGTTGTCATTGTCAGACGCAGTGAAGTCCTACGTCTTCAACAGCCAAATCGTTTCGCCCGTTACATCGAATCCAAACGAGAGCGTAATGATCTGCCCATCTCAATGCCAGTCGATTACCAATGCGCGGTGCTTAATCGAATCGTTCGTGAGCGATCCTAATATACCAATTGCCGAAACGAAGTTCGTCGCGTTAGACCAGAGCATGTCGGGCGGTGGCGGCCCAGCTTGCTTGCGATTGAGAATTCCGGCTGATAGTCGAACGCTGTCTCAAATGCCGGCTCGACTCAGGTTGAACGAACACTTGGCCGACAAGTTGCGCGATGTCATCCAGCGATGCTATCCCATTTCCATTAGTTTGAACGATTTCACCAGCCAAGATTGCCTTGACCAAATTGCCTTCGCCTACAAAGAACTTTGCGCTGTTTTGGGAGTCTGCGCGGAAGATTCGTCTGGGCACAGTAACTTTGGCTCCCGAGGTTAGTGCCGGTTAGTGCCAACGGCTCACTTTCTTGGAGCCCATTGGACCCGACTATAAATTATAGTGCCGCTGCGCGCAATTCCGAAAATCTCTGGCGAAGCTGCTTTAGAATTTATTAAATGGGATATCTAATCGAATATTCCGTTCTGCATCAAAATGCGAATTTTGCGTATTAGGGAATCGTGGCGCCGGGGCTTGACCAATGGCGCAACGTATTCTAACCTGCATACATTCCGTCCCCGAAAATTTTCGGCGGCGCGACGAAATTTGAGGCGTGGTGTAATTGGCAGCACAACGGATTCTGGCTCCGTTAGTTGGGGTTCAAGTCCCTGCGCCTCAGCTCTTTATGTGGCATCGGCTGTGCCTAGACCAATCTCGTACTCATTTTTTGGTCAGTCGCACTACTGTCGAGTCCGATTACTGCGAATTCTTTCTTGTATTTTTATTCCGTGGATCGTCGTCTGGGTTCACGTATTCAATTTTCCATGGCCCAATTCCATGGAACTGCACGACCGTCTCCCCTTTGGTCCATACAAAGTGTTTCATGCCAGTTTCCCAGTAACCGTATGTCCCAGCGGGCATCGGCTGAGTGAGTGTAGCGTCAAACTTCTCTCCCATGCCGATATTGAAAATTCCTGAGATTACTGTGACTCGTTCTGTTTTGGGATGAGTGTGAGGTGGGATGCGGTAGCCATCTGGCACCTTCACTCTAAACACAAACGGTCCCTCCTTGCCAGGATCGCCTTCTAACACGGCAATCCTCGCGCCAGGCGGCAGTGACGGCGGGCCTGCTTTCCACTCGGTAGTATCGGCGGGGTACAAGCGGAATTCTCTCTCGTCATGCACTTCCGCCAGAAGTGTCGACGTGATCATCATTAGCGCCACGTTTGCGATCGCAAGAAATTTGCTGCGCATATGAGTTTTTTCTGGTTAATGGTTAAGAAAGAGCTGGGTGGACCGTTCGCATTGCATTTCTGCGATCAGATTTTCATCGTGCCAGTTTTACACGGCGGCCCGAACCTAAGGTAATACAAGATTACCGAAAGGGACTTTGAATCTTGAATGTATCCATCGCGCATGAGTCGATCCAGTTCGACCATAGCAACCAAGTGGTTCGCAATTTCCTCGCCTTTTTCTCGCGCGGGGTCACCGGCAACTAGGTCAGTCGCCACAAATGCATACATGTGCTCGTCAAGAATTCCCGGCGACATAAAGAACTCGCACAAGGGAACAATTTTCCCGGCGCGATACCCGGTCTCTTCGATTAATTCACGGCCAGCAGTTTCGATCGGCGGTTCGCCCGGCTCAAGTGTCCCAGCGGGCAATTCCAATAACTCTCGATTGACTGTAATACGGAAGTTCTTAATCAAGCAAATGCGTCCATCCTGCAGTATCGGCAAGATAACAACAGCCCCTGGGTGGCGCACGATTTCACGGGAAAAAACCGTTCCATCGCGCAATACCCTAGATACTCTCTCGATTTGAAATCGCGAAGCCTTGAGCAGGATCTCTGTCGGGAATGGCTCGGACACTTGGTAAGCGCCTTTTTTATCCCACGGTAAGCACTCGTCGCCTATTTCGATTCCTTCGTGGATGTGTTGACGGCGTCGGTTTCGGAATCGCTCGGGCGGATCATTTGGAAGTACTTTCGAATCGTCTGCCGATGCCCCAAGGGGATGGACTCTAGTTCGAGCACCGATTCGTTGAGGGCTTCGTACTGCCCAGCCTTTTCGCGATAAGCGCGGACGGCCTCCTGCTGTTGCTCGTTACCAGTTTCAGTTTCCACTTCGGATTCGCCCGAATTCGACTCTTGACCCTTAATATCCATCTTTGGCTTAGCATTAAACTTGGACGTTTTTTCTCCCGGCTGATTACCGCTGGCTGCGGTGCCTGCCTTTGTCCCGCCTTTCTTGATAGATTCAGCTTGATTGCGACATTCACCTTCGCACTGACTCTTGCACTCGCTCAAGCATTGGCATTGCTTTCTTAGCAAATCGGAGAGCTTCTTACGGTTTCCTTGTTTACGAGCTTCGCTAGCCAACCCTTTCATGCCGTCGCTGAACTTCCCGCGGTTGCCTTGGGACAATCCTTCGCTGACTTGAGCGGCCGACTCTTGCGACTTCGTTTTGGGAGCACCGTCCTGATTGCCCTGATTCAAATTGGCGAGCTTTTCAGTAATCGCCTTTTCGGTTTGGCGATCCAATTCGGGCATCTCGAGTTTCTCCAATTGCTCGGCAGCTTTTTGCAGTTCGCCTTTCGACAAGGCCTGGCCAGCGGCTGCCATGGCTTCGGAGAGCGATAGTGCCTTACCGACTTCTTGCAATTCGGCTGCGGCCTGAGTGTCACTCAATTGCTTTTGAATCTGTTGCAGCGTCGCTTCCGCTTGCGACAACTTAGCCAATGCTTCTTTTGGATCGACATCGGGTTGCTTCAATTGTTCAGCCAGTAGCTTGAGTTCCTCGACGACCTGTTCCAACTCCGGTGTCTTTTCCTCCGCTAACAGTTGTTCCAGTTCTTTCAATTCCTCGTCGATGCGATCGGCTTGCATTTCGACGACAGCGTTGGTTTGCTGAGATGCTTGAACTTCCTTGGCAGGATTCGATAGAAATATCAATGCAGCAGCCGCCGCGGTCAGTGAAATCGCCAGTGCCCACAACCGCGGTCGGCGAATCGGCACAACTTGTTTCGGGTTTATCGCTGCGGCATGGCGTTCGGCATCTTCGACTTGCAAACGTCGCAGCGGATCAACGTCAGCCGCTTGAATGAATTGGAGTGCCGTCTGCGTACGATCTTTCAGTTTGCAAACTTGATCGATGGCAAAGGCCGCTTGCCTCTTCGAACGCTTAGTTGCAAACGAGTAGACGACCCCGGCACCAGCTCCCAAAATCACTGGGGCCACGATCCAAGTCCAGCTAAACGAACCGGGCATCGCCAACCTGGCCAGTCCCACTGCGCACGAAACCGCTCCGCCGACAACCATGACCCACGACAAACACGACCAGACCCACTCTCGTTGTTGGCGAGCCCGAACTGTGTGAATTTGATTCAGTAACTGAGTCATGGTACGAATCTCCGTCGATTAAGTTTCACGTTTTGAAACCGGCAAGCCTTGTGAATGCATCGGCTCACGTTCCGATATCGGCCACACTCGCTAACCCATCGGGTTTTTAGGCGAGCGGCAGATGGGAATATACCAGTACAAGCCCGAAGCGCAAGCGAGTGAGAGCCTGGATTGACATACGCCTG